>NZ_JAUBTX010000115.1:370-1276 GCF_036705185.1 Microcoleus sp. B4-D4 | reverse complement strand
GCTTCTAATAATGGTGAATTTATCTGAAAATATACTCATCACTGATGAATAGTGTTCAATAAGATGCGTTCCCCCTGGCTACTGTGGTGGCTCTATCCTGAAGTTCGCTCTACCAAGCCTTGTTTAATTGAAACTCCTTTGCGCTACCGTGTTTTCAAACCTTTATTAACTAAAAGTCTCTTAATAACGGGAGGATTATTAGTAGCATTTTTAATTGGTGTACCGCCGTCTGAAGCCACTTTAGTAGCCGCCGGTTTACTGTTCATCACCAGACGAGTCAAACCCGATCGCATTTTGAAGAAAATAGACTGGGATTTGTTGGTGATGTTTGCTGGACTGTTTGTGGTTACTCAAGGGGTGGAAAAATTAGGAATATTAGGTTTATTTGGAGGATTTGTTCACAGTCCCTTGAGCATATTGGGGGTGACGGCTTTGCTTTCAAATTTAGTTTCTAATGTTCCGGCAGTGCTGCTATTGCAACATTTGATTCCTCATCCAGATCCAAAAACTTGGTTGTTACTGGCCTCGGTTTCAACATTTGCTGGCAATCTGACTATGCTCGGTTCCGTTGCTAATTTAATTGTTGCTGAGGCTGTTGCTAAACTCGGCTATAATTTGTCTTTTTGGGAACATTTACGGTTTGGTCTACCTCTGACTGTTTTAACCTTAGCTGTTGCGTATTTCTGGATTTATTGAGAAGACTGGGCGGTTTCAACCGCGTCTATACAAACAAAATCTACCTCCGTGGGTTCAAGACCGAGCGGTTAAAATTACCTGATTTTTTTCAGAAGACTGGGCGGTTGAAACCGCGTCTATACAAACAAAACCCACCTCCGTGGGTTCAAGACCGAGCGGTTAAAATTACCTGATTTTTTTCAGAAGACTGGGCGGTTGAAACCGCGTCTA
>NZ_JAUBTX010000115.1:0-270 GCF_036705185.1 Microcoleus sp. B4-D4 | reverse complement strand
TACAAACAAAACCCACCTCCGTGGGTTCAAGAGAAGACTGGGCGGTTGAAACCGCGTCTATACAAACAAAATCTACCTCCGTGGACTCAAGACCGAGCGGTTGAAATTACCTGATTTTTTTCAGTCGGCTTGGAGTGGACTCTTGGTTTGTTTAAACCAGGTTTCAACCGCCGTCTTATCTTAAAGAAGTGTTAGTGCGATTCGTTTAGTCGAAACTGAGTAACTATACTCAGGGGATGGCTAGGATGACTACAAAGTCATCACAACTAA
>NZ_JAUBTX010000074.1:0-24135 GCF_036705185.1 Microcoleus sp. B4-D4 | reverse complement strand
AGTCATTAGTCATTAGTCATTAGTCATTGGTCATTAGTCATTAGTCATTAGTCATTAGTCATTGGTCATTAGTCATTAGTCATTGGTCATGAGGAAGATGGAAGATGGAAGATGGAACCTCGGCCAACGAACAAGGTGCGGGATTCGGATGAATGTTGGGGGAATTGGGAATTGGAAATTGGGAATCGGTAATTGGTAATTCTCCCCCTCTCCCACTCTCCCACTCTCCCACTCTCCCCCTCTCCCACTCTCCCACTCTCCCCCTCTCCCACTCTCCCACTCTCCCACTCTCCCCCTCTCCCACTCTCCCAGTCTCCCCCTCTCCCACTCTCCCACTCTCCCACTCTCCCCATCTCCCCCTCTCCCATTCTCCCAATCTCCCACTCTCCCCGTCTGCTGTACGGAAATTGCTACTGATTCTTGTGCCTTGAGGGGTAGGGACTTCCTCCGGTAACTGATAAAATAGTATAAAAAGCAGCGGAATTTTTCGCCTAGATCAAAATTAGTTGCATATTAAAAATTAGGAAAGCTATGGGATTTTTTGATTCAGAAATTGTTCAGCAAGAAGCCAAGCTGTTGTTTGAAGACTATCAATCTCTCATCCAACTAGGCGGGAATTACGGCAAATTCGATCGCGAAGGCAAGAAAATGTTTATCGCGCAGATGGAATCAATGATGGAGCGCTACCGAATTTTTATGAAGCGCTTCGAGCTGTCTGAGGACTTCATGGCTCAGATGACTGTAGAGCAGTTAAAAACACAGCTCAATCAATTTGGAATCACGCCCCAGCAGATGTTTGAGCAAATGAACTCAACGCTGGAGCGGATGAAATCTGAACTGGAAAAACAATCATAGGAAGAAGGAAGTTCGGCAACGAGCAATGTACGGGATGTAACGGATGTAACGGATGTAACGGATGTAAGTCCGTCGGAAGATGGAAGAAGGAAGATGGAAGAAGGAAGATGGAAGAAGGCTTATAGACCTAGTTTTTGACTCATGTTCAACTGCCAACTACCAACTACCAACTGCCAACTGCCAAATACCAACTGCCAACTGCCAACTGCCAACTGCCAACTACCAACTACCAACTGCCAACTGCCAACTGCCAACTGCCAACTGCCAACTAATAATTAAGGCCGCTCAAAAGCTGACGCAGGTTTAAAACTTTCTGCGGGAACGCCTTGCAAAGCTTGGCTCATAAAATCTCGCCAAACAGGGGCAACAATCCCACCGCCCGTAGCACCGTAGCTCATCGGTGCGTAATTGTCGTTGCCCATCCAGACTGCAACCGACAACTGCGGCACGTAACCCACAAACCAGATATCCCGTTCTGAGGAAGTTGTACCAGTTTTCCCAGCAGCCGGACGCCCGAGTTGGGCCGCCCTTGCGGTTCCGCTGTTAATCACTCCTTGCAGGGCGCTGTTGACAGATGCTGCGGCCCAGGCGTTGAGCACTGGTTTTGGTTTGGGCGTATTGTCTAGCAAGACGTTGCCGCTGCTGTCAGTGACTTGGACGATAAACGTGGTGTCAGAATGCCAGCCGTTGTTGGCGAAGGTAGCAAAAGCTCCCGCCATTTCTAAAGGAGTCAAGTCAACGGCACCTAATGGTAAAGAAATCACCGGTTCCATCGGACTTCTGATGCCGAGTGTCCGGCAAATCTCAATGACTTTATTCAATCCGACTTCTTGGCCGAGTTTGACGGCGGGAATGTTGAGGGATACTTCCAAAGCTCTGCGGATGCTGACGGCACCGGAGAAGCCGCCGCCGTAGTTTTGAGGGTAGTAGTAGCCGTCGCCGTCGCGGTAGCCGACAGGGGAGTCGTAGACAATTGAATCGGGGGTGTATTTGCCACTAGCAAAGGCAGCGTAGTAGATGAAAGGCTTAAAAGAAGATCCGGGCTGGCGGCGTGCTTGAATGGCGCGGTTGAACTGACTCTTTTCGTAATCGACACCGCCAACCATTGCTTTGACGAAGTGGGTGCGGGGATCGACGGCGGCTAGGGCAATTTGACCTTCGTCGCGGTTGTAAAAAAGTCCTTGGTAATAAAGTCGATCGTGCCACGCTTTGACGGTTTCTTCGGCTATGCGCTGCATTTTGAGGTCGATCGTGGTTTGAACGCGCATTCCTCCCTTAACCACGGCATCTCGCCCGAAACGCCTTGTCAGTTCCTGGACTACGGCTTGCGTGACGTAAGGAACTTGAGAGCCGCCAAAGGAGGTAATTTTGCCGAGCTTAATTTTTTGCGATCGGGCGGTATCCGCTTCCGCCACCGTAATCCATTTGAGATCTTTCATCCGGTTTAAAACGATTTCCTGCCGCTCTTTTGCCAACTTGTAATTGACAAAAGGACTGTATTCTTCGGGGGCGGAAATTAAGCCGGCGAGCATCGCTGCTTCTGAAAGAGTCAAATTATTGGCTGACTTGTTGAAATAGCTTCGAGAGGCTGTCTCTACGCCGTACAAGTTGTGACCTAAGTAGATTTGATTCAGATATAGTTGCAGAATTTGGTCTTTGTTGAGAATTTGCTCCAAGCGGATAGACATTACCGCTTCAGCTATCTTGCGACTGAATTTGGACTGGGGAGATAGAAACAAGTTTTTGACTAGCTGCATCGTCATAGTCGAGCCGCCTTCAACGGTTCTACCTTTCTCTAGGTTGACTATCAGAGCTCGGGCTATCCCGCCGGGGTTGATGCCTTTGTGGGTGAAGAAGTTGCTATCTTCGATCGCCAGAACAGCTCGTTTCAGATTCGGGGATATTTGCTCAAGGGGTACGACATCCCGGTTAGCTTCGTCGTGGATGCTGGCTAGGGGCTTGCCGTTGATATCGTAAATGTGGGTAGTTTCTGTAGGAGAGTAGGTTTGCAAGATGCGAACATCTGGCAAATTGCGGAAACTGATCGCTAGGCCAACCAGTCCGCCAGCGACTACGGAACTGGCTAGCATTGTGATGCTGAGTATGGTTCCGGCGGTCACTTTGCTGACTGACTGAACAAACTCGAATACAGGGGCTGAGTTTTCCGTATGTTTGCGGACTGCGTTAGTTGACACGTGGATTTCACTTCCTCACTCGATTTTGGGCTTAAGATTTGTAATTTTAGATGCGAACTCTGGAGGCTGTCAGTCGATTTTAGATTTTAGATTTTAGATTTTAGATTTTAGATTTACTTGCTGCGGATGAATTTGGGAGTTTGAACTCTTTGTCTAAAATTTGGGGTTCGCCGCGACTGTTGTCGGGGGGTTGGTAGGTGTTTTTGGGCGGGGTTAGCCAAGAAAAGCTGGGTCGCTTTGGGATTATGGTAGCTTGATAAGTGTGTTTGTATGCGTGAATCAGTGAGTTTAACTGATTCCGCTAAGACCGGCAAAATATTATGGTTTCCGATCGCTCCCCTATGATAACTCCTAACCTTTCAGCGCTTTACCGCGGCATCAGCGAGATTTTTCCCGATCGACCTGATTCTAGCAACCCTGACGAAAATCTGGCCCAATTGCTGGCAAAAGTCGATCGCCCGTTGCGAGTCAAACTCGGAATTGACCCCACAGGGAGCGAAATTCACCTGGGACACAGCATTTGCGTCCGCAAGCTGAGAGCTTTTCAGGACGCAGGACATACAGCGGTACTGCTCATCGGAGATTTTACCGCAAGAATTGGCGATCCGACAGGGAAATCTGAAGTTCGATCGCAGTTGACAGAGGAACAAGTGGCGGAAAATGCCAAGACTTATTTAGACCAAGTGCGTCCGATTCTCGATTTTGACACGCCCGGACGCTTGGAAATTCGCTATAACTCCGAGTGGTTGTCCAAATTGGACTTGGCGAAGATTTTGGAACTGCTGGGGACGATGACAGTGCAGCAGATGCTCGCTAAAGAGGGATTTGACAACAGGATACAGCAGGAAAATGCGATTTACCTGCACGAGTTTCTGTACCCGCTAATGCAGGGTTACGATTCCGTGGCTTTGGAAGCGGATGTGGAGTTGGGGGGAACTGACCAAAAATTTAATATTGCTGTGGGGAGAGATTTGCAGCGGCATTTTGGGATGAAACCGCAGTTTGGTTTGCTGATGCCGATTTTGCTGGGGACTGACGGGGTGCAGAAGATGTCGAAGTCTTTGAATAATTATGTAGGTTTGTCTGAAGACCCGCTGACGATGTATTCTAAGTTGGAGAAAATTGCCGATAGTTCGATCGCCCAGTATTTTGAACTCTTGACAAATTTGCCGCTTGATGAGTTGCCCGAAAATCCGCGCGAAAAACAGAAACTTTTAGCTGTGGATGTGGTAAGTCAGTATTGGGGGAAAGCAGCGGGCGATCGGGCCCAACAAGATGCGATCGCGCTAATCAAAGGTGCGACGGGACAAGCTGATGCTGTGGCCGAGTTTTCCTTGGCAAACGTGCAGTTTCCGGCTAAGTTGTTTTATATCCTTAGTGCTAGCGGGCTTTGCAAGAGCAGCGGTGAGGCGCGGAAGTTGATGCAGGGCGGTGGAGTGAAGTTAGAGGGCGACAAAGTTTCGGATGTTAACTTTACCTTTGAATCACCTGCAGAATTATGCGGTAAAGTTTTGCAAGTTGGGAAGAATAAGTTTGTGCGATTGGTGTCTTGAATCTCTTTTTTGACCGCAGATGAATACTGAAGATGAACGCTGATGAACGCTGATAATCGAATTATTGTTGCTTTGGATGTTTCGAGTCAAGAAGAGGCGATCGCCCTGATTGACAAACTCCCTGATGTATCTTTCTGGAAAGTCGGTTTAGAGCTATTTGTGAGTTCCGGGCCGGGGATTTTGGAAATTTTAAAACAGCGGGAAAAGCGGATTTTTCTCGATTTGAAGTTTCACGATATCCCGAATACTGTAGCTGGTGCTTGTCGTGCTGCTGCTAAGTACAATGTAGATTTATTGACAATCCATTCTACTTGTGGTAAAGATGCTTTAAAAGCGGCACAATTGGCTTTGGACGAAGGGGCGGCGGCTGTCGATAAACCGAGTCCTAAATTGATTGCAATTACCCTGTTGACGAGTTTGAATTCGCGACAGTTGGCTTTTGAGCTTAAAATACCTTTAGAGTTGCCAGAATATGCTTTGCACATGGCATTGTTAGCTAAGGAAACAGGATTAGCCGGTGCTGTTTGTTCTCCACAAGAAGCAGAACAATTAAGAATGAGTTGTGGGGATGATTTTCTGTTAGTTTGTCCGGGGGTGCGTCCGAAATGGGCCGATGGGGGCGATCAAAGGCGATCGATGACTCCAAAAGCGGCATTTAAAGCAGGTGCAGATTATCTGGTAATTGGGCGGCCGATTACAGCTTCCGACGATCCGGCGGCGGCTTTTGCGCGCATTTGTGATGAGATTAGATAAACACAGATGATCATCGCAGATCAAATCCCATCAGCGTTCATCTGTGTTTATCTGCTAACATCTGCGGTTGCAAGTCCGAGTTTGGCGGTTAATGTTGCGACAAATTATGCTAAGAGTATAAGTGCAAGGGGGAATGGTTTGTTAGGGCGATCGCCCTGTCCTGCAGATTTAGAAGCTTTAGTCGATCGGCTGTTGCAAGATTTGCCGAGTTATGCTAATCGGGTAATTGCGCGATCGCACTTTTCTCCTAACACTTCTACACCGCCCGGTTACTTGTCCCGTCAAATAATTGTAGCAGGTCGCCCGGAGTTTCAACCGCTACCTTTAAATTTTGAAGATGCGCTTCCTGAAAATACCAATCAAGCTTTTATTACTACTTTAGAAACGCAGTATCTGGGGGGAAAGCGAGTCGAAATTCAGCAATATCACTGGCTGTTTTTAGCTAAAACCCCGAAGGGTTGGGAATTAGTAAAAATTGTTTCTCGGTTTGGTACAGCGGCGGATGTTAGCCCGTTGTTAGCGCCAGAGGGGGAGACAAGCGAAATTGCTGAGGCTATTCGTTTGTGGTTGCGCGATTGTCGTGCAAAAAGAGAAGATAGAACGAAGGATTAAAAAAATCCTTAAAATTAAAAATATCCTCTTGAAAGCACATCTTTTTCATCTAGTTCATCTTTGCCAATCATCTTTTCGATTTCACTTAAAAACCTCATAAAAACTGCTGGTGCGAAGGGATTATCATCGAGATGATTCACAAAAAGAACTCGATTTCTATTTCTTCCTTTTGCGGTACTAAAAGCACTTCTTATATTAGACGATAACCGCTTGGCTTTTCTAAGAATTAAAATTTCATCAATAGCTGTAAGTGATGAGCTTATTGGTGACATATCAAGCCATTCACATAGTAAAAAATACTTGGCTCCTGGCACACTCAATTTTACATCAAGGGCGGTTGCAGCGCCCTCTTGAAACATGGTTTTATCAAGATTTGTTTTACACTCAGCCGCAACATAAGCAATATTTGCCTCGCGGGAAATACTATGATTAAAATCTCGATTGTGAGAAGCTTTCAAAAAAATTTTTCTACTTATTGCAAAATCTTGATCTTTGGATCGAATACTCATCCCGCCGCCCGGTGGACTTGTTTTTAAACTTGACTCAAATCGTAGTGATGAAAAACATTGTGTGGGACCAAAGGATAGTTCTTTGTCTTTTAATGAATCTGCAAAGACGGTTGTAACTAAGATAGGTATAAATTCCTCTATAATTGAATTGTCGAGTTTTAATTGCCCCTTTTGACGGTATAAAAAATCAGTATCACTGTCAAAAATTAGTTCAACATCAATGTATCGCTTATAAGATGTTAGATGAGATACCATTTCTGGCATGACTTTCAAGTCACCACTTATGTTTTTAAGGGTTTCTAACCATTGGTTATAGTGTTCGATTGCGTGTTCAACACGCAGTTTCTCAGTAGTAGGTAGTTTATCGTTATTGAGCAATGCTGCTAGTTTTTCCCCATGTGGTTTAGGTAAATTAAACATAAAGTTCTGCTTTTTGGTGGATTGTTTCAATGGGTTTCCGAGAATTATGCCTATCAAAATAAGGTGAAGGTTGTACTTTTTCAGCCTTATCAATAGCATCTTTAATTTCAGGTTTCACTTCTTCAGCCGCTACGGAATAAGCGGACTCTAATGCTTCTACTGCCAGATTTCGTGCTTGATGTAATGCAAAATAATAGGGTTGATTTTCTAGTTTAACAAAGTGCAGTATATCTTCTTTAATCGTTTTGCCATAGCGATTTACAAAACTTCTTTCTTGACGGATATCTAAACTAATACCCAATACTTGACTAGCGACTTCTGCCACTAACTCTCCGTTAAAAAAAGGAGTGCCTCTAATATTTGATTCTCGACCGACAACAAATATTATCCTACTTTCATGGCTACATATTCTTAACAATTCTTGCAAAGTAGAGGCGATGTCTAAGCAATATTGAATTACAGTTAAAAATCTATTACTTCTATGTTTGCGATTTGAACCAAATTCAGATTTTGCCACCTCTAAAAGTTTCCAGTTTAGTGCTTCAGTAGAAGCGCGATACTGTTGATGATAGTTGAATACATTGATATAAGGGGGAGAGGTGATCACAAGGTTGACGCTGGAGTTTTCTAAGGGAATATTTCGGGCATCGGCGTTGTAGGCATTTATCGGTTTTTCGCTATAGGGTAGTTTAAGCACAAAAGCAGCGATATTTTCCGCAATAGTGAAAACTCTTGAGTAGGTAACTTCTTTATTGTCTAAGTCTAGCAATATAACTAATGCTTCATGTAGAATATTAATAAACTCTTGTTCTCCATCAACTGCTAAATTTACAATTTTCTCTATTACATCATCTTGCGTTAATTTTTTTTGTATTGTTTGGAAAACTGGCATTGTTTCAAATATCTCTGTTTTTAGCCTATTGAGAAAACAATTGATATATTTTTCTCGCTGTCTTGGCACAATATTGATGAATTTATAAATGTTAGCTAGGATTAAAGCTGCTGGGTTGATTTCTGTTCCGTAGGCTTCCATTCCGAATCTTCCGGCTTCATATAAAACTGTTCCACTACCTAAAAATGGGTCAAAAATCACGCTGTTTTGATTGGCATATTTATTAATCAAAGTTTCGATAAACTGGGGAGAAAATTGCCCTTTCCAGGGCAGGGGATTGGTTCTTTGTTTATTTTCAATATCTAAGAGTTCTTGAGAAATTTCTTTTCTATTGATGGGGGTTGCGGTGAAAACATTAGATAAAACCATGATTATAATTTTTATTTGGTGCGAATTTGTGATGAGGGGCGGGTTTATGAGATTGTTGGTTTGAGCCAGAGATTGTTGGTGAACCCGCCCCTACAAGTATTGCGGTTTACCAGAGATGATATAAGGCGTGATTTTTGATTATGTTACCGTTTTAATTCATCCAATTTAGCCTTTATAGCCTGCATATCTTGCCACATAAACCATTTCGGACTTTCCGGTTCGCGGGAAGGATTTCGTAACAAGTATGAGGGGTGGAAAATCGGCATACACAGCCGTCCTTCCCATTCAATCCATTGACCTCTGATTTTACTAATTGGCCGCTTGTCGCTTAACAATCCTTTGAGGGCTGTTGCACCGGTTAATAAAATGATTTTGGGGTCTAAAATGCGAATTTGTTCGAGCAAGTATGGTTTGCAAGCTTCGATTTCTTTGGCTGTGGGAGGACGGTTTTTGGGTGGGCGACATTTGATGACGTTGGCTATGAATACGTCGGTTTCTGCACTCAATTCTACGGATTCTAAAATCTTATCTAGTAGTTTGCCCGATCGCCCGACGAAAGGCAATCCGGTTTCATCTTCGTTTTGTCCGGGCGCTTCTCCCACAATCAAAATTGAGGCTTGAGGATTGCCGCGCCCGATGACGGCGTGAGTGCGGGTGTTGCCCAATTCGCAGCGGTGACAGCGATTGCAGTGCTCGCCGATTTGTTCCATATTTTGATAAGTGCCCGGAGGAATGGGAATTTTGGCATTTACTGGGATTGAGTCGTTTTGGAAGGCGGCACTTTGATTGCTGTCAAAAAGACTGAGTTGCAAGTCGCTGGACATATATTTTACAATTACAGAGATTTTGTTGAGTCTAGAGTTTATAGTTTAGATCGGGTTTTGTGATTTGAGATTGGCTAGATGCTTTTATGCGATGCGATCGGGCACAATTTCAATTTAACACTCGCAAATCTCACAGGACTAGCGACACAGAAACCCGGTTTTTTGGAAAAATATTGGTTTAGCCACGAAGGATCTGCGAATAAACCGAGTTTCTGACTCGTAAATTTCACATTTTTTGTTGAGTTCGTACAGGCAGAAATATGTTGTCTAACCCGTTTTTTGACGATCGCGCCGATGCAGGCGAAAAACTGGCTGCTGCTGTTGAAAACGAGCTCGGCAAGTTGAATTTAACGGCACAAAATGCTGTGAAACCGATTGTTTATGCCTTGCCGCGCGGGGGTTTGCCCGTTGCTGTGCCGATCGCCCGCCGCTTGGGTTGTGCTTTGGATGTGGTTGTCGCCAAGAAAATTACTCGCCCGGATAATTTGGAATTGGCGATCGGGGCGGCAACTGCTGACGGCCATGTTCTCTGGCAAAATCAAAAACAGCCAAGTTTACGCTGGCAAAAATCAGCACTCCAGCAAGCTGAAAATAGCGCTCAATCTCTGCTGGCAGATTTGGCTTCGGGACGACCAAATGTCAGCGCGGCGGGGGCTTTGGCGATTTTGGTGGACGATGGCATTGCGACGGGGATGACGGTGGCTGTGGCGGCGCAGGCTTTGCAGTCGCAGCAACCGGCTGCTTTGTGGATTTGTTCGCCCGTGGCCCCCCATGATTTGATGAGATTTTTGGCGCAAATAGGCGATAAGTCGATTATTCTGGAGACTCCTCACCCTTTTTACAGTGTCAGTCGCTTTTACGCGCAGTTTCCGCAGGTGGAGACGGCGGAAGCTTTGGGCTGTTTGCAGGGACAGATTGAGTGGCGATCGTAGGTTAAGCTAGAAGGCTAAATCTAAAAGCTCGATCGCTACCTAACACATGAGACCTTGGGAATATTGGTTGAACACTGTGATTCTCTCTACTCAGCACAATCCGCCTCGGTTTGTTGAGTTGGTGATGTTGACTTTGGCGATGATTTTGTTGGGGCTGTGGAGTGTAACGTTGCAGTGGCAGTATTTAACGCTGTCTTTGAGTTATATAATTGGTTCGTCTTTTTCAATTTTGGTGCGGGAATATATGGACCCACAACCTCAATTTCAATTGACTCATTTGACTGCTTTGCTATTATTAATTATCAGTTTTTATAGCTTTGCTGAAATGATTAGATAGTTGATATTTTTTTTGAACTAACCGCCAAGACGCTTGAGGCTTTCGCCGCGCGTCAGCGCTAGGATGCAAAGGAAGAGGAGAGATGATCGAGAGTTCACTAATTATTCGCGATTATCCTATATTCTAATGCGGTTGATGCAAAATTATGCGGTTGCCGGCGGGATCGAAGGCATAAATTTCTAAACCGTGTGAGGCTTTGATAATTTCTCCGGCGGGCGGATATCCTAATGCCCAAATTCGGGCGATCGCAGTTTCGATATCGCTGACTTCCAAACACAAACTCATGCCTGTTTTTGCTCGATTTGCAAATTCGGATTTGTGGAAATCTTTGGGTTTGAATATGCCGAGTCGTAAGCCGGGAAGTTGAAATTCGGCATAAGTATTGGGAGTGTAAGGATTTGGTTCTATGTCGAGAAATTTGGTGTAGAATTTGACCAGAACTTCGTTGTCAAGGTCTGCTAAAGTTACTAGGGCGGCGCTGTATTGGAAAGTCATATAAATTGTAATTGGGAATTAGTTAATGAGGAATTGGTAATATTATAACTTTTTATGTATTTAAAATCCTCCAATTCGTCCGACTATTTGGATTTTACCTTGTCGATCGCTTTTGAGAATCACAGCTTCGCCGCTTTGCGGTACAATATCAGTAATCGCGGTAATATTTACTTGATGAGTTACCATAATAATAGCACCTTTTTTGTTGCGATTATCAACAATTAATTTGCGAATTGTTGCTGTTTGTCTGGCTTCTTGGCTGCTGTCGCTAAAGAACGAGTTCAGTGCTGGGAAGGGTTCGACTTTGCTTAAATTTATCAGTTTTGCGGTTTCCAAACACCGACACCACTGACTTGACAAAACTCTGGCAACTTTGATGTTGCGGTTGCGAAATTCGGCTCCGATTTGCTTGGCTTGGGTTCTTCCTTGTACTGATAAATTGCGCTGGGTGGAACAGTCGCCTAACTTAAAGTTAGCAGGATCTCCGGTACCTGGGGCGATCGCGTGTCGCATTACCACCACCAAGCCTGTATCCCCCCGCTGCAACAATTGCCATCCCGCTTGAGTTTGGGCTTTGGTTGCTGCGTCAGAAGTGGCAGTTTGAGTCATTATGCCGATCGACAATACTAAAGCTAGCGAACCGAAAAACCATTTCCTGTTGAGGTAAATCTGTGCTGCCATTGTTCCAGAACTTAGAAATTATCTTATCATATTGTAATACAACAAATATTTCTCTATGGAACTCACAAATTTTATTGCTCTGTCTGTCATTGTTGTCGCTGCGCTGGGGATTGGCATAGGAACAATGACTTGGGCTTACTTCGGTAAGGGCAGCATTTCTGTACTGTTTAAAGAACCAATTTTAAACTCGCCAGAATTTACGGATACTGACGCAGGAAGCAAAGCTGCGGTTTATTTTCAAGCAGGAATTGAGGCCTATCAATTAGGAAATTACCGCAAAGCTCAAGATAAATTTACTAGCGCCATACAACAGGTGGTAACGGCAGAAGCTTACCACAATCGCGGTTTGATTTTTGCGAATTTGCGATCGGACGGCGAAGCGGTGGCAGATTTGATCCGTGCCAGCGAATTATACCAACAGCAGGGGAATATCCCCGCGATCGACACGATCAAACAAAATCTTGCAGCTTTGAAGCAGCGCAAATTAGAACGAGAAAAACAAAAATCTGTAGCGACATAAATTGCGGGAATTACGCAGAAACCCGGTTTTTTACAAAAATATTCAATTGTGCTTTGCTCGTTACTAGGCAGAACCTGGTAACGAGTAACAAAATATTCGATTGTGGCTTTAACTCTCGGTGATAAATCCGGTTTCTTCGGTATTGACGCGCAAGTTTTAAATTAGTGGGTGGAGCCATTCTAATGAAACTAAACCTATGTTTTGCGTCTGAAAAACCCGGTTTTGCGATGTATCGCGTTCGATCCAAAATGTTGAGAAGAAACCGAGTTTGACAGAATTCTTAATTTCTAACATCAAGATGTAACATTCTCGCGAAAGGCTAAATTTTTCTGGTATCTTCGATTTTGTCGATTTGAGAAATCAGCATTTCTCGGCTAGATGCCACAACTCGATAATTAGTAATTGGATCGTAAGCTTCCCACTCTTGAGTGACTTCGCTATCTTGCCACAAAAACCATTCCCGGTAAATTTCGCCGTCGTCAATGTCGCCGCACAAATTAAGCCAATCATCTCCTCCCAGACTCTCAAAATCTCCTCCTACTAAGTCAATCCAAGCCGCTACGATACAAGATTCTATAGCACTATTATCAAAAGTAACTGCCGGAGATTCAACAGAGGTTTCGGGATAGCAAAGTGTGGATTTCATACGCTGTACCTGAATGTTATGTTATTAATTTATAAAAAAATCCTTAACGGTAGGGATCGCACAATGCCACTATCGGAACCTCCACAGTTTGTACCTCAAAAAATCTCGATCGCCAAAACGCTCAAGTGTTGATGGTGTATGACTTTACGGTGCTTTGGGTGAAGCGGCTGCAGAGGCTGATTTGAGCCAATTTGCTAACTAGCACAGCACAAAGCACGCGCTGCGAAGCTATCCGGTGGGGAATCGCCCGAAGATTTCTGGCAAAGGCGATCGCCCGACCCGAAGCGCAGACAGCACGATTGGTAACTGTATACTTGGTAGGTTGGGGAGTTTCCGTACAGTTTTTGTGGTAAAATTAGCTGTTACCGGACTTTCGCAACCACAGCGCGGCGTTCTCAAAAGCTAAGGACGGTGGTGCGATCGCAACTTTTGATTTATTGTTAATTTGACGAGAAGCCCGATCGACCGTTAGGGGAAAAAATTATGGAAGCAACCAACCAAGACAGAATTATCACTCTGACACTCAACTATACCAACGGCAAACAGCAAGAGTTCGAGTTCATTTCGTCAGCAGAAAGGGTAGGAGAGCAAGCAAATTTAGGTACTCGCCTGCACAAATTCTTGACTGCCGATCCAATAATTATCGAATTAGCAGATAAACTTGTAGTTATCCCTATTCACAACATAGAAAGTCTTGAAATATCGCCGATTCCTTCCAAATTGCCAGATGGTGTCTTTCACTCAATGCGAGAAATCCAGAAATAGTTAAGCTGTTGAGCCTGCAGATTTAAATTTTATGGCGGGCTTACCCACTTACCAGAAAGTAGAGTTTTAATCAACAGAAATATCCCAGTTAGATGATGTTCGAGCGATCAACCTAATATTAGTTCGCAGTGCGGAATGCGATTCTGCAGCATGAAAGCGGAATGCGAGCGAGTCCGCACTACAAACCGTTTTTGTGATGGCGATCGACTGGATACGATATTAAAGAGGCGGAAACTTATTACAACTAAATTTAAATTAAAAATAATTTATTGTATTGTTTGAAGTGAGGATATATGTTCGATGAATGATGAGAATAATTGCAGGTTTCCCAGACTTTAACATACCCTAAAAAAATGCTAGAACTCCACTGTCACACAACTTATTCCGACGGTACTCTCACCCCAGCCGAACTCGTAGCAGCCGCCGCTTCTTCGGGGGTTCGCGCCTTGGCCGTCACCGATCACGATACGATGTCGGGTTGGGATGAAGCCTTCGCCGCCGCTGCTTTGCACGGTATCGAAATAGTCCCCGGACTCGAACTCAGTACAGTGCACAACGGTCGATCGCTGCACATTCTAGGTTTTTATCCCGATGCAAATAAGTTGCGCGTTCCTTTGAACGATCGCATAAAAGGAAGATTGAGGCGATCGCAAGAAATGGTAGAAAAATTAGCAGCACTGGGATATGCGATCGAACTACCAACAACATCCCCAGGAATGGCACCGGGAAGGCCTCACATTGCCTCTGCGCTGGTAAAAGCTGGTCACGCCAAATCATCGCGGGAAGCCTTCGATCGCTGGCTGCGAGACGACGGCCCCGCCTACGTGCATTACGAGAAATTCTCGATCGCCCAAGGCATAGATTTACTCAAGAGTTGCGGCGCAGTACCGGTGTGGGCGCACCCTTATTTATTTCGCGGCGGCGCTGTTGAAGAAGTGTTGAAAGAATTAGTAGATGCGGGTTTAATGGGAGTCGAAGTATACCATCCCAGCCACAGTTCCAGCCAAATGAAAAAATTAAAAGATTTGTGTCTTGAATACGGTTTACTGGTAACTGGTGGCAGCGATTATCACGGCCCAGAACCCGAAAGAAATGAAAGAAAAGGTGTTGAAACTACACAATTGAATATGCTGCACATACCGTTAGACTTGCTGGAACCGATTAAGGTTGCTGCGGCGAGTTTGAAGTAATAACTGTAGGCTGCGTCAGTTTAAACCGGAGTATATGGGAATAATCAAGTCACTCTAACGCACCTTATAAGACCTCGCGATCGTTCTGTAGGGTGCGTCAGTTTATATAGCGAGTCAATCGAAATAATTAAGTCATTATGACGCACCCTACTAAAAACCACTCGCAATCAAACACAACATAAATTAATGTGAAGTTAGCGATAAACTTCAGTTGAGCTAATGTTAGGATAGCAATAACGTTTAACTACCCAGCGGAGCTGATTATGAGTGTAGAAGACAGGGCAAAGGCGATCGGCAAAAACGTAGAAGGCAAAGCTCAGGAAATTTTCGGAAACATCACCGGAAACAAAAAAGACCAAGCTGAAGGCCAAGCAAAACAAGCGGAATCCGCCGCCCGCCACGCAGCAGAAGATGCTAAAGATGCTGTGAAAAATATCGCAGATAAAGCTAAAAGAGCGATCGACAAATTGTAAGCTGTCGGGCATCTAGATTGTATTTTTGGGGCAGGCTTTCTGGTCTACCCCACAATAATTTTATCAAACTTGAATGTCCTTCGACTCCCTTCAGTAACCGTAAGATCGTGTGCTAACAAGTTTTCCGAACTTAGGTATAGCCTTTCTGTGATCTCATATGAGGTACTATCCGGGATAGGGCGTAGGCCAAACCGGGCATAGGGCACACCTCACTTTTGTGAAAACCGCTATCTCAGTATCGCAAACATGGTGTTGTAAAACTACAAAATCTTATAGTAATTATATCGTTTCCGCTGGCATCGGAATGATTTAACCGGCGCTAGAACACAGAGTACACAGAGTCCGAGAATATATATCTGAATCATTCCGATGCTACCGGATTTGACATCACTTATCCAATAACGAATCAACATATTTCATCCACATTGATCGGCGTTCGCCTGCGCTTAAAAGTCTGGTTCTTTGGCTAAAAGCTCGATCGCCAATTCCATCCGATCCTTCCCCCGCGCCAGAAAACCTTCGCACTCCTGCAAACACTCGACAGCCACCGCAAACTGCTCGAAAACCTCCTCTAGTGGCAATTCTCCAGATTCCACCCGATCGATAATCGCTTCTATGCGATCGACCGTTTCCTCATAATTCCAGTCAGACTGGCGCAACTTCGACTTAACCATAGCATTTATTCTGCATCCAGCACTTCTACAATCTTAACTTTCAGCACCCCCCGACTCAACCTCACGGTCAATTCGTCTCCCAATTCTAAACCGCCAGTTTCGCGGACAATCCTACCGTCAGCTTGCATTACCGCCGCATAACCCCTTTCCAAAACCGCCGCCGGATTTAGGGCTGCTAACTTTTCTTGCAATATTTCCAGTTTACCAGTTGCTTGCCGCAAAGTTCGCGATGTCGCAGGCAACCGTTTTAGTCGGTTTTGTAACTGTTGCAAATGTTCTGATTCTGTCTGAAATCTGGCTTTGACAACACTTGCTAAATTCAGCATTCTTTGCTGGTGTTCCGAGTAAATATCTGCTAAAATTGGTACGGCTTGGGCCGCTGCGGCTGTCGGAGTGTGAGCTCGTTTATCTGCTACTAAATCGGCGAGAGATTCGTCTCTTTCGTGTCCGATTCCTGTAATAATTGGAATTGCACAATTGGCGATCGCCCTGACAACTCTTTCATCATTAAAACAAGCCAAATCCTCCGCAGAACCGCCGCCCCGCGCTAAAATGATCGCATCGGCCCTACCGTCCAATTCTACACGCGCGATCGCCCTAGCAATTGCAGCCGGAGCCAAATCTCCCTGCACCAAAGTCGGCGACAGCAACACCCGCAAACCCGGATATCTCTGCGCTAGAGTGCGCTGAATGTCCCCCCACGCAGCAGCGCTATCCGATGTCACCACCGCCACAATTTGCGGGTGTGCGGGAATCGGGCGCTTTCTGGCGGGATCGAAGAAGCCCTCAGCTTCCAAGCGCGATCGCAATTGCTGCAACCGCAAAGCATCCAATCCTTCCCCAGCCGGTAGCGATTGCACAACTGTCAACTGATACTCGCCGCGATTTTTGTAAACCCGGATGCTTCCAAAAACCAGCAATTGCTCACCTTTTACGGGTAACTTCAATAATTTTTGCCACTGAGAATTCCACGCCACGCAGCGAATCGCAGCGCTTTTGTCACTGTCGCAGAGAGTGAAAAAGCAGCCGCTGGCGTGCTGCGAAACGTTGGACACCTCGCCAATCAGCCAAACCGATCGCAGGTGGCGATCGCCCTCCAGCAACTCTTGCAGGTATGATGTTAGTCCGCCCACCGACAACGTTGTCTCAGGAAAAATTGAATTCATCTAACAATTTGAGATTTTAGATTCTAGATTTTAGATTTAGGTTACTATATTTAAGGTAATTTGTGCGGGTTGATTTGGCGATCATATATTAGTTGTAAATAAATTAATGATATCAGATGTCATGACTTCGATGAATGTGCTGCGGCAAGAGGCTGCGGCGATCGGCATTACCGATGCCGAAGCGAGAAAATATGGCGATCTCCGCCATAAAAGAACTTGGTCTTTGGCGATCGAACATCATCTCTCGATGCAAGATTTTGCCGTTGGCGAAGCCCTCGAAGAGGATCGCGCAGAATCCGATTCTTCCCGCGCCATCAAAGACTCTCAGCCCCTTGAGTTCAAAGACTGCGGTATTCAGCTAACGGCGAATCTGGGCGAATCTCCATTCAAAATTGAGAACCGCACATCACCTCTGGCTTCGCCACCACAGTCAGGAAGCGCGATCGGACAGCCCAACAATTCCGACCGCCTCAGCCACCAAAACCGAGGCTTTAAACAAGTAGTTCAAAACCACATTAAAGCCTTAACAATTGCCTCAACATCTCGCACAATTCAGATCAATTCACAAGTCAGCAATTGGGTTTGTCCTGAGTGCTATCCAGAGGTTGAATCGGGTTGTCACCTGTGCGCCGGAGAAGGCTATATAAGCGACATTGCAGCTATTGGCTGGACACTAGCTTATATGGAAATGTTGGGCTGTTCTGCTCGCGAAATAGAACCTCTGCGAAACTTTTCCTCTTCCTTTAATATTCTGGAAATTAATTTAAAAATTTGTGTTGCTGTCAAAAAAAGTACCGAAGTTTTAGCGCGTACAGAAAAATGGGTAATTGGTAATTGGTAATTGGTAATTGGTAATTGGTAATTGGTAATTGGTAATTGGTAATTGGTAATTGGTAATATAGCCTTTTTCATAAACTCGATGAGGTACTATGCGGCATAGGCCAAACCGGCAAAACCGGGCATACCTCACCACGCTTGATAACCGCTATATCAAATTATCATCAAATCATTTCCTATCGCTGACAAACAATACGGATTCTAGTCCTTTTAAAGCAAATTCTAAATCGTCATTAACAACCTGAAAATCGAATTCTCCCGCCGCTTCAATTTCCTCCTTGGCCCGCAGCAATCTCCGGGCGATCGCACTTTCAGAATCTTGACCCCGACTCCGCAGCCGCCGTTCCAATTCTTCCCAAGAAGGAGGTAAAATAAAAAGTCGCAAAGCCTCTGGAAACTTATTTCTAATTTGCCTTGCTCCTTCGAGTTCAATTTCTAAGATTACCCATTTTCCCTCACCAATGCCCTGTGTGAGAGCAAAATAGGGAGTACCGTAAAGATTGCCGGCAAACTCGGCCCATTCTGCTAACTCGTCAGCCTCAACCATTTGTTCAAAACGGCTGCGGCTGACAAAATAGTAGTGTTTTCCCTCAATTTCTCCCTCGCGCGGTGTACGAGTTGTGACGGATACCGAAAGACATAATTCGGGATGGCGATTGAGGAGCGATCGGACTAAGGTGCCTTTCCCCACACCGCTAGGCCCAGTCAGAACAATTAATTTACCGGATTTCATTTTTAGAAGAGAAACTCGTAACAATTTAAGCTTTCGGTTACTGTATACTGTAAGTGCTCAAATTGCAACTGATAAACATCAATCATCCCGAACTTGACTGTCTTTACCGATCGCAAAACGATTAGCCACCGTTTCCGGCTGAATCGCCGAGAGGATGACATGACTCGAATCTGTAATAATTACCGCCCTCGTGCGGCGGCCGTAGGTAGCATCAACCAATTGTCCGCGCTCCCGCGCATCAGTAATTATACGCTTAATTGGTGCCGATTCGGGACTGACAATGGCAATCACTCGGTTAGCCGACACAATATTACCAAAACCGATATTAATTAATTGAATATCCATGAAAATCTTAAATTTTGGGTGAACGAGTAACCATCAATCTTTACTTATTATCATATATATCAAAGTTTTTTGACAATACAATTTTTGAATTTTTACCTGCTTTCTTTCTGTTTTTTGAGTCGCCGTCCCACCGTCTTTATCAAAACTTTAAAAAACTAGCGCTGTTAACCGCTTATATTAAAGATTTGGTAAAATCCAGGTTTTTTAGTTGCCAATAAAAGCCTTAGCTGTATCGAAAAAACAGCCCGTAAATATTGCAAAATATAAAGTTAACTTCTAGTTGATGGAAATTAAGTATAATCACTGATAGATTACAGCAAATATTTGGAAAGGGCAGTTTATACTGAAAGTATTAACACTGATGCTGCTTTGATGAGCCTTCAACCTAAGCTAAAGTCGGCTGGCGATTTCTCAAGAGGGATAGCTGCGCCTCTAAATTGCATATTGAAATTGTCGAAAGGAGTGTGGGGTGTCGGGTGTAGGGTTGGAGCTTTCGGAGCGTGCAAATTAAATGCCGGTTAGCTGATGAAGTCCTGACTACAAACATTTGAATTCAGGAAAAAACCGGGATTAATCCAGATACATTCACCCGTATTAATCCCGGTTTTTATATCGTTTCCGGCTGCATCGAAATAATAAAATCGAGTCAGCAGTTAACACTCAACTATTCAGTTTTTCGACCGCGAGTCAACAGTCAACAGTCAACAGTCAACAGTCAACAGTCAACAATCAACAGTCACCTGACGGTACAACCAGGATTGATATTCCACAGTCGATTAAGCCGCAACTAAACCGCTGTGTCTTAACAAAGCCTTAGTGCTAGGTTCGCGCCCCCGGAAAGTTTTAAACACTTCCATCGGGTGCAAACTGCCGCCCAATCCCAACACAGTCTCGCGGAAGCGTTTACCCGTAGAGGCGATCGCATCTTCATCTTCCAAACCAGCCTCCTCAAACGCCGCAAAAGCATCAGCGCTGAGAACTTCCGCCCATTTATAACTGTAATAGCCCGCCGCATAACCGCCCGCAAAAATGTGTCCGAAAGCGCACAAAAATGCGTCTTCTTTCAGAGGAGGTAAAACAGTCGTAGTTTTAGCGATGCGATTGCGGACATCCGCCACAGTTTCGCTACCGCCCGACTGGTAGCGGTGGTGCAATTCGATATCGATACTGCTAAAATGTACTTGTCTGAGCATGACGCTACCGCTCATGTAGTGGCGCGCTGCTAGCAGTTTTTGGTAATAGTGTTCCGGTAAAGTTTCCCCGGTTTCGTAATGCTTTGCCATCCCGAACAAAGTAGCCCGATCGTAACACCAATTTTCCATAAATTGACTGGGCAATTCCACCGCATCCCACTCAACATTATTGATTCCAGAAGCCCCCGCATAGTCCACCGTTGTCAGCATATGCTGCAAACCGTGACCGAATTCGTGAAACAAAGTTTCGACTTCCAGAAAAGTCATTAAACTCGGTTTTCCGTCCACCGGAGGACTTTGGTTGCACACCAAATAAGCCACCGGCAACCGCGTGATGGTTTTTCCCGCTTCCACAAATTTAGCGCGCACCACGCAATCGTTCATCCAAGCACCGCCGCGCTTTTCTTCTGGGCGACTGTAGGGGTCTAAATAGAAATTGGCGATCGTATTTCCGGCTTCATCATCTATTTGGAAATAGCGCACATCTTTGTGCCACACAGGAGCTTGACCGTCCGCCGCCGTTACTGTCACGCCAAACAGCCGCTTTACTAATCCAAATAAGCCATCCAATACCTGTGGCAGAGCAAAATAAGGGCGCAATTCTTCTGCACTAAAAGCAAACTTTTCTTCGCGCTGCCGTTCCGACCAAAAACCCATATCCCAGTGCTTCAAATCCCCGGATTCCGGCGCACCTTTGGCCGCCGCAAACGCTTTTAACTCTTCTAAATCTTTGACAGCAGCACTGTAACTAGCTTGGCGCAATTCTTCTAACAAAGCTTCGACTGCTGCAACGTCGGGAGCCATTTTGGTCGCCAGACTCAATTCGGCATAACTGTTAAAGCCGAGCAAGGCTGCTTTTTCCTGGCGCAGTGCTAAAATGCGATCGGTCAAAGGCCAGTTATTCAACTCTCCACTGCTGGCTCTGCTGATAAAAGCTTTGTACAACTTTTCGCGCAACTCGCGGCGAGTGCTGTGCTGCATGAAAGGGCCGTAACTGGGGAAGTCTAAAGTAATCCGCCAAGGGCCGTTTTCGGCATCGGCATTTTCTGCACCGGCACTGCGAGCGGCTTGGGCTGCTAAACTCAACAAACTCGGCGGTAAACCGTCAATTTCCTCTTTGTTTGTGAGGGTGATGCTGAAAGCTTTGGTAGCGTCGAGGACGTGATTGGAAAATTGAGTAGTAATTTCGGCCAATTCTAATTGAATGGCATTAAAACGCTCTTTTTGTTCGCCTTCTAAACCCACGCCGGAGAGTTGTGCATCTCGGAGAGCGGCTTCGACAATTCGCTGTTGAGCTGACTCTAAGTTGTCCCAATTTTTGTTGGCCCGCAGCGCTTTAAAAGCTTCGTAAAGCGGTTTGCTTTGACTGACTTTGCTCCAAAATTTTACTACTTCCGGCTGCACTGTTTCGTGGGCAGATCGCAATTCCGGGCTATTTTTCACCCCCATCAAATGTCCGACAATGCTCCAGCTCCAATTTAAACGCTCTCCGAGCTGTTGTAAGGGTTCTACTAAACCGCTCCAAGTCGGCTCTACAGAGGCTTCTAAGGCAGCTAGCGAGCCTTCTAGCTCGGTCAGCAGTTGGGTAATGGCTGGGATTACGTGCTCTGGGGCGATCGCGTCAAAGGTCGGCAATCCTTGGCCAATTAGTAATGGGTTATCAGGAATATTTACGGTTGCAGTCATTTAATTTTATTCTAACTGGTTGAAAACAGATGAACTAGACAGATTACCTTTTAATTTTGTAACACAATTGTCGAAAAATTTGGACTCTAGCCGGCAGATGGGGAGAAGAGGAGAGTGCGAAAATCTTCCTTCTGACTGATGACTTAGGGAGCATCTGGTATTTTGCATTATAGTGCGAACATCCCCGAAGAGCGTATTGTACAACTCGCTATTCGGGGATGCTCGCAATACAAAAAAAATGCTTTTTGCAAACCTGAGATACTCCCTTCACACAGATGAATTTCAACTTTTGAGAGTGAATGAATAGAATCTTGTCTGCTGATAACTAGCCTTCCGCTTCGCGAGTGGCTAAAATGACTAATCACTAATGACTACCATTCGACTTCGCTCTTCGGGTAAAATGACTAATCACTAATGACGGAAAGCGAGCGGGGACAGCACTAATGACTAATGACTACTGACTACTGACTACTGACTACTGACCACTGACTACTGACTATTTTCTTGCGTGTGCTGCAACTGCTTTACTACCGAGATTAAACGCTTGAGGTGAGGTTTCACAACTTCTTGTTGCTCGTGTTCCAAACGGTAGATTTGAGCTTGGACTGCAGACAAATCGGGAGTCGATTGGTGCGGGGTAGATTGCAGTTGGCTTTGCAGATTTGCCATGACTTTCTGGATTTCCAAGAATCGACTATTTACTGCTTCCCATTCGTCTTGGGTGATAGCAGTTTCTGTCAAGCATTTGGTCGCGGTTTGCAGTTTCTCTATCGCGTCTTCCACGGCTTCGAGATTGGCCGGTTGGCCAACGGATAAATCTTGCAGTTGTTGGCTCACTTGCTCGCGGACATTGAGCACGGCAGATGCTACGATTTCTTGCAAAGAAGCTACCGATTCTCCCAAACTCAGCAACTGCCGCTCAATGTCTAGAGACTCGTCAAAGCCTTCTGTTCTAGGTAATGCAGCCATTTGCTGGCGCAGCGTTGCAATATCTCCTGACAACTGCTTCCGCAATTTTACAATTACCGTCACCGCCGTTTTTTCGACTTTATTTACCGAGTTTTGGACGCTGGCGAGTTCCGAGTTTTGATGAACCCGCACTTGTTGCTCGAATCGATATCGGTTAGCAACATTCAGCGACAAAGCCAAAGTGAGGGGCGCTACTCCGTAAAAAGCTTGACCCGACAGTGCTACCGCCAGGGAACCGACTCCAGAGGCCGCCAGAGAGGCGTATTCTGCTAGTTCCAGCCAGTGTCTTTGAGGAAAACTTGGCCTTAAGTGGTTTCTAGCAGAGGGGTTTGGCTTCCGCACGGCTCTTTGGGTCATAGTATTTTCTCGTTGTTGGTAAGGTTGCGAGACTGGGTGAAGCATTGATTTATATCCTTTTTTCAGTTATATGTTTTAGATTATTTCGTGACACTCTTCTATTTTTACCTTATTGAGTAGGTTAAGGATAACTGGTATATTATTATGTATTTGGGATACCTAGGCGCGATCGCCCGCCATTGGGGCTGTTAAACGGTAAAACCCAGCGCGCCCTCTATTTTACAGGAGGCGGGTGCGATCGGGTTTGGGCGATCGACCATCGCTACAAAAGCCAGTCGATTTTTAGATTTTAGATTAAAAATGCCACCTCATGAGGGCGATCGGAGTTTTGAGCCGTTCTGGAGTTGCATTTTTGTTCCTGCATTGGTATAATATATTCTTGCTCAATTTCCCGGAACCAATTTACAGCAAAAATTGACCGATGAACTCAGAAAAACCAGAAATTGGCGATCGGCTAAAGTCTATTTTCAGTATCGCAATCTTTATCATTCTCGTACTCGCAGTCGGCTTTTTAAGCGTGAATTTTATTTTAGCTCTCTATGCAAAATTTGCTTAAAATTAGGACTTACCCACGGGGGCCCATAAACCGGGTTTTTTGCGAAAATATTTCGTCGCAGCCCGCAAACTCGGCAAAAGAACAGGTTTCTTTAGTCGGAGTGAGTCCCAGACTATTTGAGATTCCCAAATTCTTCAAGAAGTCTCGAATCTTAAGCACGAGATCATTTGTTTGGATTGCATTCTCCTTCTTCCTTCTTCCTTCTTCCTTCTTCCTTCTTCCTTCGGCTATAATTTCAACTGTAAAGATTGTGGTCTGGGTCTAACCAGACAATATAAAAAACATTTTCACTAAAAAAGCCGTGCACCCTACCGTATTCGTTAGCAGATATTTGAAATTGGTAGGGAACATTTGTGACAAGTTAAGAAAAAGTGCAAATTGTCAAGGGGGTAGACTTGCAAGAGGTAAAATAGGATGAAACCTTGACCGGGTAAGCAGTTGAGCCATAATTGAACCAGTTTATGAGTAGCAAAAAACGCATCAACCGAGATCATGCAAAGAAAAAAAATCTCCTCAAGTAGCAATACTTCGGACAGTTTTTAAGCAGCGAGAGTACCATAGGATAGGACTGATGGAAGGTTAGGGTGATTTAAAATTA
>NZ_JAUBTX010000114.1:0-1505 GCF_036705185.1 Microcoleus sp. B4-D4 | reverse complement strand
GTAAGGATTCAGGTCTGAAGAATGGGAATGAGCTCAGGCATAGCCAAGTCACAAGAATGGGCATTCATAGCCTCACGGAAAAAAGTCATTACTGAACGAGCTTGAAAACGACAGGTTTGAATCACACTAAGTAGATCAGCCGTTTCCTCAAATCGTTTCATCGAACGAGAGCCGCCAGAAACTTTCCGCTTAGTTACAGCTAACCGTAGAGAACGTTCGGCTTTATTATTATCTGGAGGAACCGAGGGGTCAGAGAGAAAATACCACCATTGTTCTGCCTTATCCCGTAAGGATTTGAGTAACAAACCTGCGGTATAACCAACTTTGTTCAACCAAGTCTCCAAAGCAAGATTCAATCGTATTTTGAAATCAGTTGCCCATGAGTAGTATGTGAGTTGCTCCTTCGTCTTGCGCCACGACTCATGGGCGATAAAAGCTTCATCTATTAATGACAGAAATATTTGAGCGACTGCTGCATTATCATTGCCAGGAAGTACCAGCACTTTCTTAAAATGCCGCCGTAAATGGGCCAGACACTTCTGTTGGGCTGCGACTTTCACACCATTATAAACACTGAAATCATCTGAGCTTAAGACTCCCGCAAATTCTTTGCCCAGCATGGTTTCTAGTTCCACGCGCCCCCTGGTATCTGCGGCATGAAATAAACAGAATCCTTCTCCACTAGCCGTCCATAGCCATTCTTTAACCCCCATCACACACCACGGCGTTTCATCTACATGAACATTTGATTGTAGAGGTGCCCATTCCCACAGTGCTTTAATCGCTGGCTTGACTGCTGCTGCTACTCGTTGATTGGTTTTTTGGAGTGTTCCTACGGACACTTCTATCCTGCCGAGTTCCCACAATAACTCAGTCAGCTTATCGTAGGAAAGATGTCCATAATTCCCCAGCCAGACTAAGAGTGCTTGAAGATTAACGCTCAAGTCTTGTCCTGGAACTATTCCCAGGGGTGCTTCTCCTCTAACTACTGCACCACATTCGAGGCATTTACACGATTGTGTTTGATATTCAACAACTTCGATTGGTTTTGCTACTAGACTTGCTACTTGCTGTCTATGAATGTTAATTACTTCACTTAATTCTTTACTGCCACAATTGAGACAGATGTCGGGTGAGCTAATTTCGGTTCTGTCTACTCGTGCAAACCCTTTTCGGGTTTTCCCGGGATGACCTGGTTGTCCACCTGGTTTCTTTTTTTGGTCTGCTTCTGGTTGGACTGTTGGTTTCTCTGATTTTTGGATCAGATCCGTTGATGGGGGCTTTGATGAAGTCTGACTGGTGGTTCGACTTTTCCCCGTAGCAATGGCTAGTTTTTCTTGTAATTCTTCAATAATTTTTTGCAGCCCCAGTACCATTTCCACCAGTTCAGCTTGGCTCAACTGCTGGATTTCGGTTTTTTTCTGCTCTCTGGTGGCTGCGGGCTTTTTCATTCGTTTATTTTACCAGATGCCGCCACTGAAGTTTTTTTGACCTGAATCCTTACC
>NZ_JAUBTX010000113.1:0-1509 GCF_036705185.1 Microcoleus sp. B4-D4 | reverse complement strand
TTAACTGTAGTTTAGACTAACCAAAGATGAGAACGGTGGCAAAAGAAGAACTAGAGCCACCGCGCCGGGAGAGAATAAGGGTGAAAAAGAAAACCTATCCACTCCCTAAATGAACAGTGAACGATTAAAGGAATTCCGTCAAGCAGCATACGAGTTATTAGTGAAAGCCAAGGATGCCACATTCGAGCTGATGGATGCAGTGATGACCACTCCGAATGCGTCATGTTTAGCGGAATTTTCACTCAATCCATTATTTAAGCGTCAATGGCCAAGCATCTATGAAGCTTTACAAGACTGTAGACCAGACCGAAAAAAACTGATGCTGCTGTATCTGGAGCAATTACAGAAAGAAGCACCCCCAAAGGAACACATATTAGTGGCAATCGACCACACTGCA
Source organism: Microcoleus sp. B4-D4 (assembly GCF_036705185.1). Classification (NCBI taxonomy): domain Bacteria; kingdom Bacillati; phylum Cyanobacteriota; class Cyanophyceae; order Oscillatoriales; family Microcoleaceae; genus Microcoleus; species Microcoleus sp. B4-D4. The sequence goes on along the minus strand of NZ_JAUBTX010000113.1, from coordinate 1,112 downwards.
TGGGGGAGACGAGATGCCAAAACGTTACAAGATAGAACCCATGAATATCAAAGGGGTGTAATTGTGGGTCAGGGATACAGTACCATTGCGTGGATACCTGAAGCTCAAGGAAGTTGGGCATTACCCCTGCTCCATGAAAGAATTAGTAGTGGGTCTTCACCCATACTTCAAGCAGCTTCCCAACTCAAACTTGTCTGTGAACAGAGCGTCAATCCAGTTTTAGCAGTTTTAGATCGAGAATATGGGAATGCAAGCTGGGTGCTAGCGCTAAAGCAAGCTTCCATCCCTGCTGATTGTTTAATGAGAGTCCGAAAAAATGCCTGCTTGTGGTCAGCACCACCAGCTTATAGTGGTCGCGGTAGACCACGGAAACATGGGCAAAAAATGAGACTCAATGACCCAACCACATGGCTTCAAGAGGATACAGAGATTGAAATTGACGAACATCCAGATTTGGGAAAAGTCCGAGTCAAACAATGGATTGACTTGCATTTTTATCGCGCCCCTGGACAAAAAGTCAATTTAATTCTGATCGAAAGAATGAAGCCCATGTCAAATGGTCAGCCGTTTCCACCCTTATGGTTGGCTTGGGTTGGAGAACGAACTCTACCTTTGGAAACAGTCTGGTTCAAATATTTACGACGTTTTGGAGTCGATCATTGGTATAGGTTTGCCAAGCAAAGATTGCATTGGACATTGCCTAATTTGAGAACCCCTGAACAATCCGAGCGTTGGAGTGATTTAATGCCGTTGATGAGTTGGCAACTCTGGCTAGCTAGGGATTTAGTGGTTGAGAATGTCTTACCTTGGCAATCTGCTACCATTAATTTTACCCCTGGACGTGTTGCTCAATCAATGTTTTCGCTTTTAGTTGACATTGGTACTCCCACAAAAATGCCTAAACATAGGGGAAAATCCCCCGGCTGGGAAAAAGGAAGGGTACGGACGGTAGCACCGCGATATCCCACTGTCAAAAAACGGGTTTCTCGACGTAAAAAGTCTTCAAGATTAGCTATTTAATCTTCTCCCTCTTGAGTTTTTAAGCAACAGCTTGCCTGAGATTCAAAGGTGGCTACTTTTAGCTACGCTCATTTTTTAGTCTAAACTACAGT
>NZ_JAUBTX010000112.1:0-1555 GCF_036705185.1 Microcoleus sp. B4-D4 | reverse complement strand
TTTTACCAATGATTTAAGCCAAAAAACATGAAAAAAGGTTTTTGTTATGAAATAGACCGAAAAAAAGCCAAAAAGCCTGCCGTAGCAGGGCAGAAAGATTCATCACCAGAAAAGTTATTGCGATGCTTGTTTCAGAAGTATTATCAAGTTTAGCCATCACTCTACCGAGGCTAAATCTTCTTTTAGCTTCTCCAAATTTCCCTTCAATTAAGTTACGAATTCTCTCGTCTGATTGAGCTTGTTTTTTCATTGCTTTGCTCAGATTTTTGGGAGGTCTTCCTAGACGGACACCACTCATTCTTATGCCGAGTTCTTTGCACCAAGCTCTATTTTCTTGTGTTCGATATATCCGATCTACATGAATTGATTCAGGGTAAAATCCGGTGAATTGTTTAAATGCTTCTACTTGTCTTTTAAGGTCTCCTGATTCGTTGAAGTTATCCCAACTAATTCGGTCTAAAAACACGTACCCATTTCGACAACTGGCTGACAGTTTTGCCCCAAATTCAACGGATTTCCCGGCTTTCCCTCTGACGATGGGGCGGATACGTGGTTGCTTTAAACTTACTATTCTGTCGGGAATACTATGTTCTTTCTTTTCATACATTGACAACTGTTGACGGTAGACTTCTGCCACTACTAACAGCATTTTATAATGAGATTTAGTCAGTAACTGTAGCTCACCCATTCCCTCTATATTCGCCAAATTTCTTTGGATGTATTGCAGTTGTTTTTTAATTGCTTTTCTTCTTTCTTTTCGTCGTGGCTTTCGCTGTTTTGCTATAGTTAGGTATTCTTTCCTGGCTCGGTTTCGATATGTCCTCGGTTTTTTTTTTACGGGTGATTTAATTTGATTGTGCAGAGCATCTATGATTTTTTCAGTATGTTCTCTTGCTTGATTTAATAGTCCTAAGTCGGTCGGATATTTAATGTCGGCTGGCGTACAGGTGGCATCTAATATTAATTTTCCTTGATTTTTGGGTTCACTTATTTCTGATGACTCTTTTTCGACGAGAACTCCTAGCACTTCGGTCTGCTCTTTGACCATTTTTTCGTTGATTTTATTGACTAGGTTGACACCTATTCTCTCCCTAAAATGAACGAACATGGATGAATCAAATGGTGCGGCATCACTATAGGTTGTCATGCCTATAAAGTATTGTAGGTATGGGTTTTCTCTTATTTGTTCTAGCGTTTCTTTGTCGCTGGTTCCTAGCCTTTCTTTAATTATTAATGCCCCCAATGCCATCCTAAATGATTTGGCAGGCGCTCCTGTAGATACTGTAAAATTTTCGGCATATTCATCTTCAAATTCTGACCACGGAATTATTTTTGCCATGATTACCCAACGATTATTCTCTGATAATTGCCCCTGTCCGTGAAGGTCAAAGTTGGAAGGTGGGGTTGGGGTTGGGTCAACTTTTCGGTACATGAACGAAAGTGCTGCTGTGCATGGCTTTTGACTAATTTTAGCTCATAGTCTTACACGTTGTCTACGCCGAACGCGAGTCAAAGTCTTTTGAGGTAAGGGTTTTAGGCTTATTCAGCAAGCCCT
>NZ_JAUBTX010000073.1:0-25993 GCF_036705185.1 Microcoleus sp. B4-D4 | reverse complement strand
ATTAGACTAAAAAAAGTTTGCTGGCTTTGATTTTTCAAAAATACCAGTAAGATGAATCACATCTGCTGAATGTGGGTCAAAAGTAATAACTCAAACAGATTTTCTATCAAAAAATTTGCGGGTTGTTAAGGGAGGAGTTAAAATATCTAACAAAACTTTTCTATATATATCTAAACCTTTGGCATTGAGGTGAACGCCATCAATTGTTAAATCTGTATTTAGAGCTTTGTCCTTAAATAAGGCTTGTATGCCGCTAGATTCCACGGTTATATTTTCTTCGGCTGCTACTTTATTGATGAGAACATTGATTTCGTCAACTCTAGCAATTGTTCCTGCAAATTTAGGATTGTGGCTGGCGGCAAGAGTTGAATAAAAAGCAGGAATTAGAATAATCTGTTTGCTGCCGATCGATCGCATAATTGCGATCGCCTCTTTCAAATTGCTGACAAACTGCTCGTCGCCAATGCCATACATAGCATCATTGGTGCCGATCGCCAAAATCGATTTTTTGCAGGTAAAGCCCTGTGGCACTACCAATTTTAGCTGTTCCAGCAGGGAAACCGTACTCATTCCGCCGATCGCAAAATTAAAGTTTTTTTCTCCCAAAGAATCGCCCAGGGCTGAAGAAATAGAATCGCCCCACACGCAACCTTCATATTGCTGCTCTTTAATTTGCTGCACCTGATTGTAAACCGAAGCTTGCCACCAGAGTGCAGAACTAACAGTGTCCCCCGAAGGTTGCGGGTTAGCCAACCCCCGAAAAGGGATGTACGCCGACAACAACAAAGCCAAGACGGCCGAGATTAATTTAAATTTAACTTTCATACAAATTGCTGCTACTTTTGCTGCTACTTTAGTTTATGCCATTGCTTTAACCAGCAGTCAGGATTTCTGCAAATTTAGCGAAATCGTGATGCGGCTGTTGCGGTTAATATTTGTAGGGCAAGTTTCACCAACAATCTGTCAGCTACCTCCCGAATATTTGTCAACCCGCCCCACATCTTAATCAACCTTTCACCCCCAACAATTCCGGTTGCAAAACCTGATTTAATTTGCCGCTGCGAAACCCCTCCAAATCCAAAGTCGCGTACACAAAACCAAACTCCTGAAACACCGCCACCAATCCAGGCAAATCCGCATTTATCACAAACTCCTGAATCTGCTCCGGCGGCAGTTCAATTCGCGCCGTATCTCCATCCGATCGCACTCGCAAATTTTTCAGCCCCAACTGCCGCAAATACCGTTCGGCGCGCCCCACTCTTTGCAACTTGGCAACAGTAATTTCTTCGCCGTAAGGAAAGCGCGAACTCAAACAAGGTTGAGCCGGTTTGTCCCACCAAGGCAAACCCAATTCTTTTGCTAACTGCCGCACTTCAAATTTAGTCATGCCGACTTCTGCTAAAGGCGATCGCGCGCCGCGTTCCTTCGCAGCCTGAATTCCGGGACGGTAATCCTTTAAATCGTCTGCATTCACCCCATCCACCACATAAGGATAACCCTTTGCTAGTGCTAGCGGTTTCAAAGTATCGTGCAGTTCGCTTTTGCAGAAATAGCAGCGATTAACCGGGTTAGAAGTGTAATTGGGATTTGCCATTTCCTGAGTTTCTACTTCCTCGTGGACAATGCCAATTTCTGCTGCTTGAATGCGCGCATCTTCTAAATCTTCTGGCAGTAGAGACGGGGAAACTGCAGTCACGGCCAAAGCGCGATCGCCCAAAACGTCCCAAGCAATTTTTGCCACCAAAGTGCTGTCAATTCCGCCAGAGTAGGCAATCAGCGCCCGTTCCATCTGCGCGAAAATATCTTTTAATTGTTCTAATTTTTGAGCTAACATAATTTCAACTTTTTGTTACATTACAAACACAGGAGCAAAAAACCAGACTAAACAAAAAGATATCAACAAAGCCGATCGCGATCTGTTACCTTCTTGACATCCGTTACATCTGCTGCCGAACTTCCTTCTCGTGCTATTCTGGATCGATACCGAGGGCTGCCAATCTCGCCAAAAGTTCTTGATTTCGCTGTCTTTCTTGTTCCAGCAGCGTCTGGGCTAACTCTTTGTCTTGCTGTTGGCGATGATCGGCCCGCTGACTTTCGTTTTCGGCCCGCTGGCGTTCGTTTTCCGCCCGCTGACGTTCGTTTTCGGCTCGCTGGCGTTCGTTTTCCGCCCGTTCTTCCGGCCACAAAAGTAACTCTCCTTCCGCATTCCACCAGCGCAGCCAAGAGCCCGTTCTACCTTCGCGAGATCCTCCCAAACTCCCAAAAATAGATCTAATCCAGGTATCAAATAACGCCCGTTTTCATCTGGATTTTGATTGTCGTAACGCTCGGATTCTAGCGCATAAACTTCTATTCTGCCCGTATGGGGTCGAAAAATCACATAGCGAGGAACTTTGATTACTTGTTCGTAAAAAAACCATTTGCCGATTTCTTCCGTGTGTTCGACAGAATATTCATCGCCGTAAGTAGCTGACAAAAATTCCATCACTACAAAGGGAACTGTTCCTTCGGTATGAGGCGTGTAACTGCGGCGCGGATAACTGTGGGGCCAAGGTTGCACTGGCCGCACGTACATCCAGTCTGGGGCTTTGCAAATAGTGCGATCGTCCACAGCCGCGCACAAAGCAAAATTAGCAACTATTAGTGCGTCTTGGATTAGTTCCGGGGAATCCACTACAGACTGGCGCAAACCGTGAGCTAGCAAGGGATGGTCTGTATCGTCTACAGGGTCATCTGGTAGGATAAAATCATCGGCCAGCAGGGGCCAAGTAATCTTTAGCTGCGATATCGGTTTTTGAATTACAGCAGTCTTGACACTCCCCAGCCTAAAGGCGTGGGGATTCTTAATTCAGCGACTGACCTTAAAATTGACTATCCTTACGGCATTACTTAAACCAAATACCCGTTCAATTGAACCAAGTATCGAGCCTAACTTAGACAATCCCAGCGGGTCTATCTCCAAAAGCGTACTAGAATATTTATCTAGAGTTTGGGTACGCCCTACCCTACTTAACAATCCTAAAAATAGTTTGTTTTTGCTGGTTTAAGGCTTACTGAATTCAGCCTCTAGCTGTTTAAAGAGTTTTCGCTGCTCTCGGTCCAACAATTTATGCCTAAAAGTGTGTCTCATGTCCTGTTTCACGATGGCATTGCGAGTTTAACCTTGACTACTCTAGTATACTAGAAATTTCCTGACTTTTAGGAAGGGATTTAAGAAATTAAAGCCGTCCTAGAAGGACAGGGTTTTAAACCCAGATTTTTGATAAAAATTTGAGTTTTAGTGGAAATTGCCGATCGACAACCTTCTCTATATCTTAGCGCGCTAATTCGATCGTAAAATAGGTTTGTAGCGATCGCTAAACTCCTGACTACAAACCATTTCCCGGCGGTGCCCAATGCGCGTTTTAAAATTCTCGGCGGGAAAATATGGCGATCGCAACTGACAGCAGCACCACCACATACAGCAAACCGTAGCCAGCATCTGTAATCAAACCCGCCAAGTAAGGAACTTGTCCGTAAACAGCATCATTTTTTAAATTGAATCTGGCTAAATCCGGCAAAACCAGATAAAGTCCCATCATCAATTGTTCAATGCCAGGATTTTTAGTTAACTTACCTACAGCCACCAAATCCCGCGTCGAATGTCCCATCAAATAAACGCCAAATGTCAGTAAAGCTGCCAGCAGCGAACTGCTAAACACCCCAAATAAAATCCCGACACCAGCCATGAGACACAGCTCAAACCAAATAAACAGCGAAGCAATTAAAATGCTTTCCAAAGGGTAAGGAATCCGGCTAAAACTCAAAATAACCAGATAGACAACAGTCATGGCCGCTACAAGCACAAATAGCACCGCCGACAGCCCTAAGTGCTTGCCTACAATTAACTCAGCCCGACTTATCGGCTTAGCAACTAACAGGTAAACAGTCCGCTTTTCAATTTCTTTGTTGACCAGTTCGGTAGCCACAAACACTGTGGCAATTAGACCGAGAATGCTCATACCAGCCAAACCGATATCTAAGATAATTTTCTTCTCGGTTGTCGCGGCCAATTCGGGTATCAAGCGTACCGCTGCTCCCATCAACAGAGCAAAAATAATAATTATGTAAAGGATGCGATCGCGAATTACTTCCCAAAATACATTAATTGCGACTGTCAATATTCTTCTCAAATTCATCTAGTTATAAACCCGCTGGAAACTTTCGTCATATTTTAGTTTAAGGAAGAAGTCATTAGTCATTAGTCATTTGTTATTTGTTATTAGTTCTTTGTTATTGGTTATTGGTAACAACTGACAACTGACAACTGACAACTGGCAACTGACAACTGACAACTGACAACTGACAACTGACAACTGACAACTGACAACTGACAACTGGCAACTGCTTTCCGTCCAACGTCATCAGGAAGAAGGAAGAAGGCTTGGGAGCATCTCATTTTGGTAAAAAGCATCTTTTTTATTATAGTGCGAGTTCTTAAGCTCGCACTATAATTAAACGCAAAACACCAGATGCTCCCGAAGCTTGGCTTCGGCTTGCGGGCCAATCTCCCCATCTCCCAACCGCCAGAGACCGGCTCAAACTTGAGCGTCTCCGGCAGTTCCATCTTTTTTGAGTCCGGGTTTTGAGCGTTTGATAGCGTCGCAGGTTACAGTCGCCCGATTGGCTGTATCGAACACCTCGCAAGACTTGGTAAACGAATATATTTCCGGTCGAAAAACCAGCCCCATCCAGGTTGCTTGCATCTCTAACTGATAGCGCGACTGTCCTTGAACGATCGAAGTTTTGACATCCCAGCTACCATCTTCTGGGACTGTCCCAATTGTTCCTAATGCTTTATTTTTGAGAAAAAATCGCTCATTGTCAATATCTATTAACATTTGTTCAACCTGCGGCCACGGTTTGGTGCGGGCTTCATTTTTTAGGTATCGCTCCATTGCATTGAGGATGACAACTCCTCGGGAACGATTAATTGTTGGCTGTTGAAATGTCACCACATAATCGCTTTTTCTCAAATCCTGCGATAAAATGCTCGGATACTGTTGTATCCAACTTTGAACTAAAAAATGAAATGTAAACCAACAGGAAAATGTTACATGAATTAGAGTAATCATCAAAAACTGAGGGCGCATCAACTCTCTGATACTTTCCCGTTTTGAATCGCTCTTCCAAACCCTGATTATTGCCAGAACTACTACTGCTATAATTGGGCCGGCTATCCATGCTATTTCCTTCTTGTCCGACGGCAATCTTATCAGCAACCACAGACCAATTATGATGCTTGTCACCCACGGACTCAGACTTACTCCTTTAATTATAAAAGGTTTCTGGCTGGTCAGCAAACCCATTGAAAGTGCAAACAACAACCAGCTCATATCAAACATCAGAGTTCTCGTCCGCAAGTCAGTGACTGCCGCCACTGCCAGCAAACCTAAAAAGATGCTGAGCAGTAAAGGAGTCTTCCAGTGGACAACTCTAGGCGGCATTATCGCCTTTTGGACTTTTTTATTAGTTTCCCAAACGCTGCTCCTCAGCTTAGCGAGTTGCTGAGTGACATCCAAAAATTGCTTCATCATATATTTCAATTATTGACGCTTTCCACAAACAACACTGTTAAAATAACGAAATTGCTAACAGTATGGGCGATTAAAACTGCTCCAAACTGGGTAGTTACTTGAAAAGTTTTTTTGAGAGGACGGCGGGTGAGAGTCGGCGGCCCTAAAAACTGAGGTTTGGAAGCTTTTTTGTTACCTAAAACCCAGTTTTCTATAATTTGTAAACTCTGCCATTTTGCTAAAAAAGTGATCGCCAATAATAATACGGCAATCATAGTTAGGGTAGGGTAAAGACTCGGATTTCCGCCTAATAACATATAACCGATTAGCTCTTCCCGCAAATCTTTGGGAAGAATGCTTTCTATGCCGAAGAAAACTAACCAACCTACGCAAGTGCAAGCGAGATTGAGGATGGCTGTATATTCAACGCTGGTTTTGGGGCCGAGTTTCAGTAGTTTTTGCAGAAACCACGATTCGATCGCGATCGCCAAAAATATAATTAAAACTTGCACCAAAACAATCCGAAATGGGAAAACATTTGCAATCATAAGCTTTCAGGTATATCATCCCAGGTGAGATTTTAATTGTACAGCACCAGCGGAATCATCAAGAGCTGCTGGTCTTAGCCCTCAAGATCCTTCGATCGATAGCCCTTTTGAACATCAGGTGGTTTAGCACTTATCCTATAATCTTTTGAGATCCGCCTGCACAATGGAAACATTCAACATTCAAGGCGCGCGATCGAAGTACCCACCCCAGTACCCACCCCGAGAAAGACTCAAATAACAGAAGATGCGGCGATCGCCAGCGGTACGGCCAAGTTAGCCGCCGTTAGTAGATCGCCAGCGGTGCGGCGCAGATGCTATAGTTTGGCGGGGACAACAGCAAGAGCTAGACTGCATAGAAGCAGAACGCGGCTGGGAAATTGCTACAATGGCGATCGCCAGCGGCTAGTATAAAACTATCGTTCTCGACGAACTCAATCCCACAGTAGACTTAGAACTGCTGTCGGTAGAGCCGATCGTCCAAGCCCTGCTGCAGAAGCCCCGCGATACTGAAATCATTATCACCGGGCGCTGTCACAAACCCCACGCTGACCATGACTTGGCAAGCGTACACTCCGAGGTATACTGTCACAAACACTACGGCGATCGGGGCGTAGAATTCAAACGGGGTGTAGACTTTTAAACCCCAAAGTGGCTCGGATTGAACTCCGCGCCAGTTATTTAAAAGCCAATACGCTTGAGTTAACAGGGTTTGTTTCCAAAGAACTCCCTACTCGACACCTACTCCCCAAAAAAAAGGGGAAGCAAGAGAAAACTCTTGTCACCCCATTTTGAACGGAAGCTAGGGAACAAGCTAAGGAGCGATCTTAATGAAACCGTATTGATTTAAAAACGGCCCTGCCTGAAAAACCGGAAATTGCCACAAAGCCTTGTTACTAAGTAACCAATCCCTGACTTTTCATTGTCTGGCGATCGCAGCGATCGACCTATCTTAATCTTGAATTTCCTTCCCTGGAGGCGATCCCCGACCGCAAATCCAGAATGGAACATTAATAAAATGAGGTGCGTCTTCTTGAGCGTGAGCATCAGAGACAGCCCACAAGGATTATTCAAGGGTGAAGACATTGAAAATAAAAGCTTACAAGCAAAAAGTCGGGGAGGGAGAAAGTCTAGACATGGTTAACGCCAGTAGGCTAGACTTGCGGCTGGCAAACAGGTTAAACTACAGCGGCATCCAAACATTCGGTGTTCTAGGCAGTGTCTGTAGTCGCGAAAGCGATGACCAACAAGTATGAGGAGTGAAGCTGTATGACAACTTTAAGTGACGATCCTAATCAATTAGATTTAAACCTTCCCGGACTAGGGCCCGATACAATATTCGCCGGAGCCGGAGCGGATTTCGTAAGAACTTCCACCCTCGGCGGCAGTTTAATATTTGGTCAAGGCGATAACGATACCTTGGTTTCCGTCGGCCCGAACGATACCATATACGGCGGCGAAGACGAAGATTCCATCAGATCCCAGCGCACTCCCGCCTTGCTGTTTGGCGACGGAGGCTCAGACACCATAGTTGCTGAAGCCCGCGCTACCCTGTACGGCGGTGCCGGAGAAGACTTCCTGCAAGGTACTGTCGAAGCGAACCTCATATTTGGTAATGAGGACGCGGATACGATCTTGGGAGGAGCGCAGAGAAGAGACTCGCTCTACGGCGGCAAGGGCAATGACGCGATCGGCTTTTTCACCGCCGGTGGTGGCAACAACCTTTCTTTACCCGGTGGCTTGGCTATTGGCTTCGCTGGCAACGAAGGCAGCAACTACTTGCGGGGCGACTTAGGCGACGATTTGGTTGTAGGTATCAATCAGAGAGACAGCCTCTTCGGCGGTAAAGAGAACGACACACTGTATGGTGTGGCCAGCAGCAGCTACTTGTCCGGCGATCTTGACAACGATACTTTAGTTATTACCAACACTACCCAAACAAGCCCGTTTGCTTCGAGCGTCATCACGATCGGCATTGAGAGAACGACCTTGCTCGGCGGTGGGGGCAACGATTCCCTCTACGGCGGGATCGGGGACTTTGGCAGCGGCAGAAACTTCTTTGACGGCGGCGACGGCAACGACAGGATCAGGGTTTTTGCCACGCAGGATACCGCCTTGGGAGGGGCAGGCGACGACATCATCACCTCGGAGCTGAGGCCTGGTGTGCTTTCGAGCCAAGGCGCCTCCAGTTCATTTCCCGGCTTTGCGGGTCGGAACTTGCTCGACGGCGGCGAGGGCAACGATACCATCGTGGCAGCTTTTTCGACTGACACAATGATCGGCGGCGGTGGCAATGACAGCTTGAGCGGCTTCTTTACTCAAGCCTTCGGTGCAGATGGCGACGATACGATCGATGCTTCTTCTGCCGGTACTAATGCTCCGCTGATTACTCTCGACGGCGGCCTGGGCAATGATGTCTTAAAGGGCAACAGCAGCCCCGGTGCCATCCGCAACTTCATGAACGGCGGTGAAGGAAATGACAACATCATTTTTGGCACCACGGGCGATCAATTAATTGGCTCGTTTGGCGGTAACGACACCATATCCTACGCTGCCAATGTCAACTTTATCCCTGCCCAAACAGCCCCAAACGTCATTACCGATAACTTAGGCAGCAACTTCATCACCGGCGGCAACGGCACTGATGTGATTACTACCGGTTCCGGCGACGACATCCTGTTCGGCGGCCCCACCAATCTTGTTACCGCAGGAATTGACGGGAACGATACCTTAAATGCTGGTGGTGGAAACGACACGCTGTTGGGCGGCTTTGGAGACGACTATTTGATCGGAGGAGACGGCAACGACTCTCTCGGCGGCGGGCCCGGTGCAGACACGCTGATTGGCGGCTTCGGCAGTGACAGCTTCTACTACCAGAACGGCACCGAGGGCTTCAGCGGTACTAACGCAGACCAGATCGGTGATTTTACTGCCGGCGTAGACAAGATAGTCTTGAATAGCGGTGGCTTCGGCTTTAGTGGTGTCAATCAGCCAAGCATACCCGATTCCAACGAGTTCTTATCGATTGACCGCGGGGTGTACAACGGTCAGGGCGGGCTAAATGGGGCACAACCACTCGTGATCTTTGAAAATCGACTGGACGCAAACGACAACACGAGTCGCTTGCTGTACGACCCTGACGGTTCAGGACCGCAGGCAGCCGTTACACTGGCAAACTTCAACGGCAGACAAAGATTGACGGTGACTGATATTGTGCTGATTTAATTTAGGTGGCAGCGGGTAAGGTGGGTTTGGAAAAAGCGATCGCCCGCGCCAACTCTAAAAACTAATTGTGCGATGTTTCGAGCTAGGGATTGATATCCCTAGCTTTTTTATTGGCAGCGATTTTGAGGGACTTGGCGGGTGTGTTAGTTTCTTGGTGTCGCGAGGTGTTCCCCTGACATTTGTGTCAACAAACACGTCTTATGTAGTAGCGGTCTACTGTTTGACTATTAGGCCAGATCCCCCCTAACCCCCCTTAAGAAGCAGGGTGGTTTTATTGTGGGGAGAAGAAATCTGAAACGACAGAAAGCACCGCTCAAAGCTCGCGTCTGGGACGCAAGTGTTATATTAATAAAGGTACGTAGTTGGGCTTTAGCCCTCTTTATATATACGTCTAAAGAGGGCTAAAGCCCAATTACGTACCTATTTCTAGGATGACAATTAATCCACCCTGCCTAACCCCCCTTAAGAAGGGGGGGACAAGAGCATTTTGCGTCTCCCGTCACCCCCATCACAGTTGGGGAAGAGCATCTTGCGTCTCCCGTCACCCCCACATAGTCGCCGGGACAAGATTCTTCTCAAAGTCCCCCTTCTTAAGGGGGATTTAGGGGGATCTGGCCTCAGCTAAAAGCGAGATTTATCAATGGTTTGACCTGTTTGTTGACACCAATGCCCCTTCACCAGTCCTACAAGTTTGCGCCAACAAAAAAAGCCAGCAAACATATTGTTTGCTGGATTGAGTAGGCAGGAAAAATTTAGCAAATACTGTGACTAAGCCTTATCTACAATCTCTTTTGCTTTATCTTTGAGGTCTTCTTTCAGGTGCATTGCTGAGGCTTGGTCCTGCTTGGCTTGACCCTCTAATTTATCTTTTTGATCCCCTGTAACTTCGCTCACAGCTTCTTGGATTTTGCCTTCAATATTTTTAGCTGTAGCTTCCACTCTGTTTTCAATGTTCATGATTTTTTATATAAACTCTACAATTACCAACATAGAATTTTAAAGTTGAGTCTGTATCTGTCTTGAGATAGATTTGCGGTTAATGCCTAGGGCGGAAAAGGCGAGCATTTCTAGGTGCAGACGCGGTTCCAACCGCCGTCTGCATCTGGAATCTAGAAACCGTTGCGGCCCCAAATTACCATTGAAATTGAGAAGGAGAACAGAACTAGCACCGAAACCCAACCGAGTGACAAAATATCCATAGCTATTTATTGAACTAACTGTACAAAGTGACTTCAACCCTTTTGACATCCACCCCGCCCGGTCGGTACGGGGATTCCCAAACCTCACGATTTGAATTTCTGCTTCGAATGCAACTGCCTCCACCCTCAAAGAGATTTGGTCTTATGTTCGCTCCACAGACTAACCCCGCAAGCCCTGCGGTTTTTACGTGTCGAATACCAAACGGAATTCTTCGTACTTTTGATTCTAGGGATGTTTACCATTGCCCTATCCTCTTTTCCCGGTCTACCTATTTTTCTTTCCCGTTGCGGTTGTCGCAAACTTATTAATTAGGGTTTATGTTCACATAGTCGCGAGTGGGTCATTGACCAATTATATTGTAATATAAAGCCGTCCTAAAAGGACGGGGTTTCTACCCAATTTTCTGATGATAAGTCAATTTGAGCCATTTTTGAAATGAGGGTGTTGTGAAGGACTCGTCAAATTTTAGTTTCGCTGAACGGGTAGAATCTTTGAAAGCAGGGACTGTTGCTGCTTTGTCTTGTTTTTTTGGTTTTGGGGCGATCGCCCTGGTTAACAGCTTAATCCTAGCCCGTTGGTGGGATTCTCTGTCGAGCTTGCAGGTAATGGCCGTTGACCTAAATTTTGCCTTCAGAGGAGTGATGGTGCTTTTGGGCGGTTTCTTGTTCGGCGTTACCTACCGCTACGCTATCCGCTGCGATACTAACCCGCACCTTAAATCTGGTGTGGTGTTGGCTTTTGGGCTGGTGCGGGCTTTTGGACAGTTGGATGCGGGATTTTCTTTTGAGGCGGGGGAAATACCGGGTTTGCAGGAGTTATTGCCGTTTGCGGTTGGTGCGGTGGAGAGCGTGGTATTGTTTGCGATCGCGCGTTTGGTGTTGGATTGGGCGATCCTCTTCCAGGGCTTCGCTAACGGGCGTTTGTTGATTCAACCCTTCGGGCGATCGTAGACAATATCATATCCGGTCGTGCGATCGCAAAAACAGTTCGATCGCGCGTGCGGACTTTAATCCGCTCCAATTTGCGGACTAAAGTCCGCATTACGAACTAATAGCCTTTTTATTTCAAACCTAATACCTCATATTCTAAATTGCCGTAAACCATTTGCTTGTCTACCGCCGACAAAACCTTATTGTTAGCAGCATCAGAAACTAAACACCGACAAACTAAATCTGCTACATCCGCCCGGTGAATCGTTCCTGCCACCCGACAATCTTCCGTTAAAACACCGTTCCCCGTCGCAGGTTCCGATTTCAATCCGCCCGGACGAATCACAGTATAAATCATCCCGCTTGCTATCAAATGATTTTCCGCTTTTTCCTTTTCAATTAACACCGGGCGCAAAGTTTCTAAAGCTTGCGGCGGCAAAGCAGCGGCAGTGTTACCGCTACCGATCGACGAAACTAAAATAAATTTTTTCACGCCTGCTTTGACGGCAGCATCAATCAAGTTTTTGTTGCCCAAATAATCTGCTCTTTCCCCATCTTTTGGCAATCCGCCAACGGTGCTAATTACGGCCTGAATTGGTTCGCCGCAAGCCATTGCTGCTTCGACATCCGCAGCGTCCAAAGCGTCGCCAGTCATGACTTTGATGCCCATTGCTTCTAATTCAGTGCGCGTTTCGGGCGATCGCAAAAGTGCAGTTACTTGCATATTTTGTGCTACGAGACATTTCGCGATTTCTAGGCCTACGCCTCGACTAGCACCTGCTAAAAAGATGTGGGATTTATCTGTCATATTAATTTTGTTTTAATTTGTGCAGAAGTTGATTTTTTTGACTTTGGAATAGTATACAACAATCTTCTGTAATTTTTTGAATTAGTTTTTTTTTACCGCAGAGGGCGCAGAGGGCGCAGAGGAAGAGAGGGGAAAGATTGGCAATTTCCTATTTGCGTTAGATTTTTTTGCCGACGATTACTACCCAAGATTGAGCTTCGCGCGGTAAGCCGGGGGGGCGGTAGTAGTGGTTGAATATTGCAAATCCTGCTTGTTCTAAACAAGGTGCTAAAGTTTCGTATTCCCATCCTGCAGTATAGCGTTTTCCCGTCGGTCGCTCGTCGTAGCCTTCCCAATTTCCCCGGCACATTGACATGACAATTGCACCGCCCACAACTAAGGCTTTTTGCAAATCTTCGAGCACTTTCACCATTTTATCGCTGGGAACGTGAATCAGGGAAGCATTGGCAAAAATACCGTCAAATTCTGCCTTTGGCAAGTCGAGATTCAGAAAAGATTGCTGCCAAACTTCGCAGCCGGATAACTTTTTTGCTATTTCTACAAAAGCCGGGGTTGCATCTAAGCCTACAACTGTGTGTCCTTGGCTTTTGAACGCTACTAAATCTCGTCCTGGCCCGCATCCTATATCGAGGATTTTACCGGGATTGCGGGGCATGGCAGCGGTCAGTGCGTCGCGATTTTGGGATACGTCGTGATGCCAAGTTCCTTCTCGGAAAGATTCGGCAGTTAGCTGGTATTCTGCGATCGTAATTTCTTCGCGTTTGTCCACAATTTCCCCCTCTGGTATTATTTGAGATTTGAGATTGAAGAATCTCAACCGTAGGGACACGGCACTGCCGTGTCCTATTCTATTTAATCTGCCGTTTCCTACTCTATTTGATCCGATTGAAAACTGCTATAAGAGTTAAACAACCAGGGTTTTTTGTTCGGATTTGGTAACTGCTGAATCAACTTCTAAGAGAGAACCTTCGGGAGATTCGATCGCAAATCCTGCATCTCGAATCATATCCCAATCTTGATTTGCCGCTTGTCCGGGAGTTGTCAGATAATCGCCCACAAAGATAGAATTGGCGGGGTAGAGTCCGAGAGGTTGCAGCGATCGCAAATGCACTTCTCGTCCCCCAGCAATCCGAATTTCTTGGCTGGGAAGCAAAAATCGGAACAAACAGAGAATCCGCAAACATTGGCGGGGATTTAATGTGTTTAAACCTGCAAATGGCGTGCCGGGAATCGGAATGAAAAAGTTGACCGGCACGCTAGTAACGCCCAACTTGCGAAGCGAAAGCGCTAAGTCTATCGCATCATCATCCGATTCGCCCATCCCCAAAATTCCGCCGGAACAAGTGGTGATTCCCGCTGCTTTGACGTGTTCGACGGTTTCGACCCGATCGCCAAAAGTGTGAGTCGTGCAGATGTCCGTATGATATGATTCGGAAGTATTGAGATTGTGATTTACGCGATCGACTCCAGCTTTAGCCAAACGGTGAGTTTGTTCCTCGCTCAACAATCCCAAACAAGCGCAAATTTTTAGGTTATAATTTGCCTTCACAGTCTCGACAGCATCCAAAACGCGATCGAAAGTAGATGCGTTGGGTTGGCGGCCAGAAATTACCAAACAAAACGTACCAGCTTTTAAATCTGCCGCGCGCCCGGCCGCCTCCAGAATTTTTTCCTTAGCTAAAAGCGGATATTTTTCAATTTCCGCAGTCGATATTTTGGACTGAGAACAATAATGGCAATCTTCAGGACAAAGGCCGCTTTGAGCGTTTAACAAATAGTGCAATCTGACGCGGTTTCCCCAGTAATGGCGGCGCACCCGATAAGCTGCGTTTAGTTGTTCCAGCAAAACCTCATCCGGTGCACGCAATACGGCTAAAGATTGCTCGCGAGAGATACATTTGCCCGCCAGCGCGTCATCAGCCAAATCGTTCCAATTGGGTAAATTCATCACTAAAATTAAAGAGTTTACAAAGTATCCAAAACCTGACGAATCACCCGATAAATCGATTCTAATTCATCAGGAGAAATGCAGTAGGGAGGCATCAAGTAAAGCGTATTTCCCAAGGGGCGGAGCAAAAAGCCCGCTTCGAGAAATCTGGCTTTCAACATAGGAGCGATGTCATTAAAATAACCGGAACTGCTTTCGGTTTTGACATCCATTGCTGCAATGGTGCCGCAAGTCCGAATCCGTTCGAGTTTAGGATGATTTCTCAGCCATTGATTCAGGTATTTGCGGTGGAGTTTTTCCATCCCTTGGTACACATTTGGGTTTTGCTCCAAAAGCTCCAAAGATGCTACACCCACCGCACAAGCTAAAGGATTTCCAGTGTAAGAATGACCGTGATAAAAAGCTTTGTCCGATTCATCTCGCCAGAAAGCTTGATAAATATCCTCCGAAGCCATTGTGACAGAAAGTGGCAAGCAGCCACCAGACAATCCCTTAGACAAACACATGATATCCGGTGCAGTTCCCGATTTAACCGAGGCAAACAGTTCGCCCGTGCGGCCAAAACCAGTCATCACTTCATCGTAAATCAACAATACATTATACTGACGGGCCATTTGTGCGATCGCCCGCAAAAACTCAGGGCGGCACATTCGCATTCCCCCAGCACCTTGCACCAAAGGCTCAATAAAAATTCCCGCACAGCCACCCTGCTGCAACAAAAACTCCAACTTCTCCAAACTCTCCGCCTCCTTGCTTTCCACCTCCGCATCCCCGTCAAAAGTCGCAGGAAAAGGCACAACATCCCCAGGAAACATTAAAGGCGCAAAAGGCTCCCACCACAGCGAACTTCTGCCAGCAGACATCGCGCCCACAGTATCGCCATGATAACCTCCCTCAAAACTAATAAAGCTAGTGCGGTTAGTTTCTCCGACATTTAGCCAATATTGAAAAGCCATTTTCAGAGCAACTTCAACAGCAGTCGAACCGTTATCCGAAAAAAAGATTCGCGTCAAAGAATCAGGCGTGTGACTTATCAATTTATCAGCAAGTTTCTGGGCGGGTTCGTGAGTAAATCCCGCAAAAATTACGTGTTCTAAAGTTTGAGCTTGTGCGTAAAGAGCCTCAGCCAGAACCGGATGGCTGTGTCCGTGAATCGTCACCCACCAACTAGAAATACAGTCGAGAATTTGCCGCCCGTCTTCTAATTCCAGCAGCGCTCCTTTACCGCGAACCACCTTCAGCGGCGCAGGAGCAGTTTTCATTTGCGTGAAGGGCTGCCAAATCGGTGAACTCGAAGAGTGATGTTCTGGATTTATCGTCATTTTTGCGCCTGTAACTAATATCAAATTGCATTTTAATATAACTGGTTCCTCCGCTCCTCCTCGGCTGGAAAAAAGGAGGCAGAGCCTCCGGATATGCGTTACCAGGCAGAGCCTGGGAACGAGTAAACTAGTAAACGAGTAAGCTTTTTCTTCCTTCTTCCTTCTTCTCTTCCTTAGCGTCCTTTGCGTCTTCGCGGTTCGTTAAAAAAAATTAGTTTGTTGGAAATAGCTGGGCTGCAACCTTTCCAGCCATACCGCCTGCGGGCGACAGTTACAATTTTCTGCCCTTAAGCAAATAAGTCGTCATTGCCCCTTTACCTTTAACATTAATTTTACCGCGCTTTTCCAACAAATACTTATCGCACAGCAACTCATAAGTTGAGCTGCTAACTTGAATTTTACCAGGAAGTCCCTGAGACTCCATGCGGCTTGCTGTATTCACAGCATCTCCCCACAAATCGTAAATAAACTTTTTAGTGCCGATGACACCTGCCACAACAGGCCCAGTATTAATGCCAATGCGGATATTAAGAGGTTTACCGCATTCGTCGCGGAATTTCATAATTTCTTGCTGCATTTCTAGGGCCATTTCCGCAATAGATTCTGCGTGATTTGTACAGGGCAGTGGCAAACCACCTGCTACCATATAATTGTCGCCGATGGTCTTAATTTTTTCTAAGCCGTATTTGTCGCTCAAACAATCGAAAGCTGAAAATATTTTGTTAAGCAATTTGACTAATTCTTCAGGAGACGTGCGCGAGGATATTTCGGTAAAGCCTACAATATCGGCAAATAGTACCGTCACCTCGGCAAATCCGTCTGCAATATTTATCTGGCCTTGTTTTAGGCGATCGGCAATCATTACGGGTAATATATTTAGTAATAAACGTTCCGACTTTTCTTGTTCGGCGCGCAATATTTCCTCAGCTTGTTTCCGCTGTGCAATTTCCTGGTATACTCGGTGAAACATTTGATTAAAAGCGACCATGACTTCTCCCAACTCGTCATCGCGCTTGACAGATAGAGAGTAGAAATCAGGTTTTTCTCGATCTTTGCTCAAAGCGTCTCCGGCAGCGATCAAGTCATCGCGCAATCTCAAAATAGGTGCAATTACTGTCACCCCTAAAAAGAACATAGTCACCGAAGTGACAAAGGCTGATATAATGATGACTAGAACCGCAATCCGCCCGATAAATGCGTAGAGTTCCGGTTGAACGGTGGACGCATCGTGGCGAACAATTAAGATGTAATCTCCTCCCAAATGTCGCTCCGTCCAAGCAATATCGTAGCGCTTGCCATCGAAATTGTGATGGTGAACTATACGAGCTTTTTTTAGTTGCTTTAAACTGATTTCTGGTGGTTCGCCAAGTGTATATATTAGCTGACCGTTAGCTTGATAAATAGATAGTCCTAAGACTACTTGAGAATCCTTAGTAATATTTTTTACTTCTTCTTGAAACAAAGTGCGATCGGAAATATCTTGTGCTAGCAAAAATTCGAGGGAATCAACAGTTGTCCGAGATAGCTGTTCTAGTTGAGTTAAAAGTTCATTTTCGCGCCGAAAATAAGAGGGGACTAAAATAATTCCCTCTATGACAAGAATGCTAGCAAATACCCACAAAGCTATTTGTCTGGACAAACGAGATTTGAAAAAATCCAAAAATGATAAAATGCGCGCTAACATAAAATTTAGTATTCTGCCAATGGCTAATTTAGGATATAGGAAAACAAACCCGGTTTATCGCCATAAATTTTGGGTTTTTCGACGAAGATAAGACGGCGGTTGAAACCAGGTTTACACAAACGAAGTCCGCCTCCGCGGACTGAAGAAAGAAGATAACGTAATTTTAATCGCCCGCTCTTCAACCCGCGCACCATCCGGGTTTTGCTTGTGTAGAAGCGGTTTCAACCGCCCGGTCTTCTGATCCCAAGCGTATTGGCTAGCCCCTGAATAATATAATAAACAAATTAAACCAAAATTGCGCTGACTAACCTGCCTGCAAGCAGATAAGTATTCATATCGCCCTTGCCTTTGATGGAGATAATTCCTCTGTCTTCAAACAGGTACTTATTTTGCAAGATATCGTAAGTTGATTGTGTGACTTGAATCGCGCCGGCAATCCCGTGGGATTCCATGCGGGCTGCTGTATTGACGGCATCGCCCCAGAGGTCGTAAATGAATTTTTTGGTGCCAATAACTCCCGCAATAGCAGGCCCGGTATTGATGCCGATGCGAATGTTAATTTCTGCATGATGTTTGACATTAAATTTTGCTAGTTCCTCCTGCATATCTAAGGCCATTTCTGCAATGTTTTCGGCGTGGTTGGTGCTGGGATTTGGCAAACCTCCGACTACCATGTAAGCATCTCCAATTGTTTTGATTTTTTCCAATCCGTATTTTTCCGTCAGCCCATCGAAGGCTGAAAAAATTTCGTTGAGAAAATCGAGCAATTCTTCGGGAGATATTTGTGCTGAAAGCACGGTAAAGCCTACGATATCCGCAAATAAAATCGTGACTTCTGCGAAGCCGTCAGCGATACTGCTTTGACCGTTTTTTAGCTTAGCTGCAATGGATTCGGGTAAAATATTGAGCAGCAGGCGATCGCACTTTTCCTGTTCTTTTACCAATTCTACATTAGTTTCTTGCAATTGTGCCGTGCGTTCCCTGACGCGCTGTTCTAATTGTTTAGCATTTTGGCGCAACCTGCTGATAGATAAAGTTAATCCTGTCACCCCTAAAACTGAAAGTCCTGCTAACAGTAAAAACAGGTATTTCAGTTCGCTGCGAGTATTTTTAGTGATGGTATCGAGAGGTTGAGTAATTTCTAATATCCCCCGTACATCTCCCACTTTCCAGTCTTTTTTGGGACTGAAGGAGTTAGTGTTGTGACAGCTAACGCAGCTAGGAGTTAGAATATCTGCCTCGGCATATCGAAATGCTGGCTTGCTGTGAAAATCCTCACGTCGGAAAAATTTTTGTGTCGGATTTTTCATCAAATAGGTAATAGCTTGCCGTTCAAAGTCGTCTCGGACTCCGCCTTCTTTTCGCCGCCAGGGAAACGGGTAGTCGCTGTAGAGACGAACTGATACTTCGGGATTTTTCTTTGTGATATTGTTGCCGAGTTCTATTAAGAAGGTGGCAGGTACGGGAACTGTTATTTTTGTCGGGTTGTAGTCGTGGGTAAAGTTAATTGCTTTAGCGGTGTTTAGAGGATTGACAACATCGGAACTGTAAAGGGTGCGTGCTTCTTTAATAGCTTGGGCGTAGAGGGTGGCATTTTGGAGGGCTTGCGATTCGATTAGGGTTGAGGAAAGACGAGACATATGTGCCATCGCTACTCCTACACCTACACAAAATAAAATTGTCACCGCAAGCAGAATTCGCTTGTAAATTAATTGGCTGATGGCAGCCCGAATGCGAGAAATCAACTGGCGCATGGTATCCTCAAGTGTGAGGTTTAAGCTTGATTTGATTTTATGCACTACTAACATAACACTGCTTGTTCAGAGTGTTTTGCTGGTGTCAGGTGTAAAGCCAGACTCTCTGAGTGCAAAGGATGGTTAATTATTGTTTACCGCGAGTGTTTCGCTTATCCGTAAGAATACGCATAACTTGATAGTGGTTTTCTGTTGAGTGAAGTACAGATGATCGAGTAAGCACAAGGCAGTACCGTGTCCCTAGTTCACGCATTTTTTGTTCTATCTCGGTTAGGATAGCAATTGTAGTCTATGGTTGGCGATCGTGAATTCTGACTCTACTGTCTCACCTACTAACAAGGAAATTTTTCCGGGAGAAGTTTTCGTCAATACTGCGGATTTTGATACTGGCATTCGGCGGCTTTTACCGAAATATGACGAAATGCTGGATGTATTAGTAGCCTGCATTGCTAACACAAACCAGCGGATTTTAGAACTCGGCTGCGGTACGGGGGAACTGAGTTTAAAAGTTCTGCAACGCTACCCGTCTGCGGAAATTGTTGCTGTGGATTATTCGCCGCGAATGTTGGATTTTGCCCGCGCCAAAATAGAGTCGGCAGGATATGCAGCCCGGTGGACTGGGATAGAATTGGATTTTGGAGAATGGGCGAACAATCCAAATTTTTCAGGTTTGGGCGATAAGTTTAATGCTGGCATTTCATCTCTGGCAATTCACCATCTTGAGGATGAGATGAAGCTGAAATTGTTTCAACGGATTGGCGAAAGTTTAACTGTTGGCGGTTGTTTTTGGAATGCCGATCCTGTGGTGGCAGAATCGTCAGCAATGAAGGATATTTACGGAGTGGCGCGGGAAGATTGGGCGCTAAGTCAGGGGGAAACTTTAGCACAAATTCGGGCAAAGGTGGGGACGAGTGTTTCTTACGGGTATTCTAATCCCGATCGCCTAGCTACACTTGCGGCACAATTGGAAATGCTGGCAAATGCGGGATTTGAAACTGTAGCGGTTCCTTGGAAGTATTACGGTATGGCGGTGTTTGGGGGATTTGTTAATTAAGCTAGAATGACTAATTTGGGCGGTTTAAACTGCTGCTATAACGACTAATTTGGGCGGTTTAAACCGCTGCTACACTAACGAAGTCCGAGCAGAGGGGGACTAAGAAATTAAGATTAATTTGGGCGGTTTAAACCGCTGCTACATAAACGAAGTCCGAGCAGAGGGGGACTAAGAAATTAAGACTAATTTTGGCGGTTTAAACTGCTGCTATAACGACTAATTTGGGCGGTTTAAACCGCTGCTACATAAACGAAGTCCGAGCAGAGGGGGACTAAGAAATTAAGACTAATTTCGGCGGTTTAAACCGCTGCTACATAAACGAAGTCCGCCTACGCGGACTAAGAAATCAATTTAAGGGGCGGGGGCGGTAATTTCTGTAGGTGCGATCGCCCCTGGTGTAGGTGCTGTTGGTTTTTCCAGTAGTTGGCGCTGTTTGTTCCGAAATTCTGTGGCGGCATCGTTCAAATTTTGGCGCTGTTCGGTATTGAATTCTTCCATGCTGCGGCCGCCTCCCAATCGGGATCTGTGAATTAAATCAAATATTCCGCTGCCACTGCTGCGGCCGGAAAAAGGGTCGGTGTTGTCTTGAGTTTGAAAGTCTTGCAGTGGTTGGGCGTTATTATTATTTAAATTGCTGGCTTGAGCGAAGGTTGCTTGAGGCGATAAAATAGCACAGGTGGCGATCGCGCTGGCGGCAATTTGAATCATCGCTTTGGCGGATTTAGAAGTTTTGGTGTTCATAATTTATTAGTTCAACTTTCAAAAAAACAATTGTATCTCAACAATATTCTGACTGACAGCTAATAAACGAAGACGGCGGTTGAAACCGCGTCTACACAGACAAAACCCGGATGGTGCGCGGGTTGAAGAAGACCAGGCAGTTGAAATTACGTTATTTTTTTCAGTCCGCGGAGGCGGACTTGGTTTTTGTAGACGCGGTTTCAACCGCCGTGAGCCCTAAGCAAACCGGCGGCGCAGCAGGGGTTGAATGCTCAGCAGCGCTACGACATCAAAGGCTAGCAAGACTAACAGCGCTCCTCCAAAGGTAACATTACCCCAAGGAGCGTGCATGACGACGCTAGCTAGCGACCAATCGCTGTGCAGGTACAAATAGCGGATGGGTTCGATCGCGTAACTCAGAGGATTGAGAGTGACGACAACTTGCAGCCACTCTGGCATAAACGACAGCGGCGCGAGGGCGGTGCTGGCAAATAATAGGGGCAGGTTGGTAACAAAAATAACTGCGATTAATTCTACGTGGCCGGGGAGGGCGAAGGCTAAACCGAGACTGATGCCGGTGACTCCCAAAACTAACAGCAGGACTATTAGGGCGATCGCCCCGAGTCCGGCCATTCCGGGGAATCCCGAACCCAAAAATGCTCCCGCCGTAACGATTGCGCCTGTTTGGATAAAGCTGAGGGTGACGATGAAAATAGCCGAAGCTAGGACGATCGAGAATCTGGAAGCTAGGGGCGCGACTAACAGGCGGTTGAGAAATCCGAATTCGCGATCGAACATGATCGGCAAACCGGCATTCAGCGCCCCTGCAAATGCAGTAAAAACAATCACGCCTGCGCCGAGAAATTGTCCGTAATTCTGGCTTTCGCCGAACAAGCCGGCGGGTGCATTTTTAAACAGAGCTCCGAATAAAACCAACCACATCAGCGGCTGAATAATACCTGCAACTAGCGTCGAGGGGCGGCGCTGCAATTGAATAAACAGGCGTTTGGTTAAGGCGAGGGTTTCTTGGATGAAGTCGCCCAGCAGGGAACTCGAAGTGTCAGCGGATGGGGTGGCGAGTGGCCGCTGCTGGTTGAGGTTGTTGGGGGATGTAACTGTACCGCTCATAATTGCTTGTTGATTAAATCTAACTATCTTTAGGGTAGCAAGTCTGGAGGTATTGGTGGGGCCGGGCGGGCGATCGGGCTTACAATTGAGAATAAGCTCATCAAATATGCTAAATAAAAACTTGATTTATTAGGAGGATAAAGCTATCTCATCAAGGGCGCGCGTGCGTAGCTATCCCGTAGGGAATCGCCACTTTGGTCAAAATGATGGAATCTTTGCCGGAAACTCTTCAAGATAGAGTTGTTGAACATTTGCGAGAATATCTTGAAGACTTGAGGGATGAAGAACAGTGGAATGTATCTTTTCAGAATACAGAACAATCGCTGATTGTGGCTGCAAAACGCGCCAAACAAGAAATTTTGGAAGGTAAAGCACAGCCATTAGATATTGATATAGGTTTGAAAATACCAACACTAGCCGACTATCCCAGCCGCCGAGAATTTATGCAATTGCCGCTAGAAGAGAGGCGAAGTATTCTAGCAAAACAAGCTGAGGCAATGTTGCAACATTACCGGGAAGATAGAGAATGGCAAGAATTAGAAGCAGGAGATTTAATTGACTGCTAAAGTAGAGTATGAGTAGTTACTGCTTAAGGGCGATCGCAGTAGCTCGATCGATTAACCAGCAACTATCGGAGTGTTTGATTTATGCTAATTGAGAAGATCGTTCAAGAACTACAAGACATTCCCGAAGACAAACTTGCAGAAATCTATGACTTGATTCACTACTTTCGCCTCGGATTAGGACGAGAACAGCCACAGCCTCGCACGCCTGGTTTACTGAGGGGAAAACTCGGTGATGCTTTTTTTGAACCCCTACCATTCGAGGAGCTCGAACAATGGGAATAAGCTATCTCATTGACCTACGATACAGCTTTTCATACGGGACTGATTGAAGTTATTCCCGCCGCCGAATCAAGAGTATGAGCATGGAAAGGGCGATCGCACTTTTGGGAATAAGGGCGAGCTCACTTTTTAGCGATCGCATACGAAAGAGAGTTAATGGGGATGGGATAAGGGCGATCGGGCTTCAGGAAAATAAGGGCGATCGCTTTGGCAGTAGCCGTGGGTATGTCTCTTGGGGATGAGGGGAAAGAAGCAATCGCACCTAGCTAGTTAGTGATTTCGGCTCTGCCTAGCGTTTTCTAGAGACTACGGCTTGATTCTTTCCACCTCACGATATCCATTAGGACAACCAAGTCCACCGTTGGTTGATACAGGTGATAGATTTCTATTAGAATAGCTATCGCTTTTGCATATCTTGCATGAATAACCTTGATTTCTGGTAGGCCCAAAAGCAATGCCAACAAAATTGCTGAAATCTGACTTGATAGACTGGGCGGCTATTATTGATACATTACTATACCGTGTACGCACAACCCCGAACTTGTAAGTAGAGTTGTTGCCCAAAGCTCTACCTGTAGAAGGCATTCTTCCATTTTTGGAGTAAAAAGACCAGGCATTGCGACACTGGTATTTTACAATACTTTTTGCTTTGGATTCAGTAGCGGACAAATTGTAAGAATAAACAAGCACGATTCCTAAACCTAGAACAGAAATTGCTATAAACCCATTTTTCGTGAATAATGTTCTGATGAAAAGCTCTCCTAGAGCATTAGCTATACCATTGCAAAATTCTTGCCAAAGTTCATCCATATACTTATACCTGTGTGAAAAGCTTAGGTAACTATCTATTTATAACAACACAATTCAGCCCCTAAATTCCAGTTAGTAATTGTCATAAAATGTCATAAATATTGATGAATTTTGATTAATACTACAGATAGTAAATTGTCATTTTTTGCCATGCGTGTCACTAAATGTCATAAAAAGTCTGATACAATCATAAAAAATTCCTACAACCTACGAATATCTCGCCAATGGATGCTGAAGAAATTTTGAGATTTGCTGAGAAGCTTGTTTTTGCTAAAACGGGCAAACGCTTGGAGGATCTCCAACGGACAGTAGTCCGGGGCGCTTGGCAAGGTAAAACTTACCCCCAAATAGCTAAAGAATCCCACCGTACTCCACGCCATACCAGAAATGTTGCCTCAAAGTTATGGCAACTACTTTCTGAAATATTAGAGGAAAAAGTCAAAAAATCAAACTTTCGAGCGACAATGGAAAGATATCAAATTTCAAATTCAAATTTTGGCAATTTTAACTTTGTAGAAAAAAGTAACATCCACGTCTGTGCTGACGTATTGCACCCTCCAAACGCTCAACAAAAATCACCGCCTGCACAAACCTCAAATGAAGATAACACCCAACAGAAACCGCGACTCGATTTAAGAGATGCACCAGAGCTCAAAACCTTCTACAACTACCCCAACTCACCCCTCACCGCCCTCGAAAACTCGATCGCCCGCCAAAACTGCCGCCTCCTCACCATCACAGGCATGGCAGGCACCGGCAAAAGTGCGATCGCCCGTCACCTCATCCCCCAAATTCAAACTCAGTTCGATCGCATCATCTGGCGCAGTCTCCGCACCTCCCCACCCCTAGAAACAACCCTCAAAAACCTCATTCAATTTCTCTCAAATCAACCAGAAATTAACTTTCCCGCCAATATCGATACTCAATTGTCAATACTGATAGAAACATTGCGCGAAAATCGATGTCTGATCGTACTCGATGACGTACAGCAAATTCTCTGCAGCGGGCAACTTGCAGGAAATTACAAACCCGGATATGAAAATTACGGAACCCTATTTAAACTCATCGGCGAAATTCCCCACAATAGCTGCTTAATCCTCAATAGTTGGGAACCTCCATCAGACATCCTCACATTCACCGACGATAATTCAGCAGTATGTTTGTTGCAGTTAACCGGTTTAGGTGAAGCCGCAACCGAAATTCTGAGATATAAAGGTTTATTGGATGAAGAACAATGGCCAGAATTGATTGAGCCTTATCAAGGCAATCCCCTCTGGTTAAAATTAGTCGCTCAAACCATTAACAACTTATTTAACAGTAGAGTATCTCAATATTTAAGCTATCAACCAGTCTTTTCAAGCGACGAATTGACACCGATATTGCAGCAGCAATATCAGCGCTTGTCGGAAATAGAAAAACAGGCGATCGCCCTAATCAGCAATGAAAGTGAACCTGTTTTGCTTACCCAATTGATGGCAAAATGTCAAGGATCACAACGCGAATTATTTAAAGCAATTCAATCTTTAGACAGACGGGGAATAATTGCAAAATTGAGCTGCGAAGCTGAAACCGTTTTCACGATTCCACCTGTGTTAAAACAGTATGTTAAAATGGTTGCAGAAGAGTCTTAAATATCTAGCTAATTGTTACAATGGTAGATACAAAACAACTCCTTTCCACTCCGATTGTTCGCTACAGTTAACCAGCACCAGAAGTTCATCAATAGCCTGTCTAACTGGCATTCGATCGTTAATTATAAACAAACCTGACATTTGTTCCTTATCCCTCAACTGTTCGTAAGCCAAATCGGGCATAGTTGCTCGGTCATGGCTTAACACAATGCGATCGTTCTGGGCCGCCCAGTTGAGAATTGTTGGATCGTCAGCTTCTCGCAAACCAACATCCTGAACGCGAAGCAAGTCAAGGTCTGGCTGACGCAGGAAAAGCCCTCGAACAATATCGCCATTAAAATTTTCATCGCTCAACAGCCGCAGCATAGTTAATCCTCAAGATTGTTTTTGGGCTAACAAGCGCGATCGAATAACGCCCAGATCGGGTTGAATGCCTAACAAACGCTGACGGACAGACTCTGCTAATTGCTCGCGATAATTGAGATAAGCTTCTACTGCTTCTTGGTGTCGGAGATAATAGCCGATCGCACTATAGACATCGGACAACGACAGAGTTGAATAACGCTGTACAATAGATTCTGGCGACGCACCATCCTGAAAAGCTCGAATCACCAATTCCAGCAAAACTCTTGAATTTCCCACCCGAATAGCACCTGTTGCATCTTCTCGGAAAGGAGGCGCTTCAACTTCTAAAACAAGATTCATTTATTAATATCCTCCAAAATTACCATCGTATTCAACCGCCGAATCATCTTAAATAGGGCTTGCTGAAAAAGTCAGAAAACAGCATTTAGAAAGATGAGTGAATTTGAGAGCGCCTCGGCAATATAAGTTT
>NZ_JAUBTX010000002.1:0-376047 GCF_036705185.1 Microcoleus sp. B4-D4 | reverse complement strand
TCCCAATTCCCAATTCCCAATTCCCAATTCCCAATTCCCAATTCCCAATTCCCAATTCCCAATTCCCAATTCCCAATTCCTAATTCCCAATTCCCAATATATTATGATTGACAAAGAAGAAGTTCGGAAAGTAGCAAATTTAGCCCGATTGGAATTAACGCCGGAAGAAGAAGAGCAGTTTACTGGTCAACTGAACGGTATTTTGGATTATTTTGAGCAGTTGAGAGAACTGGATACAAGTAAGGTACAGCCGACTACTCGGGCGATTGATGTTAGCAATATTATGCGATCGGACGATTTGCAACCTTTTGCTAACGGAGAAAGTATTTTGGAGGGAGCACCCGATCGCGATGGGGAGTTTTTTAAAGTTCCTAAGATTATGTAGGTTTATAGCGATCGATCTGTAATGTTCATTGTTGGGATGACAGTCAGTCATGTACGTATTAATTGGTGGAGCAGGAATGATGGGGCTGAGTTTAGCCCAGCAGTTATTAAAACTCGGTCATACGGTTGCAATCATCGATCTCGACCCGCTTGCCTGTCGCTTTGCTCGTGAAAAAATCGGAGTGATGACATTTGAAGGCAGTGCGGTGAGCACAACGGTTCTTCTGGAAGCCGGAATTAAACAAGCAAGCGCAGTCATTACAGCACTCAGGGATGATGCACTGAATTTAGCGCTGATCACCTTATCCAGGAGCTATGGCATTTCCCATATTGTGGTGCGAATGCGCGAGCGCGAATTCCTGGAAGCCTATCGCATTGCCGGAGCCAGTCACATCATCAGCACTATTGATTTGGCTGTCGCAACAATGGCGAATGCGATTGAATACCCCCAAATCGAGTCGATGATGCACTTTGAACAAGGACAAGTCGAGGTGCTAAAGCTGCCCGTTCCAGGCGATTGCAATGTGGCAGGTCGCACCGTTGCTCAAATTGCTCAAGACCCCCGCTTTCCAACAGGTTCGCTGATTATTGGTTATCAATGCCATGCCTGCGCCAATCTGGAGATTCCGAACGGCAATACTGTTCTAGAAGCAGGTTCTACCATCCTCGTCGTCACCCGTCCAGAGCTAGTTCACCCAATGATTGATTACCTAGGCATTCGCGCTAGTCATCTGCCAACGTTAGAAGTTTCTCATCCAAATCTTTGATGTAAGGATGAACCAGATCCTCTGGAACAATTCGCTTGCGGAGGGCATCGCTAACGGCTCCTTTTTCTGCTAAAAGCAATCGCCGTCGAATCGTATCTAGCCCGCTGCGATCGCCCTCTATTTGACCGGCCCGATGTTTATTGTATAGATCGCGCAGCTCTCGCTCAGAGTGTGCTACTCGTGCTTGATACGATGCCCACAACTCCTCGTAAACTGCCTTCGGCAACACGCCAGATTTCAGCAAACTATCTAGCTCATCTTGAGCCGCTTTGGAAGCGATCAACTGAATCTGTAACTGCCCAGCTTCCTGCATTACATCAGAAACACGGCTAATTTTTAGCCGTTTTACTATCCACGGTAAACTTAATCCCTGTCCGACCAAGGAGAATAAAACTGCACCGAAAACCAGGGCAATAATGTTATCGCGTCCTGGTAGGGTCAAGGGAATCGCAACAGCTAAGGCCATTGAGAGAGACCCTTTAATATTCCCTAAAACCAAAATGTGCTGCCAGCGTAGCGGAATGGGGCGATCGAACCAGCGCAGCCCCGCTAATAACAAATAGACCGAGAGAATCCGTCCCAGTTGATAGGCCAGAATGACCAATAAAATGGATGGCAAAATTCTCCACAGCGTCAGCGGGTTAATTTCAATTCCAATCAGCAGGAAAATAAACGTATTGACGCCAAAACCAGCGTATTCCCAGAAACTCAGCAAGGTAATCCGATCCGAGGCAGACGAACTGCGAGGCAGCCCGAGGTTGCCAAAAACAAGTCCGGTGATGACCACGGCCACCGCGCCCGATACGCCTAAAAATTGTCCGATTTGGAAGGTTCCCAATGCGAGAGCGACGGTTAGCAAAAGGCTACTCAACGGATCGTTTAAGCGAACAAATATCGGCACGCTCAAGTAACCTAAAACACCCCCGACCACTGCCCCACCTAACGCAACCACGAGCAGTTCCTTCACGCCTTGTACAGCGGTGAGAGATCCTGTCGCATAAATTACCAAAACCAAATTAAATGAAATTAGAGCAGCCGCATCATTGAACAGAGTTTCTCCTTCCACGATGGTGGATAGCCGGGAAGGCACACGGATCTCCTTAAAAACTGCGATCATTGAGACAGTATCCGTATTTGCCAGAATGACTCCGATCAGCAATGCCGGAATCCAGTCTAGCCCTAGCCCAAATTTAACCAGAACAGCGATAATTGCTGAGGAAAAGATCGAGCCTGGACCCGCCAGCAGGGCGATCGGCTTAAAGGTGCTGCGGAGACGGCTGATATCAGTATTGATCGAGGCTTCAAAAATCAGAATTGGTAGGAAAAGATTTAATACTAAAGATGGATCTAAACCAATTCGACGGGACAAAACCTCTGTGATTGGTAACCCTGCCAACACCAAACCTGTAACATAAGGAATTCTTAATCGCTGGGTTACCAGAGCAACAACAGTTGCAAGCAGCAGCAGAATGATCAAGATGATGATCATTTCTGGAATGGCTCCTGACGTTTGGCTTTCTATGGCGGAACTGCTACCTAGGGGGGGTTGTTGCGCTACAATCCACTGCATTACCGATGCTCCTCCATAAACTTGCTTTCCTGCGTTTGAGTCTACAGGAGATGATTCACTCTGATTTAGGCGTAACTGCATATATTATGCTGTGTTTGGATGAATATCGATGGAGCTGAAACAGCATCTCTGGGTTTGTTGGGCGATCGGCGCGATCGTCATTACCTCTTGTTGCTCCCAAACTGCCTGACAAGGGCAACAATCTGATATCGCTGCGATCGTCATTACCTCTTGTTGCTCCCAAACTGCCTGACAAGGGCAACAATCTGATACAGAGCGTAAAACCTCACACTGCTCTAGAAGCTAGTTTCCTGCTAGAAGAGATGGGCTGTCACAGAGCAATCAGTTTATTCACTTTCGGGAAATAGTTATGACAACCGATCGCACCACAAAATCTCGCTGGCTTTTCGCCCTTTGGCAATTGACGATCGTTTCGCTTAGCCTGGTTCTCATTTTTGCTCTTGCTTATTGGAGCCTGGATGCACTGGAATGGGGAGGACTTCAGGAGCGTAATGGGAAACCTGTAGCTGGATTTCTGCCCTTTTTGTATTTCAGTGTCGAAACATTTTTCCGAATTGGCTATGGCACTCAAACTCCAGTGGGATTAGCTTGGGCAATCGTCACTTTAGAGGCAATGAGCCATTTCCTAGTCGAAGTGGTCTTTATTGCTCACTTGGCTACTCTAGGCTTGCATAGACTGATTTCGCTGAGCGATCGCACGGGGAGCATCTCATATTTGTAAAAATACTTCTTTTGACTCCCGATTTCTGACCGAAAGCATCCAGGATACAAGCCCCCGGATTCATCCGTGGAGAAATAAAAAACCTGTTTCCGATGAAACTTGCCCCCCGAATTTATCCGTGGGGTCAATGCTTCAATTCTTTAATCTAAAATCTAAAATCGATTGACTCTTTCCTCCTGTCCCGCAGTCTCGGGCCTCCTACCTCCAATTTCTAGCTTGGCTGCTTTCATTGAGATGCTCCCGATCGCACGCGCCTTGAAAACACTTTGAATCGTTTTTAGATTGCATTTTTTCTGGTAGCTCTGGATGATTGCAAAACCCTTAGATGCTCATTCCTCACTCAACTGATTGAATAGAGATTGACCTGCGCTCAGTCCAGCTTGCTGTTGCTCAATGCTTGAGGAAGGACAAAGTACGCATACAAATAACGTATGTTGAGTCATCACAGTGACATTTTTAATACAGTGCTTCAACTAGCAATCGTGACGGAATTGATGCTGACAAATTTTCAATATCGTGCTTGAAATAAAATAGAAACGGAGAGAAAATGGTAAAATTAGTAGTCTTTTTGTCTGTATTGATTCAGCTTTGCCTTCTTATTCTGTTTGATAAACAGATGGACTGATGTAGGAATTTGTCCTCCACCGTGTAGATAACTTCGTAACCTAGGATTCAGAGGTTAGTGTGGTATAAATCAGGTTGGTCTTAATTGTTCGATACTGATTAATCTGTTCTGCTAAGTTACATGATAAAATCTTTAAATCTGGTTTAGTTACTGCTGTTATTGTACCTCCTCTTTATGAGAAAGATTCTAGATATTCATACTGGTGGACAATTATTAGTTTTTTTTATATTTAGATTTGTTAACTTTAAAGAAATTTAAAAAAGCCTTAGATTATACTTATTTGTAGTGCATTTAAAGAGATTTAAAACATTCTGCCATAAATATCAGTATGCCTACTTAGCTACCGCCGGTTCTTCAATTTCTTATTAGTAAAATTACGCACATGACCACTAGCATTTTTGGTTACCACCTCAGCGAAGCCATTTACGAAAGTGTCAATACTATTATTTATCGCGGCACACAAGAACTCGATCGAACCTCGGCGATTGTCAAAACCTTCAAAGCTGAGCATCCGACAATCGAAGAAATTTCCCGCTTAAGACACGAACATAAAATCCTCAGACATTTAAAAAGTGAAGGAATAGTAAAGTCTATAGCCTTAGAAAACTATCATAACGGCTTAGCCCTGATAGTAGAAAATTTTAGCGGTCAATCTTTGAAAGATTTTCTCCACAGTCAACCCTTGGCTATAAACCCATTTCTCAAAATCGGAATCCAGTTAGCCAAAACTCTTGGGGAGATCCATCACAGTAATGTTATACATAAAGATATTAAGCCCGAAAATATCCTAATTAACCCAAAAACAAAAGAAGTAAAAATAATTGATTTTAGCATTGCTTCTCTCTTAGATCGAGAAAATCAAACCGTCACCAATCCCAACTTATTAGAAGGAACTCTCGCCTATATGTCGCCGGAACAAACCGGCAGAATGAACCGCTCAGTTGACTACCGTACCGACTTTTACTCCCTCGGTATTACATTTTATGAAATGCTGACTGGCAAGCTACCTTTTGCGGCAAAAGACCCCCTAGAATTCGTTCACTGCCATATAGCTAAAGCACCAATACCTCCTAAAGAACTGAATGCAGAAATCCCGGATGCAGTTTCTGAGATCGTAATGAAATTATTATCTAAAACCGCTGAAGATAGATATCAAAGTGCTTTGGGACTAAAGGTTGACTTAGAAACCTGCCAGCAGATGCTTTCTTCAGGAGAAATTTGCCACTTTATTATAGGTCAACTAGATTCCTACAGCCAATTTCTGATTCCGCAAAAACTCTATGGACGGGAAAGGGAAGTTGCTAGTTTGCTAGAAGCCTTCGCTCGCGTCAGTGGTGGGAAAACGGAAATGATGCTAGTTTCCGGTTATTCAGGTATCGGCAAATCTTCCTTGGTTAACGAAGTTGATAAACCTATAGTCGGATCGCGAGGGTATTTTCTTTCTGGTAAATTTGACCAATTTAAGCGGAATATTCCTTATGCTTCTTTAATTCAAGCATTTCAAGGATTGATGCGGCAACTGCTAACTGAAAGTTCCGCTCAAATAGCAATTTGGAAAGCTAAAATTCTCGAAGCACTTGGTGCCAATGGGCAAATTATTATTGATGTTATTCCCGAAGTAGAAAAGATTGTCGATCCACAGCCTGCGGTTCCGACCTTGGGACCGACTGAATCTCAAAACCGATTTAATCGAGTGTTTCAAAAATTTATACAGGTGTTTAGTAAAGCCGAACACCCCCTAGTGATATTTTTGGATGACTTGCAGTGGGCCGATTCAGCTTCCCTCAAACTCATCCAGTTAATTATGACCGATCCAGATAGCAAATATCTGCTATTAATTGGGGCTTATCGGGATAATGAAGTCAGTGCCACTCATCCCTTAATTTATACCTTAGAGCAAATTCAAAAGACCAGGGCAACAGTAAATAATATTATCCTCCAATCTTTAGAGATATCTCATGTTAACCAATTAGTGAGCGAAACTCTTCGCAGTCAAATTTCCCAAGTTGCGCCCCTCGCTGAGTTAGTTTTTAATAAAACCCAGGGGAATCCCTTCTTCTTAACTCAACTACTCAAGTCTCTTTATCAAGACAAACTCCTATCTTTTGATTTCGATCGAGTTTGTTGGCAGTGGGATATTCAACAGCTTCAAGGCATTGAGATTAGCAATAACGTCGTCGAATTGATGGTCAGCCAGATTCAAAAGCTATCGTCCCAGACGCAGAATGTCTTAAAATTAGCTGCCTGTATTGGAGATAAATTCAGTTTAGATGTTTTGGCAATTGCTAATAAAAAATCCCAGTCAGAGACGGCAATAGATTTATGGGAAGCGCTACAAACTGGTTTCGTTCTGCCGCTAGATAATTCCTACAAAATCCCCTTATTATTTGACCCGGAAACATCCAGAGAAAAGTCAACCGAGCAGTTTAATGTCACCTACAAGTTTTTGCACGACCGAGTGCAACAGGCATCTTATTGTCTGATCCCCGACGAGCAGAAAAAAGAAGCTCACCTAAAAATCGGTCAACTACTGCTGCATTCCACAACGCCTGAAGAACGAAAAGAAAATATCTTTGCACTGGTTAACCAACTAAATTACGGAACGGATTTAATCACTTTGGAGTTGGAAAGATATGAGCTGGCAGACCTCAATCTGATCGCCGGACAGAAAGCCAAAGCAGCAACAGCTTATGAATCGGCTGTCAAATATTTGAATATGGGTTTAGGACTTCTCGCGGAGGATAGCTGGGAGATTCAATATGAGCTGACGTTTAACCTCTATCTGGAAGCAGCAGAAACTGAATATATAAACACTAACTTTGAGCGATCGCAACAGTTGTCTGAGACTATCCTGAAACAAGCGAAAACACTTCTGGAAAAAGGCAAGGTCTACGAACTTAGAATTCAATTAGAGATGTCTGAAAATCGGAGGCAATCAGCTATAGAGAATGGGCTCGCAGTTCTGGAAATGTTCGGAATTCGCTTAGAGCAAGAACCTCCTCAAGAACTGATATTTGATGATTTAGCTAACTTGCCAGCAATGACAGAGCCCGATAAACTCGCAGCTATGCGAATATTAAATCTCATTATAACACCGGCTTTTATTGTAGATCCTGCGATGTTTCCGCGAATTCTTTATACAAAAATAACCTTGTCTATTAAGTATGGAAATTCGCCTCAATCTGCTTTTGCTTATGTTTGGTATGGAGTGCTAATCTGTGGAGGTTTAGGAGACATAGATTCTGGATATCGTTTTGGTAAATTAGCGATTTTACTACTAGAAAAACTTAACACAGTCAGCCTTAAATCGAAAATAGTTTGTATATTCAATTGTCTTGTCAGATTTTGGAAAGATCCACTTACTGCTACCATAGAACCTTTGGTTGATGCAATTCAAAGTGGTATGGAAACTGGAGATATAGAATATGCTTGTCACAGTATAGCCAATTATTGCAATCACTTATTTTTGAGCGGGGGAGAACTACAAAAACTTGAGCAAGAACAGGCAAAATATGTTGCCATGACTATTCAACTCAAACAAGAATATGATACTTTATTTGTTAAAGTTTACCAGCAAATAGTTGACAATTTACTGGACAAAAACTCGGACAAATACCATTTACGAGGTGCCAGCTTTAATGAAGAAGAACTACTGCCAGGAATTATAGCTTCTAACAATGGGACTTTGCTCTATGCCTATTATGCCGGCAAAATGATGCTATCTTATTTATTTAAAGAGTTTAATCAAACAGTGATGATTGCTCATTTAGCATTAAAATATGCCAGCATGGGGGCAGGATTAATGCACATGAGTATCTACAACTTCTACTATTCTCTTGCCCTCCTAGCACTGTCTCCAAAAGCCTCGGCAAAAGAGAAAGAAGAATATCTAAGTGAAGTAGCAGCAAACCAAGAAAAAATGAAGACTTGGGCGTTTCATGCGCCGTGCAACTTCCAGCATAAGTATGACTTAGTAGAAGCAGAAAAAGCGCGGATTTTGGGACAACCTTTAGAAGCTAGCGATTATTACGATCGCGCGATAGCAGGAGCCAAAGAACAGGGATATATCCAAGAAGAATGCTTAGCCAACGAACTGGCGGCAGAATTTTATTTGTCCCGCTCTAAAGATAAAATTGCTCGGGTTTATTTAACCGATGCTTACTACGGATATATTCGCTGGGGAGCTAAAGCTATAGTCAAAGATTTGGAAGCCAGATATCCTCAAATATTTTCCCGGATAGCCAAGCCAGAAACTCAACGTAGCCAGGTCGGTATGACCACTACTGCGACGAGTGGAGGGAGTGCAGGATCTCTAGATTTAGCTACTGTGATCAAAGCATCTCAAGCTCTTTCTGGTGAAATTGTGCTGAGTAAGCTGCTGGCGAAGTTGATGAAAATTGCGATCGAGAATGCGGGTGCTCAAAGTGGCACTTTCATTTTAGAAAAAGCTGGAAATCTACTAATTGAAGCCTACGGAACCGTAGATAGCGATGTAGAAGTGCTGCAAACAATACCCGTAGAAAAAAGTCAGCAACTACCCATATCTTTGATTAACTATGTTGCCCGAACTCAGGAAAATGTTGTATTAAACGATGCGAGTTGTGAGGGAACCTTCACGGCAGATACTTATATCGTCAACCAAAAACCCAAGTCAGTATTATGCACTCCTATCATCCATCAAGGCAAACTGACTGGCATTTTTTACTTAGAAAATAATCTCACAACTGGTGCTTTTACTCCAGATCGTTTAGAAGTTTTACAACTTTTATCTTCTCAAGCAGCTATTTCGATTGAAAATGCCCGTCTCTATAACGATTTGGAAGCAGCCAACGCCAGTTTAGAAGCAAAGGTGGCAGAAAGAACGCAACAGTTGCAAGAAAAAAATATCCATTTACAAAAAGCAGAAGAATTAGCGAAAGCCGCCAACTCTGCCAAAAGTGAGTTTCTTGCTAATATGAGCCACGAACTCCGAACGCCACTTAATGGCATTTTGGGTTACACCCAAATCCTCAAGCGACAAAAAAACTTGGCTGAACAGCAAAAAGATGGTCTGAACGTAATTAATCAGTGTGGCGAACACCTCTTAACCCTAATTAACGATATTTTAGACCTGTCCAAAATCGAAGCCAGAAAAATGGAAATCCACCTGAGTAATTTCCCTTTCTCAGAATTTTTGGAAGGCATCGCTGAAATTTGCAATATTCGCGCAGAACAAAAGGGAATCTCTCTGATTTACGAGCCAATTACCAAACTACCTCTTGCCGTCGAGGGTGATGAAAAACGGTTGCGGCAAGTTTTAATCAACTTGCTCGGCAATGCGATTAAGTTTACTGAACAAGGTGGGGTGGCATTCAAAGTAGGATATCAGGATGGCAAAATCCGGTTTCAAGTGGAAGATACCGGAGTTGGTATGGCACCAGAGCAATTGCAAGACATATTTTTGCCTTTTCACCAAGTAGGAGAGGCCAACCTTAAGGTTGAAGGAACAGGATTAGGACTGGCAATTAGCCGCCAATTAGTCCAGATGATGGGCGGTGAAATAAAGGTGAAGAGTACATTAGGACAAGGGAGCGTTTTCTTCTTCGATTTAGATTTGCCAGAGGTATCGGAATGGGCGACTAATGCAGCCAAAGCGAATGCTCACATCATCGTTGGTTTCAAAGGCGAAAAGCGAAAAATTCTCATCGCTGACGACAAGTGGCAGAATCGCTCGATGATGGTGGGAATGCTTCAGCCTTTAGGATTTGAACTTGTGGAAGCAATGGAGGGCCAAGACTGTTTAAACAAGGCGCAAGAGTTTAAACCCGATTGTATCTTAATGGACTTGATGATGCCAATAATGAGCGGCTTAGAAGCGACCCGCCGGATTCGGAAATCACAAGGTCAGACTAATTTAGTGGTGATTGCTACTTCGGCCAGCGTTTTTGATTTTGATAAACAACAAAGTGTGGAGGTAGGTTGCAATGATTTTATTCCCAAGCCCATACGAATAGAGGAGCTTTTAGAAAAATTACGTACTCATTTAGGGTTAGAATGGATCTATGAAGAAAATTTGGAAGAAATTCGGAAATCCGAAACAGAAAAAAAATCTTTAAGCTCTGAAATTGTAGCTCCACCCGATGAAGAAATCGCCGCTTTATTCAATCTAGCGATGATGGGCGATCTGCGAGCCATTGGGGACAAAGCTACAAAGCTAGAACAACTTAATGAACAGTGGGGGCCCTTTGCTACCCATCTGCGCCAGTTAGTGAAAGGATTTGAAGAAAAACAAATCTTGGAGTTTATTAAGAAATATAGGAATGCAAAATAATGACTAGCGAATTTCACGAACAAAGCACAATTTTAATCGTAGATGATACCCCCACTAATTTAGGTGTCCTGTTCGATTTTTTGGCTGATTATGGCTTCAAAGTATTGGTAGCTAGGGATGGGCAAAGTGCTCTCCAGAAGGTCGAATATGCCGCGCCCGATTTGATCCTGTTGGATGTGCTTATGCCGGGAATAGATGGGTTTGAAACTTGCAGCCGTTTGAAAGCCAATGATTTAACGAGAGACATTCCCGTGATTTTTATGACGGCTCTTGCGGATACGGTGGATAAGGTTAAAGGCTTGAGTCTTGGTGCGGTGGATTATATCACTAAGCCTCTTCAGCATGAAGAGGTTTTAGCTCGCGTTAATGTCCACATGAAGATCCGCAACCTGTCGAAGAAACTCTTAGAGAAAAATGTGTGCTTGCAAGCAGAAATCGAACAGCGTGTCAAAGCGGAATCCTCGCTCTTGAAGCTAGCATCGGAGTTGGAAAGGCGAGTTGAGGAAAGGACGGCGGAACTTTTTCAATCCAATCAATTGCTCAAACAGGAGATTCGAGAGCGTCTGCAAGCAGAGGCGGGATTGCAACAATCGGAAGCTCAATTGCGAACCCAATCTCAATGCTTAGAAAAAGCTTTTCGCGAATTGCAATTGACCCAGACTAAACTTGTGCAGAGCGAAAAAATGTCTTCTCTAGGTCAGCTTGTTGCAGGTGTAGCTCATGAAATAAATAATCCCGTTAATTTTATTTTTGGGAATCTTTCTTACGCCCATGACTATACCAAAAGTCTGATTGAACTCGTGAATCTTTATCAGCAGGAATTCCCCGTTTCGGGGAAAAAAATTGAAGAAAAAATAGACGAGATCGAACTGGAGTTTTTGGTTGAAGACTTGCCTAAACTGCTGATGTCAATGAAGGTAGGTGTAGACCGTATTCGCGAAATTGTTCAGTCGCTGCGAATCTTCTCGCGATTGGATGAATCTGAGATGAAACCAGTGGATATTCACCAGGGTATTGATAGCACTCTGTTGATTTTGCATAACCGTGTTAAAGGCAGGGGCGATCGACCTCCAATTGAGGTGGTCAGAGAGTTCGGCCATCTGCCTCTGGTAGAGTGTTATGCTGGTCAGCTTAACCAGGTGTTTATGAATCTTGTTGCTAATGCTATTGATGCCTTAGATGATTATAATATGACGAGATCGTTAAGTGAAATGAAAGCTAATCCTTCTAAAATTTTTATTCGCACTGAGGTCACGGAATCTAATCGGGTGTTAATCCAGATTAAGGATAATGGGCCGGGGATGACAGAAGACATTAGCCAACGCCTATTTGAGCCATTTTTTACTACTAAGCCTGTAGGGAAGGGTACTGGTATTGGGTTGTCAATTTCCCATCAGATTGTAGTGGAGAAACATGGCGGTCAGCTCAATTGTATTTCAGCTCCTAATCAGGGGGCAAAGTTTATTATTGATATTCCAATTCACCAGCGAGTTTTAGCGAACAATTTCATTACGATGTCTGAAACAGCTTTGGGAATTTCTTAGCGGGACTTAAACAAATTTTACCCAAATAAATTCCAAACGGGATTGACAGGCAGTAAATACGTCTATATTTTCTTGCAACCAG
Organism: Microcoleus sp. B4-D4; assembly: GCF_036705185.1. NCBI lineage: Bacteria > Bacillati > Cyanobacteriota > Cyanophyceae > Oscillatoriales > Microcoleaceae > Microcoleus > Microcoleus sp. B4-D4. The sequence continues at coordinate 364,023 of NZ_JAUBTX010000002.1, read as the reverse complement.
CGCACAAATTTATAAAATATAGCTGTTCTCAAAGCTGACAAAGCATCAGTATCATGGAATTATATTGGTCGCAACTTAAGTCTTTTCTGCGTAAGTTTTCTCGAACCAAAACAAAAATGATTGATACATTAATTGCCGTCGCACTCGATTTAATCAATCCTCAACATCTAAAAAACTGGTTTACTAAATGCTGCTACTGTCATCTGTAAGCTTGCAATCTGCTGTAGGTGGGTGCGATGCCTGCGGCCATTGGTGACAATTAAGCTTAAGTTCCCCGCTTCGCAGGGCTGTTTCATTCTCTTGTAGGGGCAGCGTATAGTGGCTGCCCCAATCTCACCAAACACCTGTACGGGCAATCCCTCCGCGGTTGCCCTCATGGATGGGAAGGGTCGGCATTCTTGGCACTACCCCGACAAAACCCTGGTTTTCCTGAGAATGAAAAAGCCCTGGGTTTAAAAGGATACCGTTGGCGAATTCATCAAAGAGAAACCAGAGCTAATTGTCTTGTCTGGGAGTAGGGTAATCGTCCTTTCTTACCTTTGATTCAGTTAGCATCATAGACACGCCACGTCCGAATCTCCCAACGTTTAAGGACAGGTTCAGCAATCAGGACCTCATTTTCTCTTACCTCCATGACGATCAAATAATCTCCCTGGTTAAATCTGTCGTTGTAAATTCTTGCTTGTTCTTCTGGCACCAACCATCCTTGAAGTGCGCCATATAGACCACCAGCAGTTGCAGCAATCCCACTTCCAAGGAAAGTTGCTAAAATGCTTTCCACCGCTAATGCCGGACCAATACCGGGAATTAGCAGGCTGCTGAGTCCAACAATCAAGGCTAGTGAACCTAGTCGTATGCTGCCTAAGATCGCGCCTACTTGTGCACCTGCTGCTCTTGTGATTAAAATTTTCTGCACACCCAGAGAGTACAGATCATCATTGTCAGAAGGTTTAGCAATCACTGAAATCTTGTGCATGGGGAAGCCCCTGCTTTTTAGCTCAACTAGCGCCTGCTCTGCGTTTCGATGATTAGTAAATAGGCCGCTAGCACGTTTGAAATTTTGGGAAGTCATGAGAAAAATTGAATATTTAACGGCGTAATTTTGAAGGGCAGTCTAGAAAGACAATCGGAACTAACACCCCACAAAAGCAACCTAATTAAGAGGTGCAAAACGCTTTAGCAAAGCTGACAGAGCAAGCATGGGCAGTCCGCATCCGACGCAAATCAAACCCTGCATCGGGCTTAAGGCTTCAGTGTCGAATAGCTGGTTCATAATACCCCATTGGCTAAACAGGAATTGGAGAATGAAAACGCTCCCAATGCCGATCGCTACCGCGTAGCCAACCGATTCATCTTTACCGCGTAATTTCGCGACGATCCCCGGAACAAAGCGGCTAATGCTTAACAGGTAAAAAGCTTCTGCGGCAACCAACGCTTGAATTGCCATCGTCCGGGCTAAAGCTTCATTGTCTGTGGTTGGGACGATCCATTCAAACGTTCCAAAGATCGCAATCCAGTTAAAGAGTGAAACTGTCAGAATCCGGGCGATCAGCCTGCGAGACAGCAGCGGTTCGTTAGCGGGTCGAGGTGGCTGTTGCATGACATCGGGAGAGGGCGGCTCAAATGCCAACGGTAAGCTCAACGCAACTGAACTGACCATATTCAGCCAGAGAATTTGTACTGGCAAAATGGGTAGCGGGGTTGCCAAAAGTACGGCAATCAAGATGGTCATGGACTCTCCACCATTCACGGGCAGGATGAAGGCGATCGCCCGCAGTAGATTTTTGTAAACCGTGCGTCCTTCTTCAACGGCTTTCTCGATCGAAGCAAAGTTGTCATCCGTCAGAATCATATCCGCTGCTTCTTTTGTAACTTCGGTGCCTGTAATACCCATCGCCACCCCAATGTCAGCTTGCTTCAGGGCGGGAGCATCGTTAACTCCATCTCCAGTCATCGCCACAATCTCGCCTTTAGACTGAAGTGCTTCGACAATGCGGAGCTTTTGTTCTGGCGCTACACGAGCAAATACACAGCTTTGTTCAACAGCATTGGCTAATTGCTGCTGATTCATTTGAGCGAGTTCTTGACCCGTAAAAACGGGAGCCTCTTGGGTTTGATTCAGTCCCATTTGGTGCGCGATCGCTGCTGCTGTTTTGGCATGGTCGCCCGTAATCATCTTGACCTGAATTCCCGCAGACCGACAGGCTTGAATCGCTTGAATCGCTTCGGGGCGAGGCGGGTCGATCATGCCTTGCAGCCCCAGAAAAGTTAACCCTTGCTCAATATCAGAATGCTCAATTGAAGATTGAGAAGCGGGTACAACTTTCTTGGCAAGTGCCAGAACTCGCAACCCTTTTTTCGCCATTCTGTCCACGGTTTGCTCGATCGGCACGGGGTTGAGGGATCTCGTCTCTCCCTCTTCATCCAGCATCTGGCGACACCGCTTGAGAATTGCCTCAATTGAACCCTTGACATAAATCAACCGTTCTGGACGATCGTCATGTAAGGTTGCCATGTATTGAAACTGAGATTCAAACGGCAGTGTATCGAGCCGGGAAAGCGCTTCCTCCAGTTTCTCAGTAATTAACCCCGCTTTTTGGGCTACCGCAACCAGCGCCCCTTCCGTTGGACTACCGACTACAGTCCAGTTTCCATCTTGCACTTCTAAATGCGAATCGTTGCACAAAAGTCCTGCTTGCAGGCATTCATATAAAGCAGGTGCGATCGTCAGATCGACGGAATTTCCATTTACAGAAATTTCCCCGTCTGGTACGTATCCTCCACCGCTAACCCGATATCGCTTGCCACCGGCATCAATCTCCTGAACTGTCATTTGATTCTCAGTCAAGGTTCCGGTTTTGTCGGAACAAATCACGGTGGTGCTACCCAACGTCTCAATTGCCGGAAGTTTGCGAATAATGGCGTGCTGCTTTGCCATCCGGGAAACCCCGATCGCCAGTGTCACGGTTAAAATCGCGGGTAAGCCTTCTGGAATTGCGCTGACGGCAAGCGCCACAGATGCCTTGAACACCTCAACCCAAGAAAATCTCTGGGCAATGCCTGCAGCAAAGGTGAAGGCAGCCAAACCTAAAATGACATAGAGCAAGGTTTTGCTAAATTTGTCAATTTTGCGACTCAGTGGGGTTTCCAACGTGGTGCTTTGCTGCATGAGTTGGGAGATGTGTCCGGTCTCGGTCATGTCACCAATGCTGACGACCAGTCCGCGTCCCTGTCCAAACGTTACCAGGCTTCCGGTATACGCCATGTTCGTGCGATCGGCCAGTGGAGCGTCTGCCTCTAGCGCCTGGGATTCCTTCTCAACCGGGACAGATTCTCCCGTTAACGCTGACTCATCGACCTGTAAGTCACGGACTTCGATCAGCCGCAGATCTGCAGACACTTTATCCCCAGAAGACAGCAAGACGAGATCGCCAGGAACCAGTTCGCTGGATGAAACCACTTGCTTTTGACCGTGGCGGAAAATAGTTGCCTCGGTGGTAACTGATTTTGCCAGAGCTGCGATCGCATTTTCTGCCTTTGACTCTTGAAGGAAACCAATGGTGGCGTTCGTCAGAGCAACCCCCAAAATTACACCTGAATCAATCCACTCTTTCAGAAATGCTGTTACTATCCCAGCAGCTAACAAAATGTAGATTAGCGGCTGATTCAGTTGCTGAAGAAATCGCAGCCAAGCACTTTGCTGCTTCTGAGCCGTTAGTTGATTGGGGCCGAGGCGATCGCGCCGCTCTGCTGCCACATCAGAAGATAGCCCTATTTCAAGGTCACTCTCTAAAAGCCGAGCCACTTTCTCCACGGAGAGGTGATGCCAAGAGTGTTCTAGTAATTTCTCATTCGTTGCATTCATAAATAACGCTTATTGTCAAGCCAAGTGCTTGTCTGTTGTTTAGTCTTGTTTCTAGCGTCATTGATGAATGTGAGCGAAAAATGATCGACTGATTTCTGTTACTCATATTTGGATCACATTTGCTCCATATACTTACGCAGAGAACGGATTGAGATAGCTTATGAACTTGGAAACCTTAATTTACTGGATTTGATTTATTGCGGTATTTAATCGGGTTGTAAAAAGCATTACTTTTGATGGATGAGCTATCGGACATTCACTTGTTAAGTTGAGATTATCAAATACTTCATGCTGAGGTTTATCGGCAAAATTGCGTTTCAAAACAAACAAAACAGACAAAGAATATGCAATTATCAATGCTATTTGCAAAAGGAATCAGCGTCAGCACTGCTGCAATTTTGGGTTTAGCTGCTTGCAACCCGCCCAATACTTCACAGACAACTGTTCCATCTACTTCTGCTCCCACAACTGTAACTGAAAATACGACTGCTCCAACCGCTCCTGCGCCTGCAACCACGACCGCACAGACGGGTCAGAATCAAGACATTGACGATATTGCCGATCGCGTAGAAGATGCCTTGGACTCCGATGGCACCCTCAAGCAATTCGATTTGGACGCAGACGATCGGGGTAATGCGATTGTGTTAACCGGGCGCGTTCAAACGGCCGAACAAAAAGCATTGGCAGAACAAATTGCTCGGCAAATTGCACCGAATATTTCGATAAATAACGAAATCGTCATTCAGTAGTTGCTAACAGTGAAGTGGCAAGAGTATTTGGCGCTTCTTGCCACTTGAGGAATTGCGCGATCGCAGCCAGGAAACCTATGGATTTGGCAACCTTATTTGACTGGATGCGATCGCAATATTGAAACAATAAACTTATTCAACGATCTCGTAACGGACTAACTGGCGAACATTTTGACGCGATAACTGTAGTTCTTGCGCGATCGCTGTCTCTATCTGGGTTGCGTCAGTCATTGGCAATTCTAATTGCAATCGCTTCAAAATGGGTTCTGCTGTTTCTACCGCAACCAGGGTTGTTCCTTGTTTTCGGTTAATCACCGCGTTGATCAGCAATATATTGACAGACACCGTTGCTTTAAGCTGGGTATCTGCCTGAAGTTTATTCTTTACGATCTGGGGTTGTTGTAATTCTTGAGCCATTAGGAAACTGGAACCAACCCAAAACGCGATCGCCACAAACGGTAGCGGCAACCAAAATTCTGCGCCTGATGCTTTTAGCCAAAGTTTAGTAACCTGCCACATAATACACCTATTTGTTTTAAACGCTTGGCCTGCAATCCATTTGCACTTTAGTGGAGCGATCGCTCTGCTGAAATCCTACTCAAGGGAAATGCGTCAAATGTTCCAGTTCGATATTCACACCGATTAGCGATGTGGGCTGAACAAAATTACAACGGTTCCCATCAGGGAAATTGTAACACCAAGCAAGTCCCACTTATCTGGCTTAACTCCTTCAATCAGCCACAACCAAACCAGAGATGCAAGAATGTAAATACCGACCTAGGCAGCATATACTCTTCCAGCGTTTGAAGCATTGACTTGAGTTAGAGAAAGCGCAAAACAGATTAAAGCTAAAATGCCTGGAAAAATCCACAAAATACTCTTTTCAAGTCTCACCCCATGCCCAGAAAGCGTAACACCCGGAGATTTCTCCTAAAGCTGCAAGTACAAAAAAAGCAAGTGTTGGCATTTTTAGATTAATGCTTAAAATAGGTAAATTCCATCGGCATATCAACAGCAATTCTCATTTTGAAACCCTTGCACTATAAATTGAGCTTTCAAGCCTAGATTGCTAACGAGGGAATAATGGTTTCAGATACCGAAATTCCTCAAAATAGCGAGTTTGGATGGGAATCACTCTCATAATCTTGCATAATGAGACCTGCTGTCACCATACCTCTTATGTCAGATCAACTTATGTCAGATCGACCTGCACTCCTAATCGAACTGCTCCATGCGGCTTACGCAGCCTTCAACGCGCGAGACATTGACGCTGCCCTTGCCCTCATGACTACGGACGTGGCTTGGCCGAAAGCGTTCAAAGGCGGTTTTGTCCGTGGGCCTGAAGAAGTTCGCGCTTACTGGACGGAGCAATGGAGCGAGATCGATCCGCACGTCGAGCCGGTTTCCTTTTACTCGGAGGAGGCCGGGCGCATTTTGGTCGATGTGCATCAGGTCGTGCGTGACTTGGCTGGAGCAGTTATTGCCGATGAGCACGTGGGCCATCGATTCACCCTTGAACACGGCTTGATTCAAGCTATGGAAGTCTGTCCACTTCCATCGTCCACCCCAGAGTCCTAACCAGTTCAAACTTCTCTGCCATCAGCCAAATTAAAGAAAAATATGAGAATCCTACTTGTGGAGGACGACCCAAAGCAACTGATGCCGCTTCAAACAGTGCTGTCTCAGGCAGGACATAGCGTAGATGGGGTAAAAGATGGAGAGACGGCACAGTGGCTGTTATCAGAAAAAGATTATGATTTGTTGATCCTGGACTGGATGTTGCCACATATCAGTGGGGTAAATCTCTGTCGTCAGTATCGAGCCACAGGGAAAACAGCTCCGGTTTTGATGATCACGGCAAGAGACACCACGCCTGAAAAAGTTACCGGGTTAGATGCAGGTGCCGATGATTATCTCGTGAAACCGATCGATTTGGTTGAATTCATGGCACGAGTGCGGGCATTAAGACGGCGATCGCCCCTTTGGCAAGGAGATACGCTCAGCCTTGAGGATCTGCACCTCCACCTCGATACTCTTACCGTTGAGCGACAAGGTGCAACCGTTTCCCTCTCCAGTCGCGAGTTTCAGTTGTTGGAGTATTTTATGCGTCATCCCCGGCAAGTTTTGACTCGGAATCAGATTGAACAAGGCGTGTGGGAATGGGGGACTGAACCAGAGAGCAATGCGATCGCAGTTCTAGTTCGCAAACTCCGCCAACGCTTGCAGGCTGTAGGAGCCGCAGACTGGATTGAGAGCATTTACGGTATGGGTTATCGCCTGACTTCCCCTCAAAAGCAACGATCGTGAAGGCAAGCCGTGTTCAATCAAAGTCGTCGCAATTTGGCTCGTTGGTTCACCCTCTCAATGGGAAGCATTCTCGTGCTGTTTGCGGGGGTGATTTACCAGATTGAGGTGAAAGATAAACTAGAAGCCCTTGACTTACTGCTCTATGACAAAACTAGAGTCATGGCTGCAAGCGTGTATTATGAAGTTCGTCAAAACCAGAATCAGGTCGATTTGAGTCATGTCCCCTTGTTAGGCAGTGGGTCTCATCCCCTTGCAGAAGATCTGATTTACGTGCGCTGGTATAACGCACAAAGGCGGCTCGTTCGTTTTTTTGGGACTCCTTCCCCAGAGCAGTTAAATACGCCCTTTGGTTATCTGACTGTTCGATCGACTGACTCATTTTTGGGAAAAGGGATCTGGCTGCGTCAGGTGACATTACCAGTCGAAGGCAGAACCGGGGTGCTTGGCTATCTTCAGGTTGCAACTCCGCTGACAGAAACCGAAGACAGCCTGACTCAGTTTCAGATTGTACTCACTTTCGCGGTGCCGATCGCACTGGGAGTAATTGCACTCACAGGTTGGTTTCTTAGTGGACTGGCGATGCAACCCATTCAGCAAGCTTACCAACAGCTTCAACGGTTCACAGCCGATGCTTCTCATGAGTTGCGATCGCCCCTCTCTGCCATCCTCACCAATGCCCAGCTTGGGTTAATGATTGCGGCTGATGATTCGCGTTACCATCCTCCCTTAGAAAACATTGTAGATAGCGCCAAATCAATGGGAGCGCTGGTGAATAATTTGCTGCTGTTAGCTCGTCATCAAGGACGGCTTGTGCCTGAATCGCTCCAGTTAATCAATCTCAACGATCTGCTGGGCAATTTAGCAACCCAGTTCGCTCCGCTTGCACAATCTCAGAACCTCAAACTAACCGACAAACCCTCTGAGCAACCGATCGAATTGTGGGCTGATCCTGATTTGCTACGGCAGGTAGTCGAAAACTTGCTCAACAATGCCTGTAAATACACGCCTGCTGGCGGAATGGTACAATTACGCTTAATTTCTCATCCAGGCTGGGCAATCATTCAGGTACTCGACACGGGCATCGGCATTCCAGAAGCGGACTTACCCTATATTTTCGATCGCTTTTATCGAGTGGACACTGAGCGATCGCTCGATAGTGGTGGATTTGGGCTAGGGTTAGCGATCGTCCAACAGATTGTCCAGGCACATGGTGGAAAAATTCATGTGACGAGTGAAGTGGGCAAAGGCTCAACGTTTCAGATTGAACTGCCGCTCAAATCTTATCACTAAGCCGCCTCAAACGAGAGAGAAGGTTCACTCTGTTGTAGGCGTAACTGTAACGAATATGGTGTGTTTGGATGAATGCCGATGAAGCTGAAACAGCATTTCTGGGCTTATTGGGCGATCGCCGCGATCGTCATTACCTCTTGTTCAGAGCAAACTACCTCACAAAGGCAACAACCTGATACAAAACGTGAAACCTCACTGAGATCGGTCACGTTAGATAAAACAAAAGTTGTGATGGGACAAACCGTATATGTCCCTATTTACTCGCATATTTATCACTACAATAGCCGGGATGATGTGATGGAGTTGTCAGCCACGCTCAGTATTCGCAATACGGATATGACAAATTCGATTATTATCACTTCCGTGCGTTATTACGATACGAATGGGCAATTAATTAGGCAGGATATTAAGAGTCCTGTAGAACTCAAGCCGCTTGCTTCCACAAACTTTTTCATTGCAGCAAATGATACAAATGGAGGCTCAGGTGCCAACTTTATTGTGGAGTGGGTTGCAGAAAAAACGGTTTATGAGCCTGTCATTGAAGCTGTCATGATTAGTACCTCTTTTTCTCAGGGCATTTCATTTGTTAGTCCAGCTAAAGTTCTCAAGCAACACAGGATGAAGAAATGATTTTAGGAGATTAGCTTACTGCTCTAGAAGGTAGTTTGCGACTAGGCTAGAAGCTATTGACGAACTGCTGTCAAAATATTTAATATTAATTGCGGTTGCACTCCTGATGACACAGAGGAAACGGCAGTGCCGTTTCCCTACCCAGATTAATTGTAGGGAAACGGCACTGCCGTTTCCTGGCTGTGGGTTATACAGCGTATTGCAGGTTTATGAAGTAGTAGGGACACGGCAGTGCCGTATCCCTACCTGCCGTGTCCCTACCGGGCTCGAAGGATAGTGGGCGCTCCTGTGCAACTACACGGCACATGAGAGGTTGTGACGAGGGCTTTCGTTCTGACCAACTTTATTGCTAAATTCTCACTCCAAAAGATGCGGCTAATTCCCGTTCTGGCTGCATACCAACTGTCGGCGGCATGGAACGATTTGCTATCTGTTCGATCAATTGTAATTGCTGCGGCAACATTTTAGCTAAACTGTAGCGTTCTAGAGCGGTTTGACGGGCTTTGACGCGAATTTCTGCCATGCGGGTAGGATGGTCTAAAACTTCGTCAATGCGATCGGCTACTTGTTTCGGCGAGAAGTAATCGACGATTAAACCGTTCTCTCCGTCGCGGATAACTTCTCTCACTGGCCCGGTGTCGGAACCGATTACTAAACATCCTGCCGATAAAGATTCAATCATCGACCAAGATAGTACGAAAGGTCTGGTTAAATAAACGTGTACGTCGGATGCTTGAATTACTTTTAAATACAGTCCGTAAGGTAGGGGGCCGACAAAGTGAACTCGCGACATATCTAGCGGCACTTTTTTGAGCATATGGTCTTTGTAAGACTCGCCGTTTGGTAAAGAACGGCCGTAACAAACTCTGTCTGAACCAACAATTACAACGTGACAGTTGGGGCGGCGTTCTTGCAAATAGGCGATCGACTCAATGAACTCTGGAAAGCCCCGATAAGGTTCCATTCCCCGCGATACATAGGTGACAATTTCATCAACGCCCGACAAATCTAAGTTGGGCAAAATTAGTTTAGCGCCTGGATCTGGTTTGAAGTAATCGGTGTCTACGCCGTCGTGGAGTACGGACAATTTTTGCTGCAATTCTGGAGGAAATTGCGATCGCTGCCAGTATGTAGGCGACAAACCCCAATCGCAAGAGTATAAATCGATCAAAATCGGCGCATTTTTGATTCTAATTCTCGCCATGTCGTCAACTGTTAAAGGTTCCGCCGGATCAAAATCTGCGTCGGAACCAATAGAGTGATAAAACCACTCGAAATAACACAAAAGCGGCGTATTTGGAAAAGCTTCTTTGACAAACAGTGTCGGCCCCCAACCGGAATGTCCGCAAATAATATCGGGTACAAAACCGTCTGCTTTGAGTTGTTCTGCCATTCTAAACACGGCTTGTCCGTAAATGACGGCACTTTCTAAAGGGCGGACGTATTGGTGAGTCTGCGGGTTAGGTTCGCGGCTTGGTGTAAATGCTGCTTTGCGAACGCCGGGAATGTTCCATTCGGGACGCTCGTTTTTAGTGCCGAAAACAATTTGATTTTTGGGATCGGCGCCTAAAGCCGTGATTATGTGGCGGTACTGGGCGGGGAAGTTTGGGTGAAGAAATAATGCTTTCATTTGGCAGTTAGCAGTTGGCAGTTGGCAGTTGGCAGTTGGTAGTTGGCAGTTAGCCCGATTGCTTGTCGAATGGTTGGCAGTTGTTAGTAAAAATTCAGTATTTAACTGCGAGTAAAAGCTTTGATTTTACTCTTGGTAGGGAGGTGCTTTGCAGATCCAGACGCAATCTCGCGGTACTGAAGTTGTGTTTTTCAGGATGATTTCATAGTTTAAATGGTTGAGAAATTTTTCCATAATTGTATCAGTCATTATTGAGAATGCAGTACCATCTCTGCGTCCCAATAAGTTTTTATCCCACTCGCTGGCGAATTTTTCCCAGCCCAATTCGGTGAGAATATTGCCGTGGTGAAAGACGCAAAGGCGATCGCCCCGCAGCAGTTTGGGAATGCGTGTTAGGTAGTTGAATATGTCTACGGGTTCTACGTGTACCATTGTATCGTAGCAAAAGCAGACATCGGCTGCACCGGGGGCGATGCCGTCTAATGTTAAACCGTCGAGTTTGACGTAGGAAACGCGATCGTCTCCCAAGCGCGATCGGGCGGCTTGCAGCATTTGACTGGAAATGTCAGCACAAATTAGGCGATCGCAATATTTCAGCAGCAGTGAACCAGTTTTTCCGCCGCCGATACCAATTTCTAAAACCGTATGTTCTTTTTTGATATACGGCGCTATAAATTGCTGTTCGATCAGCGCTTCGTATTCGCTTAAGGAGTTGGCGGCACCTGCGGCTTTACCTATCCATTCGTCGCCAATGTGGGCAAGTTCGGCATTAGTTTTTTGCCACTGTTGGGCGTAACTGTCCCATGCGGTTTCATAATCTACTTTAGGCGGTATTATTTCCATTATTTTTGGGTTTTTTTCTCAGAATACACAAACAAAAATCACTTGATAGTCCTCCCGGCAAATCCATTAATATTTTCTCAATCTCCAGTAATAATTTGACAATAGTTTCACTCTTTGGAGATCCATCAGAAAGTTGACAGTGATCTAACAAAGGGTAAATTTCGTGAAGCAAACCCCCGCCGGCTTGATTCAATACTTCTACATCAAAGTAGAATTTTAAGAAAGGAAGTATCAACTTTGACCGGACGGCTTCTGAAGGATCTTTCGTAAATATTTTATCAATACTGGGATTTAAAAATATTTCACTTGTTCCCGACCTCAACCGGGAGTCAAAACATCGGTAAATGCGATTGATCAAATCGAGTTGATTTTCATTGTATATATTATAGCAATCTCCGATGTATTCGTTGACAATAAAATATCCATCGGGTTTTAAACATTTCTGAATGGTTGATAAACATCGTTCTATTTCTTTGACGTGATGCAGCGAACCAGAGCAAAAAACTATATCGTACTTTTTGTTTTCGTCAATTATAAATGAATTAAAATCATCTTGATATAAATTAATCTTTACTCCCGCTGCTGCGGCATCTTTCCTAGCAATTTCTAAAGAAGTTTCAGAAAAATCAAAGGCATCAATTTGAGTAGCCAATCCTAATTTAGCCATCAAAATCTCGTGATTTCCCACTCCGCAACCAACAGACAAAAGATTATCAAACCGTTGTTTTTTGAAGAAGCTATTTACTAGCCATGTTAACCAATAACCTTCTGTTTGTCCCCCTGATAACCTATAATTTACAGTTTTTGAGATAATCGGATTGGATAACCAGTAACCCTCCTTTGTAAATCCGGCTGTTGGGTTAGATTGCCAGTATTTTTGAGCTATTAATTTATGGGAATTTTCATTTTGTCTGTTTTCAGAATTTGAGAACATAGTTTTTTTTTAACTCTGGTATTAGATTTAAAGTCTATTATGTGTAAAATCAGCTTCTGTAAAAATTTTAGGGGAAGTAAATCGCTATAAAATTGTGGTTGCTAGTTATGGGCCGGCAAATATCTTCCTGCGTCGCACACAACACACAAATCACCCGCAAAAGTGGAAACTCTCTAAAGCTCTCGCCGCCATCGGCGAACCAAACTTGTTAAAATAAGTTTACCACGATTCGCTTTCCTCCAGATTCCCAGCAACCATTTTTCTAAGATTTTCGGATTTTTATGTCTCAAAATACACAAACAAAAATCACTTGATAGTCCTGTCGGCAAATCCATTAAGATTGTCTCAAACTCAAGCAATAACTTGACAATTGTTTCACTCTTGGGGTCTCCATCAGAAAGTTGACAGTGATCTAACAAAGGGTACATTTCGTAAAGCAAACCCCCACCAGCGGGATTTAAAACTTCCATATCAAAGTAGAACTTCAAGAAAGGAAGTATCAGCTTTGACCTGACTGCTTCCGAAGGATCTTTCGCAAATACTTGCTCAATACTAGGACGAGAAAACGTTTCACTTGTTCCCGACCTTAGCGTGTAGTCAAAACATTTGTAAATGCGATCGAGCAAATCTACTTGATTTTCATTGTATATATTATAGCAATCTCCTATGTATTCATTGACAATAAAATATCCATCGGGCTTTAAACATTTTTGAATGGTTGATAAACATCGTTCGAGTTCTTTGACATGATGCAGCGAACCAGAGCAAAAAACTATATCATATTTTTTGTTCTTGTCAATTATAAATGAGTTAAAGTCATCTTGATAAAAATTAATATTTACTCCCGCTGCTGTGGCATCTTTTCTAGCTATTTCTAAAGAAGTTTCGGAAAAATCAAAGGCATCAATTTGAGTAGCAAATCCTAATTTGGCCATCAGAATCTCGTGATTGCCTACTCCGCAACCAATAGACAAAAGATTATCAAACCGTCGCTTTTTGAAGAATTTATTTACTAACCAGCATAGCCAGTAATTTTCTGTTTTTCCACCTGATAGCCGATGATTTACAGCTTTTTCAATAATCGGATTAGATAGCCAGTAACCGTCTTTTGCGATTACGGCTGTTTGGTTAGATTCACAGTAATTTTGAGCTGTAGATTTATCGAGATTTTCATCTTCTGTATTATTAGAGGAATTTGATGGCATATTTTTTACCATTGGATTTTATTAAACGTTTATTCTTTAGCAAAATATGCTTCGCAGAAAATGTCTGCATAAGCTTGAGTCATTTCCTCAAAAGTATTGAGTGAATCCAAGACATATTTAGCATTTCCAGCTAACTGCTGGCGCAAGGATTTATCCTCCAACAAGCTAATCAAAGCTGCCACTAATTCTTCCGGGCGATCCGGTGTATAAAACAAACCGTTAATTCCCGGTCTGACTTGTTCCTTAATCCCAAAAACCGGCGATGTAATAATTGGTAAATCGCAGGCCATCGCCTCCAAAATCACTCTCGGAAAACTTTCTATCCTAGAAGTGCAAACAAAAATATCCGCCGCTTTGTAATATTTTCCTGGTTTCCCTGTTTCGGGTACTACTGTCACCCTTTGCCGCAACTCTTCCGGCAATTCGCCCACCATATCAGCTAATTTACTGCTGTAAATACTCGGGCGATCGCCCACAATGAAACACCTAATTTTATTGTGCCATTTTTCAGGTAAAAGCGAAAGTGCCTTAACTAAATCCTGCTGGCCTTTGCGTTCGCACACTGTCCCCAGCAGCAAAACTACCACATCTTCCGCTGCAACACCTAAGCTTTTTCTAGCCAACTCAAAATTCTCCGAATTTTCTAGTTGGCTCAAATCTAAGCCGTTATGAATCACTGTAAAATTGTAGTGGCTGTTGAGAGGTAAATATCTGTCGCGCGTTGCATCCGCCACAAAAATCACCTTGTAAGGAAAGCGAAAACATTCCAAAGCTCTCGCCGCAATCTCTGAACCAAACCTGTTAAAATAAGTTTGCCAAGGTTCGCTTTCGTGCACGTTCCACACCGTCGGAATTCCGATTTCCTGGGCCGCATCAACTACAAAGAAGTTTTCTAAAGTATTGGCATAAACTGCATCTACTTTTAAACTTTCAATTTCCTTGCTAAAACTGTGGATAGCTTCATCGTAAGCATCGCGTTGATAGATGTGTTCGAGGGGATTGTCGCGCACCATGACTTCAATTCCCTGCTGTTCGTAAGCTTGACGCAGGGGCCCGTCTGTGGTGCAAAGTACGATCGGCAAAATCGCACCCTCAGCCGCCAATTTCACCGCAATTTCGTACTGATGCAGCGGCGCGCCCGTAAAATCCAGCGAATTGCTGCACATCAAAACTTTGATAGGATGAATCAGATTCTCTGCTTCTGCTACCAACAAACCAGAATCGGAAACTTCCAGTGTATAACCCTCTTCCTTCTTCCCTCTTCCTTCTTCCTTCTTCCTTCCATCCGTTACATCCGTTACATCCCGTACATTGCTCGTTGCCGAACCTTCTTCCTTCATAAAAACCCGTCGGGGTTGAATATGAAAATACTCATCTTCCAATGATAAATGAGGACTGTAAAAACCATCATTTTTCCTCGCATACTTGCGCCTAAAAGCTGCAACTTCTTGAGGATTGTCAGTAAAACCCCTAGAAGTTCCCTCCTTATGCAACAACTCCGCATCGGGACAGTAAACGCACCGATAACCGAGTTCTAACAATCGGTATCCGTAATCCGCATCATTGTAAGCAACAGCAAAATTCTCCTCATCAAAACCTCCCAATTCTAAAAACAATTGACGCGGAGTAATCGTGCAAGCGGCTGTTACCGCCGAGAAATTTCGCGTTACCATCGCTTGAGAAAGATAGCCTCGATTTTCGCTGTTCATCAGCTTAAAAGCGTGACCAGCTAAACCGTGATGGAGGCCGTGAATTATGCCCGCGTGTTGAATTCTGCCGTCGGGATATAACAGCCTCGCGCCGACTGCACCCACAGCAGGAATTTGAGCATATCCGACCATTTGACTAAGCCATCGCGGGGTGATTACTTCAGTATCATTGTTCAAAAACAACACGTATTCGCTGTCAACTTGTTCGACAGCGCGGTTATTAATTGCTGCAAAACTAAACTTGCCTCCAGGATTTTTGATTCGCAAAACTTGACAATTTAATTGATTTAAATATTCTAGGGTTTTTGGATCGTCGCTTTCGTTGTCAATGACAGCAATTTGATAATTTTTGTATGTTGTAATTTCGATAGAATCGATACAGGCTTTCAGCAGTTTAACTTGATTTTTAGTAGGAATAATCAAAGTTACTGACGGGCCATCATCAGGGAAATCCTGGGCAAAT
The DNA here is from genome assembly GCF_036705185.1 of Microcoleus sp. B4-D4. NCBI lineage: Bacteria > Bacillati > Cyanobacteriota > Cyanophyceae > Oscillatoriales > Microcoleaceae > Microcoleus > Microcoleus sp. B4-D4. The sequence goes on along the minus strand of NZ_JAUBTX010000002.1, from coordinate 348,398 downwards.
ATGCCCAAATTTTCTTTAATTGCCCAGGCGTGCTGAGCGACAGTTCCCTTAATTTTTCTGCGGTTTAGTGCGTCTTGAATGGCTTGTTGACCTGCGGAAAAACTGGATGGTTTCGCGGCCCCAGATACGGCTGTAGAACCTGGTGCGGTTCGCCAGTGATAAAGCACTAGGGGCAGGTGGGCGACGCGGCGAGAAATTTCGGTTGCTCTCAAGGCAAAATCGTAATCTTGCGAGCCTTCAAAACCGAGCCGCAAGCCGCCTATTTGTTCAAATATTTCTTTTTTGACGGCGCACAAATGACCGAGATACATATAGGAAAGCAGCAGTTCTGGCGACCATTCTGGTTTGAATTGCGGGGCGAATCTGCGACCTTTGGTGTCGATTTTGTCGTCGTCTGAGTAGAGAAAGTCGGTGGTTGGATGCGCGGCAAAATGTAAGGCGACTTCGCCTAATGCGTCGGGAGTTAGTTCGTCGTCGTTGTCTAAAAACAGGATGATGTCGCCTGTGGCGAGGGCGGCGGCGCTGTTGGTGGCGGCGCTGATGTTGCCGTTTTCTGTGCGAAATGTGATGCGGATACGATCGTCCTTTGCGGCCCAATTTTTCAAAGTTTCAGCAACCGTAGCGTCGGTACTGTGATCGTCGGCGATGCAGAGTTCCCAGTTTTGATAAACTTGATTGATTACGCTGTCGATCGCACTTTCGAGAAAATCTATCTGCGGATTGTAAACTGGCATTACCACCGAGATTTTTGGCAACGCTTCCCCACAGGATTTTAACCGAGAAATCAGATAATCGCGCGCGCGATCGTTCCACTGATTCACCTCCAGCCAAGCATCATACCTATCAATCGGTGAAGCAAGCACAAAACCCGCAGGCGGCAGCAAATCTCCCGGCGCAGTAAACTGTTTTTGCTGCTTGTAAATCTTCCCAAACTGACGCATCACCTTCACAATTTCCCAAGGCATCGGCACAATTCTGCCGAGACGCTGTTTTCTCTCCCTCGCCCGCTGCCGGATTGCCTCTACAAAACTCGAAAACTCCTCATATTTATCAGCACTTCGCTGCCAAATATCGTAGCGCCGCACAGTCAATATTTTCGGTGCTTGAAAATACAAAATTTCCCCGTTTTCTAACTCGGCTTGCAGAGAAACGTGCCATTCACCCGGAGGCAAATTGACAAGCGCCTCAAAGCCGCTTTCCGAACTGTTAACCCAGTCAGGAAACACTTCGCCGACATCTTTTCGGCGCAAACCGTAGGCGCATTCTACAGAAGTATCGCCGCACAAAAGACTTAATTTAGCAATTTTGCGATCGTGGTGACAACACCAACCCGCAAACAAAACTTGACCCTGACGCTGTTCCCACACCACCGGTACATCTAACGACGCTTGAATCGTTGAAACTAACAGCGGATAAGTTGCTAATAAATGCCATTTTCCTCCCTCGTCTTGCGCTTCCAACAACACTTCGTGCCGTCCGGCCGGGGCTTGTAATTCAATTTTAAAACCAGAGTTTTTTGCCGAATCAATATTAGAATACCAGCGGGCTATCTCGCTTCTTTCCAGACCGTAAATAGCTGCAAAATTATTATTTTTAATTCGGGCGCGGACGGCTTTAATATCTTTTTTGGTGTTAAATACCCAGCCCACAATTAGCAGGTTGGAATCGCTAACTTGCCAAGTAGTGGGTTGGTCTAAAGAAAAAACAAATCTTGGGAATACATCGCGGATTTTGTGCTTAAATTGCCACCATTTTTCTCTAAGTTGCCACCAGTCAGAAGACTTGATTGCAGCAATTTCTGCCCCGACTCTTGCGGTTTCCTGGCGTGATTTTTCTAAATATTCCAGAGTTTTATTTAATTCTTCCTGAGTTTGACTTTGTATTGTTTCCAGATACAGTAACTCAGCTAACTTTTGCTCCAATTTGAATTCTTTTTCTTCAACTTTTACCTGACTATTCCCTAATTCTGCTTCTAATTCCAATACTTTTGCTAAAGCTGTTTGAAATTGCGATTCTTTCCCGTCAAGCTGTACCTGAGTCTGTCCTAATTCTGTTTCTAATCCGAGCAGTTTTGCTAATGCTTCTTGAAATTGAGATTCTTTACCGTCAAGCTGTACTTGAGTTTCTCCTAATTCTGTTTCTAATTTCAAGACTTTTGTTAAGGCTTCTTGAAATTGCGATTCTTGACCGTCAAGCTGTACCTGAGTTTCTCCTAATTCTGTTTCTAATTCTAGCAGTTTTGATAGGGCTTCTTGAAATTGAGATTCTTTGCCGTCAAGCTGTACTTGGGTTTCTCCTAAGTTCGTTTCCAATTCCAACACTTTTGCTTGAGCTTGTTGAAATTGTTCTTGCCACTGTTTGACTTCTAAATTGCTGGTTTTTTGTTGTTTTTCCAGCAAGCGGATTTTGAGCCAATCTTCAAAAGGCCCGACAGGAGATACTGGAAAATGAATAATTTGGTCATTCGATAATTGAGATTTGCTGCTGAGATTGCCGGCTTTGGTTTCTAAAATTTGATATAGTTCTAAGGCTTCGGGAAAATATTGTTCTATTAAACTTGGTCTGTGACTTTTAACAATATCGTTGACTAATAAAGATTCTTCAAAGTTGTCGGCGGCGATCGCACTTAAGTTAACGTTAAATTTTTCGTTGACTCGATCGATAAAAAATTCGGGAGTGTTGCCGATCGGGTAAACGTTGGCCAGCAGACAGCGATCGGGAAAACTTTCAAACAATTCTAATACTTGTTGGTTGTAGTGCAGCCACATTTTTACTGCCATTTCGGGATGCTGCAGCAAGCTGACATCGGTTCCCCGGCGGTACAGCGAATCGACTACTTCCCAGGGCGATCGATAAACGCAGATAAAATTAGCTTCGGGGAGCAATTTTAACCAAAAATCCCAAAATAAAGCTGTTCGCGGGTCTTTCCAGCCCCAATGCTTCTGAGTTTGTTGATTTTGGTCGATCGCCCGTTTCGCAATTTCCACATCTGACGCTGCTACCGGAATCGTTTTTTCCAACGTACAGCCGAGTTCATCTATGCCGTGCGATCGTAAAACACTCTTGTGAAACTCCACAAAATCAACATTCTCGAAATGACCTTTCACATTTCCCACCGCCGGCCCAACCAACTTTTTACCAATATCAACCCCGACTTTCTGAAACAAAGAAGCCGTTAAAGACGTACCGGAACGGTGCATTCCAGTAACAATAAAAACCGACGGTTTGCTGTCATTTGTACTCACAATTTCTATCCCTCGCCCTAATTCCCACACCAACTTTACTTATTATTCTCGGAAACCTCTGCCTCCAAGCATTTAAGAGTCTCCTAACGCGAGCTTTTCAAGTGCTCGCGCTATCAAAATGCTTTTTTCAAAGCTGGAGATGCCGCCCTATTCTCCCGCTACCCCCAGCAACCGCTTGACTTGAAACCAGGTGCTTCTCAGCTTCCAGAACTTGCTGCTTTCCATTGCCTCAACTCGATTGTGCGATCGGTCTAATTCTTGCTTAGCATTAATTAACTGAGATTCTGTTTGTTCTAACTGCATTTGCAGGGATACTAACTGACTTTGAGTTTGTTCCAACTGCGCGTGAGCTGAAATTAATTGAGCTTGAGTTTCTTGCAACTTTATTTGAGATTCTTCTAATTGTGGTTCAGTAATCATTAACTTACTTTGACTGATTTCCCATGCTATTTTAGCCGCCTCTAACTGAGTTTCAACCAACTTGAGTTTTTCGTGAGTAGAACCCAACAAAGACTGCGATTGCCGTTGGCCCACCAGCGATTTCACGCTGCAAATTTCCAGAATCCATTCCCAACCGTAGTTATTGATTGCTTTAACTGTTAACACATCCTCCGGTGTCACAGTATTTTTCGGTAAATAACAGTTCCAACCAGACTGCAAAATAGCATCTTTTTGAAAATAGTCAGCCACATCCCGGCGATCGTAAAAAGGCTCGCACCTCTGAACCACCTCACCGTTTACCAGCACCTGAACTTCATCTATTCGGCCGCCCAAATTCACATCAGCAGCCCAACCCTCCAGATACAAATTCTGCTTGTTGGTAAAAGCAGCAACATCAATATATCCTCCAGGGTGGTGATAAAAATTTAACTCCGAAAAATCTCTAGTTAACTTATTTGTAACAACATACAAATCCTGAAACCTGCATATGCCTTTTTTGATCCGGTGAACAAAAGCTTTCCCACCGCTAACTTTACCGACAATTTCTCTCACAAACTTTTCAGTTACATAAGTTGTGCCGTATTCCTCCTTATCCAAAGACTGACTTTCGCTTTCGGCACTAAACAAAATACCGTTAGCAGGCATTTCTATGTGAGAAGGAAGCAAACAATCGCCGTGAACGCTAAACATCAAAATCCCGTTTTCGGTCAACAAATTATACAAATTTTGGAGCCAACTCGTAAAAGTTCTTTCCGGGATATGGCTAAAAAAAGAATTAGCCAGAATGCAGTCAAATTTTCGGTCAATTAAATATTCTTCTGGTTTTCCCGTCGAAACAATACCGTTAACGCCCAAGTATTCAGTTTGAAACTTGACCGCGTTAGCATAAATATCAGAAACCCAAATTTGCTCCGGCGGCATTTCCTGAATCAAAAACCGGGTAAATCTACCGTAACCGCAGGCAAAATCCAGAAAAGACGGTACATTTTCAAACCCGCCAAAATGCCAATCTACAACTTGTTGAACCGCATCCCGGATGCGTCGCCCGATCGCATAATAGCGCACCAAAGCTCGCTCGCGATCGTCATCGTCTCCATCGTCTCCATCCTCCTTGACGTTGCTCAAGCTAAACAAATACATTTCATCGTCTTCGCAAATATTTAGTTTAAAATCTTCGGGAAACTTAGCTCGATCTCGAATCAATGCTTGGATTACTTGATTTTTGGATAATTCTAAATTGAGATTGCTCATTATTTTTACAAAGTTTTCACAGAATTATTAGATGACTTCCGTTGACTGTTCTTGCACCAGACAATCAGAATTTACAACAGTTAAACACGGTTCTATCAGCAAGTCAACAATGCCGTTACCGCAGGACTCAGTACAAGACTGAACTTTGAACATCGCCACATCAACGCAGCGATCCAGATAACTTAAATCCTCATCTACCGTTCCCACCACCCCCGCATTCAAAAAATAAACCCCCGGATTCAGCAAACATTTAAACTGAAACTTAACTAAAATTGTCGTTCCCGCTTCCACATATTTAACTGACTGAGTAGAAGCCTTCAAAGAAGCACCAGCCAACTCAAAACCGCTAATCGTTTTAATCAACATTCCAAACCTAACTTTGGAAGTTGACCGCGAGAAAGTGACAGAGTAAGTGTAAACATAATCTTGACGACCGAGCAAGTGATTTACCACATTTCCCTGCAGCGTTTCGATGCGCGGGTTAATAATTTCCGCGCCGCGAGACGGATAGCGCACCGTATTCGACGGGATCATCCCCGGTTCGTAAAATTCATCATAATGTTCCTTGGGTTGAGAGATATATTGCTCCGGTACAGCCTCCATTTTGGTACTTTCTAAATTAGGATTCTGAATATTTTCTTGACTTTCTTGCTTTGTCAGTTGGTTCAGAACTCGAATATCTTGCTTCAACCCCAAGACTTTATCTGGATCGGCATAGATCAGCTTTTGATATTTAGAAATTACCACCTTTGGCGTGTGAGCGAGCAGCAATTCTCCGCTATCCATTAAAATCGCCGAAGTACAAAGTTGCACCACAGAACTAGCAGCATGAGAAACAAATAAAATCGTTCCGCCACCTTCCTGAATGCTTTGCAAGCGGGCAAAACACTTGCGCTGAAAAGCTTCGTCGCCTACCGAAAGTGCTTCGTCAACCACTAGAATATCTGGCTCTACGCTAGTCGCAACGGCAAAAGCCAGTCTGACAAACATACCGCTAGAATAGGTTTTGACTGGCTGATCGATGAAATCTCCAATATCAGCAAAAGCCGCGATTTCGTCAAATTTTTCTTCAGTTTCTTTTTGATTGAATCCGAGTATTTGAGCGTTGAAAAACACGTTTTGTCTTCCGGTAAATTCCGGGTTAAACCCGCTTCCGAGTTCCAACAAAGCGGAGATTCGCCCTTGTACTCGGACGCTTCCTGCGGTGGGTGTCAGCGTACCCACAATGATTTGCAAAAGCGTGCTTTTTCCCGACCCGTTGCGACCGACTACTCCTAGAGTTTGTCCTTTAGGAATTTCCAGATTGATGTCGGAGAGTGCCCAAAATTCATCAGCAAATTTTTTATTGGGATAAATAATTTCTTTTAAGCGGTCTCCTGGACGATCGTACCGCTTAAAGCATTTGGAAACATTTTTTAGTGAAATTACATTTTCAGTCATCCGATTTTAGATTTTAGATTTTGGATTCTTCGACTTCGCGAGCGAACAAGTTTCAGATTTGAGATTGATATTATGTCTTTTAGAACAAAAAATAGGTTTGATCGTTGGGAATGCGAGTCCTCTGATTTATGCGGACTCGCATTCCTCACTACGAACCTCGATCGCGATTTTGGATGGTAGATTGCATTTAAATGTAAAACATATTACAACACGTCAGCAAAAGCGGGACGCAAACGCCGGTAAACCGCTAAACCTCCACAAAATATAGCAGCAGAGATTAGGGTGGCGACACCCCATTCGCCCCAGTGTTTGACTTCTCCCAGCAGGATGAGGTCTCGATAAACCTCGGAGATGGTGGCCATTGGATTCAACCAAAATATCCAGGCTCGCCACTGTTCGGGGATGATTGATGCTGGATAGACGATCGGCGTCAAATAAAACCAAAAATTTAGAATAACACCTAATGTCTGAGGAATGTCTCGCAAAAACACGGTTAAGCCCGCTGTCAAATATCCCAAGCCGGCTGTGAGCAACAATTGAGGCACCCAAACCAGTGGCAGCAAGCATAAAGTAGCGTTGAGCTTTTGCGAGGATACTGCTACGATCAGAATCAAGGCTGCTAAACCGAGAGAACTTTCAATAAAAGCTGTAAAAATCGGCACGAGGGGCAGCAAACCGAGGGGAAATACTACTTTTTTGACTAAATTTGGCTGCCCTACTACGGATACTCCCGATTTAATCAAACCGCTGGTGAAAGCACTCCAAGGTAACAAACCTGCAAATAGCCAGACTCCAAATGTGATGTCGCTGTTTTCCGGGAAGCCTGCAAGTTTGAGTTTTACCTTGAGGACGATCGAGAATACGTAGGTGTAAATCACCAATTGCGATAGCTGATTCAGCAGCGGCCACAAATTGCCCAGAATCGAGCCTTTGTATTGAGCTTCCAAGTCCCGACGCACCAATGTAGCCAGCAGACTCAGCTTTGCCCTGCGCTGGCTGTTTGTCGGTCGCCGGCCGCGGCCCTTTCGGGCTTTTTGGACAACTCCTTTCACCGATCTGTGCAATTTTTTCGCCCTCGTTGACTACCTTCACACCTAAATCAACTCCAGCTACAATTGTGCAGCTTTTGCTAAACCGCAATTATTCCACAGCCGGGCCGCTTTGATCAAGGATCTGTCTCCCCGGCTTGGACTTCTGGCTTCTGGCTTCTGGCTTTTGGCTTAGGAGGTTATTTTAGCCGATCGCCTCCCCAACTGCCGAACCGATCGCGACTCTTTGCTCGTCGTCGTAGCCCCAGCGTTGGAAAAACTCCTCATACTCACCTTCTTTAGTTTGTAAACTTTCTAGCATTTGCGACGCTACAGCTTGACAGGCAGGCATTTGCAGGATTTGAATTAAATTGCGCGATCGCTCCTGCACTCTAGCAGAACCCGCCGCCATTTCCTCCTTTTGAAGGCGCGAATGATGCAACACCATTGCCGCCGACATCGCCACATTTTTCACCAGCAGTTCTGCTACGATCTCAGGAGCCGATCGCAGCGCCTTGATAACTCCTGGTGACGGCCGGTCTGCAGCCTGTCGGTCGTCCGTCAGATAGGTGACAAAAAACCCCCTAGCACCGTTGGGAGTTTTCACGAGAGATTTAACAGCTTGCTCGATATCTCCCTCTAAAAGTCGATCGCTCTGAATCAGCGACAGTAAAGATTGAGTCAGCGCGATCGCCTCCTCAAAAGTTATACTTTTCGATGCTAATAAAGAAGATGGAACACTCATAACGACCTCAATAATTTTCACGATTCTGCTAATAATTGTAAACAATTTTCGCTGTCCGAGCGCAAATAAATATGGCTATAATCTCCTCCAAACAACAACCCCCAGACCAAAATCTACCTGAAGACATAGCCCCTGCTCCCCGAAAAAGAGCAGCTAAACCCCAGACGGAATCGCTGCTAGAATCGCAAGAATTACCAGACGAAATCAACAACAAACAAGAAGATAAAATCCGCCCCCAGCGGTTAGCCGAATACATCGGACAAAAAGACTTGAGAGAAGTTTTGGCGATCGCAATTGCAGCAGCCAAATCGCGGGGCGAACCGATGGATCACCTGTTACTGTACGGGCCGCCAGGGTTGGGAAAAACCACAATGTCGCTAATTCTAGCAGCAGAAATGGAAGTTGAATGCAAAATCACCACCGCCCCAGCCCTAGAAAAACCCCGAGATATTGTCGGATTGCTCGTCAACCTCAAAGCAGGCGACGTGCTGTTTATCGACGAAATTCACCGCTTATCTAAAGTTACCGAAGAAATCCTCTATCCAGCGATGGAAGACTGCCGTTTAGATATTACGATCGGTCAAGGAAAAAGCGCCAAAATCCGCAGCATTCCCCTGAAACCCTTTACCTTAGTAGGAGCAACCACCAAAGTCGGCTCGCTGACATCTCCGTTGCGCGATCGCTTCGGCTTAATCCAAAGATTACGCTACTACGAAATAGACGAACTTAGTCTAATTGTCCAAAGAACCGCCCAAGTTCTCGACACTAAAATCACCCCAGAAGGAGCCGAAGAAATTGCCCGCCGAGCTCGCGGAACCCCCCGGATTGCTAACCGTTTGCTGCGCCGAGTTAGAGACTACAGCGAAGTCAAAAATTTAAAGCCAATCAATGCCGAAGTTGCATCCATCGCCCTAGAATTGTTCAACGTCGATCCCCTAGGCTTGGATTGGACTGATCGGTCTCTTTTGACAGCAATGATCGAAAACTTTAACGGCGGCCCGGTTGGTTTAGAAACCCTCGCTGCTTCCACCGGAGAAGACACTCAAACAATTGAGGATGTCTACGAACCATACTTAATGCAAATCGGATTTTTGCAGCGAACAAGTAGGGGCAGAATTGCCACAGCAGCCGCTTGGAAACACTTAGGTTTTGTCTCACCTAAACTATTGTAGGCTGTGTTAGATTGAGTCGGTCAAAAAAAACTCAATAGTCAAGTATCTGCTAGGCTAAAAAAGTGATATTACAGGGAAAAAGGATTTCACCAGCTTTGATATGGCTCAATAAATCTACAATTAAAATGCAGTACAGCTTACATTTTTCCCCAAAAATACAACTGTCGGAAAGCTCCTAACCCCTATCCAATCCCCAGGGGGAACGCATCTTATTGAACACTGTTCATCAGTGGTGAGTATATTTTGAGATGAATTCACCATTCTTAGAAGCTACAGACACGCTTTGTAATGAACTGTTAGATAAAATAGGAACTGATTAATCGTGATTTTGACTTAAGGCGAATTTTGAGACAATAAAAATATTATAACCACTGTTTACAAGTTGTATAATAGACCTCTTGCAAAAGTCAAATTTACCCCCCTTAGTCCCCCCTTATTAAGGGGAGAAACAAGAATAATCTTGCTCCCTCCCCTTGATAAGGGGAGGGTTGGGGTGGGGTGCTTTGGATTTTTGCAAGAGTTCTAATAGTTATTAATGAGTTATTCGTAAGAATTTAGTTAACTGCAACAGCGAGAATCTTAGTCAAATAATCATCATCCCACCCGGCTCGAAGTCGCTGATTTCTGGCTCCGGTATTTGAGGTTTTTTATTGATTCAAAAGATTAAGCGAGATATGTCTAATTATAGCAAAATTTTGCGGAGCATTATCTTTTCTAATTCGACAATCATCTTCACGAAAACCCACATCTAATACCCAATGTAAAGAATTCTCAATTCCCCAATGGCTACGGACTGATTCACCAAGTTTTTGAGCATTATTTGGTAAACTACTAATATAATATTGAATCCAACTCAAAAAACACTTTTGAAATTGCTCAGGTTTGAGGCGAAAAAATACTCTCGCAATTGTGTCATGGGTCGGGATGCCATTCGGCAATTCTCAAATTGTCTTTAACTATTCGTATTTAGAATAACCCGTAACTTTCGATATTCACCCATGTATCAGCACCGCCAATCACTGCACAAAATGAGAGGGTGATAATATCAATTAATTGATAATGTTTCGTTCGCTAAATTCTGGGATCTTCTAAGTCGTAAAAATGGTCGGCAATGGTGATTTGAGGTTTGAGTTTGACAATGGTAAACTCTAATTAAATAATTTTTGGACACTCAATAATTCTGCTCCAATATACCACATTCTCTTAACATAAAATTTAGATGCGTTCGCCCTGGGGTTTATTGTATTCCTATTAACATTTTAAGCTATCAAATTATTTATAAACCCGATTTCTTTACAGCAAAGAAATCGGGTTTTTTATAGTATGATTAACTGCTTGGGCTGCCCAATCGAGCCGGTGGCTGGAGGAAAAATCCTTGGGGCTCAACAGTTGCGGCAAAGAAACCGGATTTTTTGTACGGGAGTGAAAATCCTTGGGGTCTCAACAGTTACGGCAAAGAAGCCCGGTTTCTTGTACAATGACTGAGGCCTTGGGCTATCCGGTGACTGAAAAACTGGGTTTCTTGATGACAAAGAAACCGACTTTCTTGTACAATGATCGACGAGAAACCCCGTTGCTGGAGGTGAAAATCAACAAACCTCTGGGAAATCTCTGCCTCTGTGGTTCATTAAAGGTAACAAATCATGGCTTATTTTTGGTTTAAATCGTTTCATTTTATTGGCATTGTCGTTTGGTTTGCTGGCTTATTTTATTTAGTAAGATTATTCGTCTATCACGCGGAAGCCGAAGAGAAACCAGAACCGGCAAAAACAATTCTTAAAGAACAATATCAAATTATGGAGAAACGTCTTTATAATTTGATTACTACGCCCGGAATGTTTGTGACTGTCCTGATGGCGATCGGGTTAATTTCAACAGAACCAGATGTATTAAAAGACACTTGGTTGCACATTAAGTTAACATTAGTTACTTTGTTAATAGGTTATCATTTCTATTGCGGTTGGCTGCTGAAGAAATTAGCAAAGAATGAATGTCAGTGGACTGGTCAACAATTTAGGGCATTAAATGAAGTGCCAACGGTTTTGTTGGCAATGATAGTATTGCTAGCAGTATTTAAGCAAAGTTTACCAGTTTCTTCAACTATTGCTACGATTATTGCCATGATTGTATTAATGGTAGTGACCATTAATTTTTATGCCAAGAAGCGCCTCAACGACCAACGCAAAAATCTCCCATCGATCCCCCAACAAGAAGGCTAGTTAAGTCAAACTTATTCCCCATTTCCTCATAGGAAATGGGGTGAGTGGGTGCTTTAAAACTATCACAACAGAACGCCCCGCATTACTAACCGTTTGCTCCGGCGAGTTAGAGACTGCAGCGAAGTCAAAAATTTAAAGCCAATCAATAGTGCGAGCTGTCGCGAACTCGCGAGTGTTGGATAGAGCCCGAGTTTGCGACAGTTCGCACGCTCAAAATCAAAACTGAGATGCTCCCGTTGAAAAATGTGAAAAGTCAGCTACAGTAAACTAAAGCCAATAACTCGATATAGCCTTTCTCAAAAAAGTGAGGTATGCCCTATGCCCTATGCCCTATGCCCTATGCCCTATGCCCTATGCCCTATCCCGGATAGTACCTTATCTTTCTGAGAAAGGCTATATATATATATATGTCTGTCATCAATCATCAACTATCCGAAATTAGCCGCAATTCCCGCAACATTTTTTCTCGCTCGCTCGCAATTCTCATAGCAGTTTCCCAAGTAAAAGTAAAAGACTGAAAAGAATCAGAATCAATCCGATCTTCATCCAAATCCAAAATCACCTGCTTAAAAATATCAAATAACTGCTCTTGCAATAAATCAATTTCATTCACTGTTTTCGCTAGACGAATTTGTTGGATCAAACTTAAAATATCCAGATTAAATTTATCAGCCCGATTTTTTTGTTTCTGCAAAAAGCGCGATCGCAACTGCCAAAGCCAAGAAGCCAAAAGAGTGCCGAGCGACAAAAACAAACCGATAGCATCAGAATTAGCAGCAACAAAATCTGGTTTTTCGCGATCGTAATAAGCCTGAGCGCCCTCATGCACGGGCCAAGCCAAACTCCCGTTTTCTCCCGGCTGATTAATCATTGCCGCCAGGGAATCAGCCGCCACCAAATTGCGGCGGTACTCAAACAAAATGCGCGTAATTTCCCGCACGACTTCAGGATCGACATCCTCCCGGGCCAACAGAGTAGCGTGCACTCCTACAGTCCCCAAATCTGCATCGGGAACAGCCGGAGCGGCCTTGTAAGTACCCTTCGGAATAATATCGGCTTCCAAATAAGGCAACTTAATTTTCATGGCAGATCCTTGGTCGATCTGCACCAATTTACCCTGCGTATTTTTTAGCAAATCGCTAACCAAATCGCTCCCAGGAGGCAGTACCCTAAAAATAGCATCAACCTCCCCCTTACTAAATAATTTAGTAGCCTCTGTCCAATTAGTTGCAGTATAAATAAAATCTGTTTCTTGCAAGCCATAATGCTCGCTCATCAAGAAAAAAGAACTGTAAGAACCACTTTTTTTGTCCATCAGGGCAATATGTTTTCCTTTCAGATCGCCAACAGTCTGAATGCCAGATTTTTCAGAAACAATTAAGTGAAAAACTTCCTTAAATAGCGAAGCAATTACCCTCGCCGAAGGTACAGCCTCTGTATTGTTCTGTACGATCGCTAACTGAGCCTCATTCGCCTCAAGTTTGTTCATATTTTCTTGGGCACCTTGAGTTTCAATAACTTGAATGTGGATGCGCGGATTTTGTTGAACAACTATCTCAGCAATTGCCTGTCCGAAAGGATAATAATTACCCGTTGTTGTTCCCGTCGCCAGCGTTAATTGATAAACTCGCTCCTTGTCGTGGTGAAGCTTCCAGCCGAAAGATCCAATCAGGACAACACTTAATAGAGCAACGGGCAGCAGAAATTTATTTTGCATTGATGTTAAGACGCGATCGATAATGGCAAAATCAAAAGTATTCTAGTTAAAAATGAAAAGAGAAATCGGGAAATTCGACGCGCCCGATAGGGGAGGAACCAATGCCCAATACCCCCAAGGCCCAATACCCCACTGCCCCATTCCCCATTCCCCATTACCAATTCCCCATGCTAATATCCCTCAGAATAGAAAACTTTGCCCTAATTGACCGCCTGGATCTAGACTTTGGCCCGAGTTTGAACGTATTTACAGGGGAAACCGGCGCAGGAAAATCGATTATCCTAGATGCGATCGATGCAGTTTTGGGCGGGAAAGTCGATCGCCGATCGATTCGCACCGGAGCAACACGGGCAATATTGGAGGCTACCTTTGAATTGGACTCATCCTCCGCAAAATGGCTGGGCGAACAAGAAATCGAACCCATAGACGGAAATTTAGCCGTTTGCAGCCGGGAAATTCACGCCACGAGCGGTGCTCTGCGTACCAGATCGCGTTTGAACGGAATTCTCGTCAACCGCCAGTTAATGGAGCAACTGCGCGATCGACTCGTCGAAATTACCGCCCAAGGCCAAACAGTCCACCTCGGACAAGAAACCCTCCAACGAGAATGGCTAGACTTGTACGGCGGCAAAAAACTCACTGAAGCTCGATCGACAATCACCAAAGCCTGGATCGAAGCCAGCACCGCCAAAACAGCCCTCAAGCACAGGCGTCAGTCAGAACAGCAGCGCCTGCAAAGACTCGATTTATTGCAATACCAAGTCCGAGAGCTCAGCGAAGCCAACATCGAAGACAGCGAGGAACTCGCACATCTAGAACAAGAATCAATCCGCCTCGGCCACATCGTCGAATTGCAGCAGCAAAGTTACAAAGTTCACCAAGCCCTTTACCAAAACGACGGCGACACCGCCTCAGCCGCCGACTTGTTGAGCAAAGCCGAAGTAATTTTAAGCGACATGACCGTTTACGATGTGCAGTTGCAACCAATCCTAGAAATGGTCAGCGATGCTTTAGCTCAAGCCACAGAAGCCAGCAGGCAAATTAGCAGCTACGGCGAACAATTAGAAGCAGATCCCGAAAGACTCGAAGAAGTAGAAGACAGAATTCGCGAACTCAAACAAATTTGCCGCAAATACGGGCCGCTCAAAGAAGCGATCGCCTACTACCAAGGCATCCAAAACGAACTAAACGAACTTTTAGAAGGAGGCGAGTCAATGGAAGCCTTAGAACTCGCATATCAGACCGCTTTAGACCAATTAAAAGAGGCTTGCAGCCACCTGACAATCCTGCGGTGCGAAGCAGCTCTCAAACTTGAAACGCATCTTGTCGCGGAACTCAAGCCCTTAGCAATGGAAAAAGTACAATTTCAAGTCGCAATCTCGCGTTGTAGCCCAACCTCCAGCGGTGCAGACCAAATCGCCTTTTGTTTCAGCCCCAATCCGGGGGAACCGCTACAACCGTTAGGGGCGATCGCCTCCGGCGGAGAAATGAGCCGCTTTCTACTCGCCATCAAAGCTTGTTTTTCCCAAATCGAAAGCGCCGGAACCCTAATTTTCGACGAAATCGACGCAGGAGTCTCCGGGAGAGTCGCCGGCGCGATCGCCAAAAAACTCCACCAACTCTCCGACAAACACCAAGTTCTCTGCGTCACCCACCAGCCGCTGATCGCCGCGATGGCCGATTGTCATTTTCGCGTCAACAAAATGACGATCGCAGCAGAACAAAATATCGACGAAGCAGCCAACTCCAACTCCCAACCGGGCGAACGTACTGTAGTCAGAGTTGTGGGCCTCAACAGCCAGCAGCGCCGCGAAGAACTCGCCCAACTCGCCAGCGGTCGATCGGCCACAGAGGCGATCGCCTTCGCCGAATCCCTACTTGTCGAAGCCGCCGGATTGCGCCAAATTCAGTCCGCCAAACCCTGAAAGCACACTTTAGCCGATCGGGGGGTCAAAATGCGGAGTTTTTTTCATACCGGAGGTTACACTAAAAATGGCAACCGCAAATTTTACAAGAAAAAGCTAAAAGCCGCGCGACTTTGTTGCCGGATCAAAGCTTCTAGCAGCAAAATTGACAGAAATTTTAGTTAAAAACCACAATTGTGTAGAGAAGGGCACACATCACTAGCAACTGCTGGTGT
This sequence comes from Microcoleus sp. B4-D4, assembly GCF_036705185.1. Classification (NCBI taxonomy): domain Bacteria; kingdom Bacillati; phylum Cyanobacteriota; class Cyanophyceae; order Oscillatoriales; family Microcoleaceae; genus Microcoleus; species Microcoleus sp. B4-D4. Next base: position 333,000 of record NZ_JAUBTX010000002.1, on the reverse strand, counting down.
CACAATTGCGGCTATTCCCGCAATGTCCTCCCTCTTTCAGCAATTCCTCGCGCGGAGGGCCTTGATGTTGCAGCAGGCGATCGGATTTGCGATCGGCTGACACAAGCTACTTAAACCAGGCACGCACAGTGTCAAAATCACTTAATAAATCATTTAAACAAAATTCGCGTTCTCTCAAACAAAGTAAAGTAATGCCACAGCCTCTTTACCGTCCTACCCGCAGTCCACCAGGAAAGCTCACTCAACTTCTCTTGCTCTGTGCTCGCACTTCTGTAAACTGGGAAATAGTTTTACGCATACTTGAGTATTGCGCCACCCGTGATCCAATCCAGAAACGGATACCCTGCACCCGCAAGGCCCTCGTGGAGAATTCGCAATTTTAGACTTTTGTTAAACCTCTGATGATTCATCTGCTGCAAGTAAATCTAAAATCTAAAACTTGTACACTCGCGAAGCCGAAGTACCTAAAACTTGTACGATCGCGAAGTCGAAAAATCTAAAATCTACCCGTGACTCCATCCATAACCAGATACCCTGCCCCCGCAAGGCATTCGTGGAGAGATCGCAATTTTAGACTTTTGTTCGAGTTCTGGTGATTCACCTGCTGCAAGTAAATCTAAAATCTAAAATCTAAAATCTAAAATCGACTTACCCACTAATAAAGTTGCCCGCTATTCTAGCTTAAAGACTAACCCTTACACTTAAGCTTCTCTGTAAAGGTCTATGAATCCTTCTGCATCTTCCACCAATTATTCTTCTGGCGACGTGATAGATGTCGCTGTTATCGGCGGTGACAATCACCATCAGGAACGCTATTCTTCCCCTCCATCTTCTCCTCCATCTTCTCCTCCATCTTCTCCTCCCCCTTCCCCTCCTGCGGCATCTCCCTCTAGCAGTGCATTGATCGCGACCCAGGCCAATTTTTCCGACATTCTCGCGCCCCTAAATAAAGATAGTTTCAAATTAGTAGTTAAGGAAGCAGAAGACAAACTTAAGGTTGTCAATCAAACCTTGGGAATGCTCGACAATCTCCTTGAGAGCGAGGGATTTGATGCCATACTCAACGAGATGTTGCAGTCGATTACCCGAAAAACAGGGGAATTGCTCAATGCCGATCGCACCACGATATTTTTATTAGACGACGAAAAAAATGAACTCTGGGCGATCATCGCTAAAGACGAAAATGGCCAAAACCTAGAAATCAGAGTTCCCGCCCACGTCGGTATTGCCGGAGAAGTAGCCACAGACAGAAAAGTGGTTAACATTCCTTACGATTTTTATAACGACGAACGATCGGCTAACGCCAAAAAAACTGATGAAAAAACGGGCTACCGCACTTATACAATGCTGGCAATGCCCCTCATCAATGAAGTAACAAATGAGTTAGTAGCAGTCGTTCAACTGATTAATAAACTCAAACCGAACCACGAAAATTACCATACTTTTGACGAACAAATCGACAGGACAGGATTTACAGAAGAAGACGAACAAGTTTTTAAAGAATTTGCTCCCTCAATTCGCCTAATCCTAGAATCTTCTAAATCTTTCTACGCAGCCACTCAAAGACAGCGGGCGGCCACGGCGCTGATGAAAGCCGTAAACGCTCTTTCTAAGAGCAGTCTAGACTTAGAAGATACCCTAAAAAGGGTGATGGATCAGGCTCAAGAACTCATGAATGCCGATCGCAGCACCCTCTGGCTGATCGACGAAGACAAAGACGAACTGTGGACAAAAATCCCGATCGCCGGCAACCTGAAAGAAATTCGCATACCCAGAACCGCCGGTTTTGCAGGCCAAGTCGCCCAATCCAGCCAACCCCTGCTGATTCCCTTTGACGTGTACGACGATCCCCGCGCCGCCACCTCCAAAGAAGTCGATCAAAAATCCGGCTACCGCACTTGCAGTATGCTGTGTATGCCAGTATTTAACTCCGACAAAAAATTGATTGGAGTTACGCAGTTAGTCAACAAAAAACGACAAGGAGAATTCCCTCCCTACAACCCGACAGATTGGCCGCACGCCCCCGAACAGTGGAAAGCGAGTTTCAATCGCAACGACATGGAATTTATGCAGGCGTTTAACACCCAAGCCGGAGTCGCCCTGCAAAACGCCAAACTTTTTGCTGAAGTCAAACAGCAAGAACAAAGACAAAAAGATATGCTGCACGCGCTAACTAATGGCGTGATTTCTACAGATAAAAAAGGCAATATAGTAGCGACCAATCCTAGTGCCAAAAAATTACTGGGTGTCAGCGATGCTGCGTTAGCCGAAGGTCAATCTTTGCGCGAGTTAATTAAGTTAGAAAAAGGCGATTTTGCCAAGTGGTTCGATGCGTCTTTGATGCCAGAAGACGAAAAAGATCGCCAGCAGTATTACCCGGATCAAATTTTGCTCTCCTTTGAAGGAGAATCGCAGAGTATCAATCTCTCGATTAATTCAATGACCGACGCTACCGACCCCAACAAGGTCAACGGCGCGTTAGTCGTCATGGAAGATATTAGCAGCGCCAAACAAGTCAAAAACTTGATGTACCGTTACATGACTCCAGAAGTAGCCGAAGCGCTGTTAGCTTCAGGAGATACAGGATTGGGCGGCAAGCGCAAAAAGGTTTCGGTGCTGTTCTCAGACATTCGCAGCTATACCACACTTACGGAGAAATTGCAAGCCGAAGAAGTGGTAGTCATGCTCAACAAATATTTTGAAGTGATGGTAGATGTCGTATTCGAGTACGGAGGCACTCTCGACAAATACATCGGCGACGCTCTGATGGCAGTTTTTGGCTCTCCAGCGCCCCTGGAGGATCATGCTTGGTGCGCGATGCAAACCGCCGTGAAAATGCGGGCAAAACTCGACGAGTTCAATGCCGATCGCACGGCACACGGTGAATTGCCCATCAGTATCGGTATGGGCGTGCATTCCGATGAAGTTGTCAGCGGCAACATTGGCAGTAGCAAACGCATGGAATTGACTTCGATCGGAGACGGCGTAAACCTCGCCTCTCGCTTAGAAGGTGCAAGCAAGCAGTACGGCACCGACTTGATTATCAGCGACAATACTTACAAAGATTATAAAGATCGGCTCTACGTGCGAGAACTCGACTTTATTACTGTCAAAGGCAAAAGCGAACCCGTCATCGTTTACGAACTTGTCGGCATCCGCGAAGGATGCTCCCCCGTTGGCAAACCCCTGACAGAAAAACAGCAAAAAATCGTAGAACACTACAACAATGCCCGCGAATATTACAAGATACCAGTCACTCAAATACTCTCCGAGAATGAAGTTCAAAACATCTTAGATAATGTGGGGGAAATGCCGGAAGCAGAGATTAAAAAACTGTCCTACAATGTCGAGCAACAGTTGGAACACGAACTAAAACAACTGCTACATCAAGTCAAAAAACTGTCAGATTACGACCTCAAAAATCTGTCGGAAGCCGACAAACTTATCGTGCTGTTGCAGCCCGAAATTGAACTGCTGAAATTGGAGGGAATCAAAAATCTGTCGGAAGACGAAGCAAGAATGCTGATCCAAGCAAAAATCAAGCCGCTTTCAGTAGAGGAGATTCAATCCTTGCAAGAGGGTGAAGTCAAAAAAGTGTTGGAAGCAGACATCTTAGAACCGTCAAATCCCCAAATTAAGAGGCTGAAACCCGCACAAATCAGGCAACTATTGCAGGCGAAAATTAAAAGTCGAGCCTCTGCAACAGTTGCAGAAATGTTAGATGAGGAATTTCCAAATCTCGGACTCGATCAAGTGAAAAAACTGTTGAGCGAGTTTAAGACAGCCTTGGAACCAAAAGCCAAGCAAGCTTTTAGAGACGCGGAACGCGAATTTAACCTCGTTCTGGAAGTTGACCCCAAAAACAAGGCAGCTAAATTGCACGTCGATCGCTGTAAATTATTTCAGCACAGGTTTTCGGACGTACTAAACTGGGACGGGGTGTGGAATCTCACAGAAAAATAGCAGCGGCGCTTAGGCTCGGATAGGGGGCGATCGCGATCGGGGGTACGCCCGCCCTTCCATCCCACCAATTAACCTAAATATCGTGTTAGAGCAATTTTAAATAAGCTCCAACGGGTATTATTGTTAAATAAGCCGACTTCAACTCGCTTGCCTCGATGCAGCCCGATGCCCGCGTTTGGCGCTACCTGCTGCAACAAACAAAGCTCTTCTACCGTAGGAAGAGCTTAAAAAATAGTTAGGACTTGCGCCAGCAATGCCCAGTTTGTGAGAAAAATTTGGGCCAAAGGCGACAAAATATCCGCTCAGCAACCGGGTTTTTGACTGCGTGAAAGTCTTAATAGCGTTGGCAGATCCTAAAATCAACTTGCTTTCATCAATAAATCAACGTTCTAGTCTTAGATATAGAAAACTACTAGCATTAGTTATGGATAATTGGAATTCGCAATCGGGAGATATTGAGTCGGTAGAGCAGATTTACCAACTATTGCTAGAGATTGCTCGCAGCTCACTGTCAGATATCCCCAGAATCCCCGAAAACATTACTCTAAAGTCTCTTCCCCTGCTCCAACAATTACAAAGCATTCAGCAAAGGCCCCAGGAACAAGCATTTAAATCTGATTATTTTTCAGTAAACGACCTCGAATGGGTGGCTCAAGTCCGCCAACTGCTCGAAGAACTGATCGGCGAGTCTTTGTCGGAACGACCCAAAATGCCGGAAAACATGGCGGGTAGAGCTTTGAGTCTGGCAGATAAGGCACAAAGTATCAAAGAAACAATTGAAGAAAAGGCAGCCTGCGGTCCCACAGAGGAAGATGAGAGTTCCTTGGAGCCTCCAGACGCGCTGCTGAATCTCTTGCACCAGAGTTTAAAAACTCAGCGCGCCAAAAGCTACAAACCCGATGCTCCCGAATGGCAGCAAGTCTTGAGCCTGCTAGATGTAGTGAAGTCAATTTACAAGCAAATTCAAAGTTAAATTCAAGCTTAACTCAGGCCGGTCTTTATGGTGCGCGATCGCTAGCTATTAAAGGCGGTTACTCTTTGAGAGAAATTTTTTTGCTGTAGCCCGAACATTTCAGATTATTGCCTTTTTGTCAACTAAACTAGGTTTAATCGGTTAAGCGGCAGCAGAGCATGAGCGGACAAAACATTGGCGATTTGTTAGGAGAAATATTAGCCGATCGCTATCAGTGCGATCGGCGGCTCGGCAAGCAAGCAGGACGGCAAACCTTACTCGCCCGCGACTTAAAAACCCAAAAGCAAGTAGTAGTCAAACTGCTCTCATTCAGCAGCGACTTTAACTGGGAAGACTTAAAACTGTTCCAGCGAGAAGTCGAAACCTTAAAATCCCTATCCCATCCGGCAATTCCCCAATATCTGGACTCCTTTGAAATCGACACCCCCAACCGCAAAGGATTCGCCCTAGTTCAGACTTACATCGAAGCCAAATCCCTACAAGAATATCTTTCAGACGGGCGCAGCTTCAGCGAAAGTGAAGTCAAACAATTAGCCACAGCATTATTAGACATCCTCGCCTACCTGCACCAGCGACAGCCCCCCGTCATTCACCGCGACATTAAACCCAGCAATATTTTACTCAAGAATCGATCGGGCAACAGCGTCGGCGAAGTTTACCTAGTGGATTTCGGTGCAGTTCAAACCCTAGCAACGCAACAGGGAAAAACAGTCACCGTTGTCGGAACCTACGGCTATATGCCGCCCGAACAATTTGGCGGGAGAGCCGTTCCCGCTTCCGACTTGTACGGCTTGGGAGCAACATTAATCGCCTTAATTACCAAGCAGCATCCAGCCGATTTGCCGCAGCAAGATTTGCAGATTGAATTCGAGCAATTTACCCAACTAAGCCCCGCTTTTACCAATTGGCTCAAGTGGATGACACATCCCAGTTTAGAGCGCCGTCCCGCCTCAGTTCAGATTGCAAAAGAAGTTCTCGAAAAACCACAGCAAATAAATAAATATTCCCCCCTGTTAGTGAGACAGGGAAACACCCTGAATACCTTCAGCTTGTATGGAAATGCCATTTGGCGCAGCACAGCGATAGGAACTCTAGCCATAGGAACTTGGGTAGCAATTTATAGCACCCTTCTTTCTCCACTTATGGGGAAAAATATCGGAGGATTTCAGGGCATTTTACTCGGCTTGATTTTGGGGTTGGGGAACGGAATAATCTTAGGAATTGTAACGCGCTTGTGTTTCTTTCCCTTAACTAATCCGAAACTTCACCGACAGGTTTTAACTGCAATTAGTATTGTGTTATGTACTTGCACGAGCATCATCTTTTTTAAAATAAACGCGAGTCCTTATGAGAGATTTATTTTAAGTATGGTTAACTATAACTACTATTTTGGTATGTATATGCTTGCACCGTCGCTCATTGCAGGATTGTCAATGGGGGCAATTACTGATTCTATTACTCAATGGTATCACAAAGCAAGCAGACTGTAATCTCCAATAGGGAATAATATCTTAATACCAGATATCCGGCTGCTTGTAGAAGTTGGGATTTAAAAAAAGAGTGGTTAACGTCTAATTTAAAATTAGGTAAAAAATATGAGTGGTAAAATATTAGCAGAACGCTACGAAGTGCAGCGACAACTGGGAAAACAAACAGGTCGCCAAACGCTGCTAGCTCGTGACTTGCAAACTCAAGAATTAGTTGTCATCAAACAGCTATTCCTCGGTGGCGATTTTGAATGGCAAGACCTCAAACTATTTGAACGGGAAGCGGAAACTTTAAAATCGCTTTCTTACCCAGCAATTCCCCGCTACCTTGACTACCTGGAAATTGACGAACCAGACACTAAAGGATTTGCCCTGGTACAGGCTTATGTAGAGGGCAAAACTTTGGAAGAGCATTTGCGATCGGGACGTACTTTTAGCGAAAATGAGGTGAAAGAATTAGCTAAATCGTTGTTAGAAATTTTGATTTATTTGCACGAGGAGCAAGATCCGCCTGTTATTCACCGCGATATTAAACCCAGCAATATTTTACTGCACAGCAGATCTGCCCACTCCGTCGGACAAGTTTATTTAGTTGATTTCGGTTCGGTGCAGAACCAAGCTGCAAAATTTGGCGGCACAATTACAGTAGTGGGAACTTACGGATATATGGCACCGGAACAGTTTGGCGGGCGATCCGTTCCAGCTTCGGATCTCTACGGTTTAGGTGCAACTTTAATTTATTTGGTAACGGGTTTGCATCCCACTGAACTGTCGCAGCAGGATTTGAAAATTCAATTTGCCGATCGGGTAACGCATCTCAATTCGAGTTTAATTGATTGGCTGGAATGGATGACTGAACCAAGTTTGGACAAAAGGTTATCTTCGGCTGGGGAAGCATGGATCTCGCTCAAAAATCCCCGCATTATCGACAAAAATTCTATAGCTGCCCAGCGGCAATCCAGCGCTATTAAACTAACAAAAACTTCGGAATTTATAGAAATTAAAATTCCGTCACAAGGAATAGATATTAGTTTAATAGTCGTGCTGTTAGGTGTGATTAGTGTCATGTTATTTTTAATTGCGGTTAGTGACAAGGATCGGGAACTTCTGATAGCGGGAATTTTCTTAGCTGCAGCAGGAGTATTAAAGTTGCTCGATTCACTATTTTTGGAAGTGCGTCTCAGAATAGATCGGCAGCAAATATCCTATAGCAGCGATATCCTGGGGTTGAGATGGAATAATTCCCCGCCTGCTCCCAGACAAGACATTGGCCAGTTGGAAATTGAACAAATTGAATATACTAGGCGCGGCACGAAACAGAAATTATCCACAGTTTCTCAGATGATTATTCAAGCAGGCAACCAAAAATATCAACTAGGAGTGAAGCAGGGACTAAATGAATCAGAAATCGAGTGGTTAGCAACAGAACTAAGCCAGTGGTTGGGATTGAAAATTCAAAGAACTTTCACAGACGGTAAAAAGAATATATCGAGGTGAAAATATCTCCATCGCCCAAACAAAGCATTCCCCTCTCTCTTGTGTGGGATGGGCGTCTCGCCCGTCCCCTCTCTCTTGTGTAGGATGGGCGGGACGCCCGTCCAGTGTATTCTCCCAGCCGGCGACACACTCCCCCGCTTTCTCTCAATCTCATGCAACCGTCGGCCCCGATCACCCGTAAAATGCTATCAAAGGGATTTGGCAAATAGCCGTCATCCCCGATCGTCTGTTAACTTGGAGATATTATTGTGGATCTATCGCTAATTCCGGCACAGCCAAAACCAGGACTGCTCAACGTCCTGATCGAAATCACAGCCGGTAGCAAAAACAAGTACGAATTTGATAAAGAGTTGCAAGCCTTTGCTCTCGATCGAGTGCTCTCTTCCTCAGTCCAGTATCCCTGCGACTACGGCTTCATACCCAACACCTTAGCCGACGATGGCGACCCCCTCGACGGCATGGTAATGATGGACGAGCCCACATTTCCAGGCTGCATTATCGCAGCCCGTCCGATCGGAATGCTAGAAATGATCGACGGCGGCGACAGGGACGAAAAACTGCTTTGCGTTCCCGACAAAGACCCCCGCTATGCTCACTATAAGTCCCTCAAAGACGTAGCCCCCCACCGCTTGGACGAAATAGCCGAATTTTTTAAGACCTACAAAAATTTGGAGAAAAAAGTCACAGAAATTCTGGGTTGGCAAGATGTCGATCAAGTCATGCCCTTAGTGGAAAAGTGCATCGCAGCCGATCGTAAATAAGCAGCATCCGCAGCGCAAGTAAAAAGCATTTTTTTGTTTGAGTGCTCTCTCGGCTCGCCTATTCTACAGGCAAGCGACCGAGGAAAGCACGCATTAAAGCTTTCGCCTTCGGTGCTCCGGGCAAATAAACCCCTAGCCCCCACTCCTCCACTGCAAGCAGACTCAAAATTCAGCAAGCCGAACTTAAGGCGACGGCTGCACGTCTAAGAATGTAGTAGAGGAATGGTTGGCTAGAATATCAAACAGTCGCGAATGCCGAGCAGGCAGGGGATTCCCCAAAAACCCCCGCCTGCTAAAATGTTGAAAAAAATACTACTCGTAGAGTAAGATCGATAGCAAATTCTAAGCAAACGGGCGAGCGCATTCTACGTTTGAGAAAATTTTACTCGGTTGGTTTCGGGATCGAGCGTTTTATATCTCAGCAGATAGGTAAAAACTAAACACTAAAAATAAAAATAAAAATCTCAATTGCCAAGTTCCTGCGCTCAAACCTAAAAAAAAATGTCAGATTCTTCCCCCTCTCAAGCAAATTTACAGCCTTCCGATAACAAAGCCACTAGCTCAAACAGTCCTTTGACCGAGTTTTTAGTTCAGTTTTGGGGCGTGCGGGGCAGCATCGCCACCCCCGGCACCAAAACAATTCGCTACGGAGGTAACACCTCTTGCGTAGAAATGCGCTTGGGCAAAAAACGCCTGATTTTTGACGGCGGCACCGGTTTGCGAGTTCTGGGGCTAAATCTGCTGCGACAAATGCCGGTGGAAGCTTATATGTTTTTCAGTCACACTCACTGGGATCACATTCAAGGCTTCCCGTTTTTTACTCCTGCTTTTATTCCGGGGAACTGCTTTCACATTTACGGAGCGATCGCCCCCAACGGCACTACAATCAAACAGCGTCTTGCCGATCAAATGCACCACCCCAATTTTCCAGTTCCCATTCAGGTGATGCAGTCAGAACTCAAATTTAACGATTTGACGCCAGGGGATATTCTCGAACTCGACGATGTGAAAATAGAAACAGCACTGCTCAATCACCCCAATACTGCGATCGGATATCGAGTTACTTGGCAAGGACACACGGCTGTCTACTGCACCGATACAGAGCATTTTCCCGATCGCCTCGACGAGAATGTCGTACACCTAGCCCGCGACGCCGACGTGCTAATTTATGATGCTAACTACACCAACGAAGAGTATTACGACTTCAAAAACCCGAAAGTCGGCTGGGGACACTCGACTTGGCAAGCAGGAGTAGAAATAGCAAAAGCTGCGGGAGTCAAAAAGATTGTAATGTTTCACCACGATCCTAGTCATGACGACAATTTTCTCGATCGTGTCGAAGCAGACGTGCAATCAGTTTTTGCCGATAGCTGCTTGGCCCGCGAAGGCATGACCATACCAGTGATTTAGGCAACAAATCGAGTCCGTGCGAGCTGCGAAAAAACCGCCTCCAGACCGCAAAAAATAGCAGCCTGAAGGCATAAAACACAATGAACCACAAAATTTACCTCAAGCGTCGCTTTCGTGGCTGGGTGAGGCTTTACTCAACGTTGCTAGTGTTGATAATTGTCTGTTGTACCGGAGGTGGATGGGTGGCAGCACAGACTGCCGGCTCCCACACTCCCGCGCTCCTGGCTCAAATTTCTACAGGGGAAGATATCGGCACTGTCGATCGCATCCCCGAACGCTACCAACTCGGACAGCAACTGTACCTCGAAAACTGCGCCACCTGTCACATAGGTTTACCGCCGCAAGTATTGCCAACAGAAACCTGGCGCAGGTTGTTGCAAGACCCAGAACACTACGGACAAACCATCAAACTGCTAGTAGACCCGCCCCGCCTCCTAGTGTGGAACTACCTGCAAACTTTTTCGCGTCCCCAACCCAAAGAAGAAGACCTCCCCTACCGAGCCGCCAACTCTCGCTATTTCAAAGCTTTGCACCCCAGAGTCAAGCTGCCGCAACCAGCAAATCTCAGCAGTTGCGTTACTTGTCACCCCGGTGCATCTAAATACAATTTCCGCAAGCTTACCCCGGAGTGGGAAAACTCTCCGTAGGGAGTGCAGGACTTATCAACAAACCATTGAGTAGCGGCGTTATGCGGGCAGATTCGGTCGTGCGTTTATCCCCCGAAAGCGGATGAGGAGGTTTTTTGATTAGTTAGCTGACTTAGCCTTCATCTTCCATCACAGTTTTCTTGAAATTTGGGTAAGGGTTCAAGTCGAATTCCTGTCCGTGTAATTGAAAAAGCTTTTTCTTGATTTCTTTGTGTTCTTTTTTTGCTTTTCCGCGCCCATACACCTGATCATTTTGTTCAATTCGCTCAATCAAAAACACTATTGCCTCTTTATCAAAGAATTCAAGGTAAGGAGATATGGCTTCCTGAAATCGAGAGTTTGCCTCATCAAATCTTTTGCTAGCACAGTAATAACTAGATAGTATGCGACAAAATAAATGTTGCCACTCTTCTGTATCAGCTATCTCAAGCAAATTTTTTAATTCGACAAAATAGAAGTTAATATCATTTTCTATCAAAAATAAGATGTCTTCATAGTGTACCTGTAAATTCTCCTTTACAAACCATCCCAAGATTTTGGCTGTGTTGCTAGTTTTAACCTTATGCTGTATTTTAAGTTTCGCATCTTCATTAAGAAGATCGTAAATTTTAGGATTTTTTGACAAATAAAGTACTAAAAAAACCAAAGGGAGCGAACTCGATGAAACATTACTATAATAGTCTTTCTCTCCTTTTATTTGGTTGAGAATACTTTCGGGATTCCGATTTCCGATTACCTCAAGTGTTTGCAAATTGATAACTCTGTTTTTTGTGCAATCTTCGTTGTCCAGCTTAAATACAAACTTCCACAAACTTCTATAAATAGAAAGTTCAGCTTGAGGTTTAAGTTTACTTAAATATCGACTTTCTAGATATTTTTTTACTTTTTGTCTAGTATTAAGTGCTGGCGCTGCTTCCGCAATATTCTTTACAAGTTCGTCAATTATTTTTTTCGTGTGGAAAGGTGGCTTTATAAGCAAATCCTCCAGAGTATTTCTAATCAGCGCCCTCACAGTTTCTTTGTTAGGTGTATGTAATTGTTTATCTGAGTCTAATATAGGGTGAGCGGATAGATGGCGTTGCTTTTGAAGATATCGCAGATTTTCATATTCTGAGTTATCCAACAGATTTGTCTTTGCATGGGTATCGTCAATCAGTTTAACTTCCCACAAGGATGATTTGGAATCACCCTTTTGTAATGTTGTAAGCTCATCAAGAATTGATTTTGCAACTGTGTCTTCATATAAATCAACAAGATCTCCAAGTTTATAAACTATGTCACAAACAGCGACAGACCAAAGCATTACCACTGCGGAACGATAGTTGCCATTGTGGTACGAAGATAGAACTTCTTGAAAATAATCTTTTGTCTTGCCGTAATGTATTTTTTCGGAAAGATTTTCTAAAGAGAATTCTAACATTACAAATAATTTCCTCAATTATAGCTTTTTGTTGAAACAGCTAAGAGCATTTAACATTTTCTTCTTTCGCTTCTTCTTGTTCTAATAAGCTGATTAATTTCTGAGCAGCATCACCATAATTATAAGGCGACCAAACACGATAATCCGCCCCATTATCCAATGGTTTTAACATTTCTTCTTTCGCCAACTCAGCCATTAATAACTGCATTATTTGAAACTTCTCAGCAGGGGATAACTGCCGAAGTTTGTCTAATAATTCAAGATTTCAAATAAAAAGCCATTGAATTCATTTCTTCATTTTACCACGACCTTGAGATTTAAACCACACCCAAACATCTTAGTTTTAACTCTTTATCTGCGTCCATCTGCGCTCATCTGCTCCCATCTGCGGTTAAAGCTCAAACACAAACTAAACAGACAAAAACAGTTCTAAAAAGCTAATTTCAATATCAGGAAAAGCTAGCATTCTAATCACAGCATTATCTGCAACAACCATCTCAGATTGATAGCCTCCCGGTGCAGGATTCCGGTAAATATATGCCTCGCGTCCAACTACATCTAAAATCCAATATTCAGCAATATTTGCTCTCGCATAAATCGGGGCTTTTTCCCTGCGGTCAATTTGTAATGTCGAGTAGGAAACCTCAATTAACAGCAAGATTTCGCTAGGATTTGGGTGATGGTCGCGATAATCTCCCGGATCGATACGAACAACTGCTATATCTGGTTCCGGTTCTGAAGTCGCTAAGGTAATTGGCAACTGCACGCGAATTGCTGCTAAATCTCTTAGCAGGTGTTGTAGATATCGATCGCTGCGTTGGGTTGTACCAGCATGGAGCGGTGTTTGAGGGCTCATTTCAACAATTCTCCCATCTAGCAGTTCAATCTTATCACCTTCATTGAGAATACCAGCTTCAATCATGCGGTGATATTCTTCTACTGTCCAGGTTTTTTCTCTTGTTGCTGTCATAATCTTTACCCGCAAAAGCTGATGTCATATTATAGCAATTGCGAATTCAATCGAAAAATACTGATTTATCGGGCGTTGGTCGATCGCCCTTTTGAAAGCGTTCCCAGGACTGCTTTAACTGAGCCGGCGCCGGATATTCGCGATCGTAAACCACCAGCACATTCGTCAAATTCCGTCCCGGCGGCAATAAAATCTGCCCTTGATGAGCCAAACCCACGGAAGCGCCCCCGTCCAAGTTCATCGCTTCAAAACAGCCGATAGGTTGTATAGGTTTTAGTTGCTTAGCGGAACGTTTGATAATTTGATGTTTAGACTGCACAAAAGGAGAATTTGTGTCGTTTTTTTTAGTAGTTTATGGCGATTTAATGATGGGATTACTAGGCAGAGTTTGAGGAGTTTTCGCGGATTTAACGATGGGATTACTGGGCAGAGGTTGAGGAGTTTGATTTGATTGTATACTTGATAAAAAAGCGAGTAACTTTTGCCACAGTTGGCCCGTGAGAGTTAAGAAACTATCTCGGTTTTGGGCGATCGCCAAATAGTCAGTCACAACCCGCGCCAAAGCTAAGCTCGTTAAAAATAAAAAAGTGCGCCGCAGCATCGGGCGACAACCTTCAGACTGTTTGCGTTTAGACATAAAAAATCTCAGCTAGAATAGCGCGAATTCTGAAACTACCAGTAGCAGGGTGCGCCGAGGCGCACGTTACCACTAATATCAAATCCGGTAGCCTCAGAATTAATATTACCCATAGCTAGGAAACGGCAGTGCCGTTTCCCTACAATTAATCAGGGTAGGGACACGGCACTGCCGTGTCCTCTATATCACGTCGCTAGTGCTCAAAACTATTTCCCTAGCCAGTATTCCGCATCCCCGCAGCAATACCGTTAATCGTCAACAGCGCACCCCGCAACAATTCACCCTTGCTGTAACGCGAGTGAATCACCCCCGGAACTCCGCCATTACCGTGCTGCCGCAAGCGTTTCAGCAGCGAAACCTGCAACAAACCTAAAGGCACAATCGTGGCATTTCGCAACTGTACCGATCGCTGCAAAGACGGATCTCCGTCTAACAAATGCTGGTGTCCGGTAATAGTTAAAACTAAATCCCGAATCAAGTAAAATTCCGCCGCAATTTGCTCATATAAAGCGTTGAAACGCTCCCTGTCCGCCGGCAAACCTAACTCCCGCACGTAGTGATCCGCAATCTGTAAATCCACCTTAGATAAAGTCATTTCGACCTTAGAAATTACCATTCTAAAAAATGGCCACTTCAAGTAGAAATACTGCAAAAGTTTTAAATGTTCTTCCGGTTCTTCCAGCAAAAACTCTTGCAAAGCTGTGCCGACACCGTACCAAGAAGGCACTAAAAATCGGCTTTGAGTCCAGCTAAACACCCACGGAATTGCTCGCAAACCGCTGATGTCTTTCTTGCCGCCGCGACGGGCCGGACGAGAACTAATTTGCAACTGACTGATTTCTTGTATCGGGGTAACGTGATGGAAGAAATCAACTAAATCCGGCTGTTCGTAAATTAAATGACGGTAGTGCGATCGCGATTTGACCGACAATTCCTCCATAATCTGATTCCAAGGGTCGATCCCGTCAAAACCAGCGTGCAGCAAGCTAGCTTGAATTACCGCCGCCGCCACAGTTTCCAAATTGTAAAGCGCCAACTCCGGTAAAGAATATTTAGAAGCCAAAACTTCCCCTTGTTCGGTAATCTTGATTCGCCCGCTAATACTCTTTCCTGGTTGAGCCAAAATCGCCTTGTAAGCAGGCCCGCCGCCACGCCCTACAGAGCCGCCCCGGCCGTGAAAAATCCGCAATTCCACACCGTGTTTTTCAGCAACCACTTGCAAAGCTTTTTGAGCTTTCTGAATTTCCCAATTGCTGCTGAGGAAACCAGAATCTTTATTGCTGTCGGAATAGCCCAGCATCACCTCTTGCAATTTGATTGGGTGGATTTGGTTTGATGGATTTTGTTCGCTTGTTTCCGCTACTTCCTGCGCGTATCCTCCCGCTAGCAAAGCCCGATAAAGCGGCAGATCGAATAGCTGCTGCATTACTTCTGGGGCTTTTTTCAAATCTTCGACGGTTTCAAACAGGGGCACTACTTGAATGGTGCTAATTCCTGTCGAGGGATCGTACAGTCCCGATTCTTTTGCTAACAGCAAAACTGCCAGCAAATCGCTGACATCGTGGTTCATGCTGATGACGTAAGTTTCGCAAATTTCGGGGCCAAACTCCTGCTGCATTTGTCGCAAGACTCGGAAGGTATTAATTGTCTCGCAAGTTTTGGGAGAAAATGGCAGTTCTGTGGGAATTAAAGGGCGGCGAGTTTGCAGTTCGGTTGCGAGCCAAATAACTCGATCGCATTCCGACATTTGATTGTAAGATTTGGGCAAAATTTGCAAGTATTCCGCAATTTCGCTCAAAGTGTCGGAGTGTACTGTGGACTCTTGGCGGATGTCTAGGTAAGCCAAGTTAAATCCGTAAATTTCTACTTGACAAAGCAGATTTTCTAAGTCCCGACAGCTCAAACCTGTTTCGACTAAATTGCGTTCGATTAACTGCAACTCTGCTAAAAACTCAGCGCCCGATCGATAAATGCCGGTCAAGACTGGTTGTTCCGACAAAGCTTCGCGCTCGCGCTGCGACTCGTCTCCTTTGTACAGCCGCCAATTACGATCACGCGTATTTTCCAGTCGCTGCAGCACGTAGGCCAGCTTCAAGCGGTAAGGTTCTTGACGGTAGCGGATCGCCCACTGTTCGTAAACATCGGGAAATTCCGATTTGTCGCGATCGAGAGAGTCGAGCAATTCCGGCAATACGTCGCTCCAGTGCAGCGACAAACTCAATAATTCGTTGAGCCGCTTCACCGCATTGATATACTTGCACATCACTAAATGGCGCTGATAGCAAGCAGTTTGCCAAGTAACTTTCGGGGTAACAGAAGGATTACCATCTCTGTCGGAACCCACCCAAGAACCGAACTTGCAAAAATTGTAACTAGGCGGTTTCAGGTAGGGGTAAGAAGCGTGCAGCGCTTGCTTTAAGCGGTGGTAGAGTTCGGGAATAGCATCAAACAGCACTTCGTCGAAGTAGTGGAGAGTGTACTCCACCTCGTCAAGCACAGTTGGTTTGAATTGGTGCAGCTCGTCAGTACGCCACCAGAGGCGAATTTCTTCCATCAGTTGCTCTTGGAGATTCGCCGCTTCCCAGCAAGACACCGGATAGGGGCTTTCAGAGTTCGTGCCCATTCCCTGAAATTTCTCGTCAACTTGGTCTAGCTTTTGGAGAATCTTTGCCATTCGCCGCTGCTTGGTGCGGATCGTGTTGCGGACAATTTCCGTCGGGTGAGCGGTAAATACTAGGCGGATGTCCAACTGATCGATCAAGCGCTGGATTTGCTGGCTAGGTACGTTCAAGCGCAGCAGCATGGGGAACAATTCGTGAAATGTTCCGGCGTCTTTGGTAATCGCCTCGCTGCTGTCTGCACCGCGAGGAGCCGTTTGGGCTGGGCCTTCCCTGTGCCGCGGGCGATCGGGCGCATCTTTGGCTTGTCCCGGCAGCTTAGCAAACATTCGCCCGCCAGCGTCGTTGCTGCCAGTGTAAGCTAGCTGTTGGTCTCGCTGTTCGTAGTGCTGTTCGACAATGTTGATCAACTGAAAATACAGCGCAAAAGCCCGCGCGGCCCGGATGGCGGCGTTGAGATCGAGCTTTTCGATTAGCTGTACCACATTCGATTCGCGAAAGTTAGTGGCTTGTCCCTCGGAGGAATTGAACGATCGCATTTGTTGGAGCAAATCTACCAATTCCTGCCCGCACTCCTGTCGGATCACCGATTTCCACAAGTCCTCTACTACTTTGAGGCGATTGCGTAGAAACAAATCTGATTTTGAGTAAGCGGCAGAATGGGGAATAGATGTTGCATCAATAGCCTGTTCTGAAGATTGGAGGACTGAACTCATCGGGCTGTTCCTCAATTGCTGCGGGTGTCTAGAAAATTGTATGGTTTAGTTTCGCCTAAAATTCTTTTCTTTGCCGTCAAATTTGAGACAACTTATACAATTTACGATTGGCGATTGCTGATAACTTTTGACTGTCAGGCTTTGGATGGCCGACAAGATGCCTTTCCTTCTGTTTTGAAACTAATCATCTGGTGCGAAGGTACGCTATGCAGAAGCCACTTATGTATAGAGCCTTTCAAGCTCTCATATGAGGTACCCGACGGGCATTGGGCATTGGGCAAACAGGGCATTGGGCATTGAGCATTGGGCATTGGGCATCTTGTCCGAAGAGCGAAGTCGAAGGGTGGGCAGTGGCCAAACAGGGCATACCTCACCACGCTGGAGAACCGCTATAAAATAGGAGCAAAGACCAATTTCATTATCACAAATTTTACTGATTGTCAAGCTTTATGGTAAAAAAATTAACTGCGAGCTTCTGTCGGGCTTTCTACTGCTGCGATCGAGGAAATTGGAGCACCGGGAGGCGCGATCCCCGAAATACTTCTTCGCTTTCAATGCCGATCGACCGCACAAACTCAGCAGCAGCACTGGCCACCAGCAAGCCGCCCAGCATCGGTAAGGCGATCGAACTCAATAAAATATCTGAGGGAATTGGTAACTTTGGACTGTTGAGTGTTTGATTTTTGGGCAAGTCTTGGTTTTCCGACGGCATAAATTCTCCTGTATTATTTATTAATTATCCTCAGTTTACAGCAGAAGGAAGGAGGCTTGACTCGTCACCGGCCAGGTGAGCAAGAGCCGACTTTTTTCGCAGCCTGCAAGCCAACAAGAGTCTGCACCAAGTCCAGCCGAGGAATTAATCTCGCGAAACGGTTTACACTCGGCAAAGAAAATACTTGTATGTAAAACTTGTAAACTGTGCTATCTGTAGAAAACAAAACCAGCTTTGACAAAATTTAAAGTCCCATGTTGAATGCGAACGGGAGTATATTGGCAGACAATCGACCGGCCGCGTCGCAGTGGGCGCAAGAAGCTTTAGGGCTTCCTGAAGTGCAGGTACAAGCTCGTTTGCGCGGAAATCATCTGCATATTCTGTGCGAAGCAGCGCAGTGTCCGTCTCAGGAATTGGTGACGGCGAGATTTACGCGCGCGATCGAACAAACTGATTTAACGCGACTGTTGCCAGAGCAATCTAAAATTTACCAGTTGTTTCTGTGCGGACGCAAACTCGGTTCCAGACAAAATGATTGGACAGTCCGACTTGATTGCAGCAGTATCAAAGAGCAACAGCAGCAGCAGCAACAGCAGCAACAGCGACAGCAACCAAAAGTTTCCCCAGTGGCGCAAGCAAGTCCCCCCGACGGCGAACCGCCAACAAGTCCTAAAAAGGGCGGATTCTTTGGCAAATTCAAAAATGACAACCGCAAACTAAAACAGAAACCTGAACCCGTAGAAACCCCGGCCCAACCGCCACAGGTGCGGGAAGAACTCGATTTTGACGCAGAAAGTCTCCCCATCGCCTCCCGCATTGAATATCCAGAGGTTTTTGAAACTGCCCCGGTGACGATCGACACTTCGGCAACACAGGAAGCTTTCAGTCCCCCCACCGCCCCGCACAAAACGGAAAAATCATCGATAATGCAAGGAAGCCGAGGCGCGGTGGCTTTAATTCAATCCCCCGAAACAGACTTTGGCGACAGCGAGAGCGGTGGCACATTGACGGTTTCGCCGGAAAGTTTGGCGCGCTTGGGCTATCCAGATGCGATCGCCAGCTATCTCAGCGAAATCCTCGGGCCGATGGGAGTTTCGGTGAAAGTCAGCATTCGCGAAAAAGAACTCAAAACCAGCCGGGAAACGCTGCAATCGAATCCAGAGGAAAATCTCAAGCCCAAGAAACGGCGGCTGCTGGTGCTGTGCGAGTCAGCCTACAGCCCAGACCCCTCCTTGCTAGCAGAACCGATCGCCGGCAGGCTGCGGAAACTCAAACTAGAAGGTTTCGTAGAAGCAGCCATCGGCAGCCAAGTTGCAGGCGAAGCAAAGCCAGACTGGGTGCTGCGGGTGGATTTGACCCCACCGGATACAATTCTCAAAGAATGGGCTCGCTGGGGAGACGTACAGTCGATCGCCAAACTGCTAAACCAACACTTGGCGGCATCGAGAGTCGAAGTGCGCGCCACCCTCAAAGAAGCAACCCTGCACCTGTTTTGCAGCAAAACTACCAAAAAAGGACAAAAACTTAAAAGGCAAGAGTACCCCGACAAGCAGCCAACCACCGAGGCGATCGCCCCTTTGCTAGCCTCTTTCGCGCCCCAAGGCATCCGCGCCGCTGCGATTTACGGCGTAGAACCAGTCACCGACAGCAAGACGGAACCAGAGTCGCCGGTGTGGATCGAATGGGTGGACTTGCCTGCAGCCCACCACCCAGACTTAGCTGCCAGCCCCAGAGCATTGGCGGCCGAAGGCGATCAATTAGCCTTGACTTTTTTGCTCAACAGGTTTCTCAATCCCAATCTCAAGCGCAAGCTCGAAACCGGAGGGATTCGGGCTGTGGCCATGCACAAAGCCAACGTGCTGCACGTCATGACTGAAGCTCTGACTTGCCCTTCTCAATCGAAGGTAGGGCCGCCGGTGGTTAAATTTTTGCGGCAGCTACAAATTCCGGGAGTGGCTGCGGTACGAGTCTATGGACGCCGTGCCGGCCAGAAACTGCCTTTGTGGCGCTACGGAATCGACCTCCGGGCGGCAGTTGACGAGCCATCAACGCAGGCGCAGGCGATCGCACCGGCTCCCTCGCAACTGGCGGTTATGGAAAAGGAAGCGGTGCCGGAATTTGCGGTGGCGGAGGATGGGAGTTTTTCTGGTTTGGGTGACAATTTGGTGTTTGATGCTCCGGCTGCCGACTCCTGGCGCAGCGGCTTCAAAATCACGCTCCCAGGATATAAGCTGGGCGAGCAGTTTGTTCAAGCTGCAGTGCAACCGCTTGTGGCTTCGGGTTTGTTTGTTCTGGGCGGCGGTTTGTCCACTGCGCCGGCGCGGGATGGTGCGAAAGCCGATCGCGCGGCCCGAAAGGCTTTGATGTGGGCGATCGCCGGTTGTCTGCTGACTTTCAGTACCGATTGGTTACTCGGTCAGTTCCTGCCTTCTGCGACGGTTAGTCAAGCTCCTAGCACCTCGGAAGTTTGCAGCGGCCCGAATTGTCAAAATTCATCTCCCAAGCCTTTTAGCGACGCTCAAACCTCGCTCTCTAGCGCCGAATCCCCGAACCCGGATAGCTCTTCTGGGGAGGTAAATTTGCCTCAAATCCCGCTGGAACCATCGCCCTTGGCGAATCGGGAAGAGGCTTTCAACGGTTCTGGGTTTACAAAACCGGGGAATAATAGCGTTCCTGTGGCTGATGTTTCTACAATTCCAGTATTCCCGACTTTGAGAAGCGAGCAGCTAGACGCACAAATAGCGCGCTATCAAGAGTACATCCGCGAACACCAAAAACCGCCGGATATCTTGATTGTAGGCAGTTCGAGGGCTCTGCGCGGCATTGATCCGGCGGTTTTGGAAACTGCTTTGGCATCTGGAGGTTATCCGGGGCTGAAGGCTTACAATTTTGGGGTGAATGGGGCTACTCTGCAGGTTGTAGATTCGATCGTCCGTCGGATTTTGCCGCCAGAACAACTGCCGAAATTGATTGTGTTGGCGGATGGGGCGAGGGCTCTCAACAGCGGGCGGCCGGATTTGACTTTTAGCGCGATCACTTCTTCGGAAGGTTACAGACAATTGTCTCGGGGCAGTTTTCTGATCCGCACCACTCAATTAGAATCCCCAACATCAAAAGAAACCGCCAGCAATCCGGTGGCGACTGCGGGTGAATTGGTGCAGAATTTGGAACAAAGTCAAGCTAAGGTTCAACAATTGTTGAGTCAAAAGTTGATCGAGAGTTCTGCAACTTACAAAAAGCGCGATCGGCTTAAGGAGTTTTTGCGATCGATCGCGAATCCCTCGGCCCCTGTGGCGATCGACACCCCCCAAACCGCTGGAGAGAAACAAACAACTGAAAAACCCCAGCCTGTTGTTGCGGGTAAAAAAACAAGCGATTTTCAACCAAACGGCTTTTTGCCGATCGACATACGCTTCAATCCCGATACTTACTTTCAAAAACACCCGAAAGTATCTGGCTATTACGACTCCGACTATCAAGATTTTAAATTGTCAGGCGAACAAACTGTAGCACTCAAAAATCTGATCGAATTTAGCAAAGTTCGCAACATCAACCTCGTGTTTGTGAATATGCCCCTAACGGTCGATTATTTAGACCCAGTGCGGGCTGCTTACGAACAAGAATTCCGGGAATATATGCAACAATTAGCAGCTCAAACCGGACTAATTTTTCGAGATGATAGTTTATTGTGGCCCCAGGCGCGGGAATCTTTTTCCGACCCCAGCCACCTCAACCGTTACGGTGCTGTTGCAGTTTCTAAGCGGTTAGCTCAAGATCCGATGATTCCCTGGCCGGCGAAGAGGTAATGAAAGAGTTTTGAGTTATTTTAGAAGTTAGCTCGTCTCCGCTGTCGCTACCGCACTAAAATTGGTTCGATCGACAGCAACGTGAGTTTTCCTCAAAATCAGAGGACTTGCACTCCTCTCGATGGAACCTCTCGATTGCGGGTAATTCATCGGAGTTGACATTAATTGATTGAAATCGTTTCCGGTTGCATCGGAATAATAAAATCGAGTCAACAGTTAAGCTGTCGCGCAAATAAACATTGCATATTCAGGACGGGTTCTCCTGGCCACCCCACTCATTGTTTTATTGTTTTTTGACATACAGTTTAAATGCCGCAACAGCTTAACACTCAACCATTCAGTTTTTCAACCGCGAGTCAACAGTCAACAATCAACAGTCAACAGTCAACAGTCAACAATCAACAATCAACAGTCAACAATCATGTCGCTCGTGTAACTGGAATCGATATAACTCACGCTCCGCGACAATCTCAAAACTATCATTTCCGGCAGCGGAATACTCAACATGAAAAGATTGACATTTCCTAAAATTAGCAAAAATATACAGATAAAAAATCCCCGAAAAAATCTCCCTTTAATATTTTTTATATTATCTCTAGCATTTTTCCTGTTTAGTTTGTATAAAGGTTTATTTTTAAATTGGGCTTTATCAGCGCCGCCCCCTGGCAAAGAACAAACTAGCCAACAGCAAGCTCTACAACCTTTCGATCAAGTTGTCAAAGATGCCCAAAAGTTAGAGGGATTGTTTACCCTTTACCGCAATCAAGCAACTAATAAAGTTTATCTCGAAATTACACCGCAACAACTAGACAAAAAGTTCCTGTGTTTCGTCACATTGGCGTCTGGTTTGGGGGAAGGCGGCATTTTTAGCGGATTGCCGATCGGCGATTTCTTGTTTCAACTGCGGCGAATCCAAAATAACGTGCAGTTTGTCATACCGAATATCAATTTTCGCACCAGTCCGGGCGATCCGCAGGCGGGTTCGGTGGAAAGGGCTTTTAGTGAGTCTATCCTCTATTCTTTGCCGCTCAAAAGCATTCATCCCCAAAGGCAAACTCTGCTGATCGACTTAGGCGATTTGCTGATGAGCGACAAGCGCGATTTACCAGGGATAAAAGCAATTTTACCGATGATTTTGGGCGCTTCTTACTCGATCGATGAAGACAAATCTTATTTTAAAGATGTGAAAGCGTTTCCGCTGAATGTAGAAATTGCTTCTATGTACGGTTTTTCCAGCGATAATGACAGTGCGGTTAACTATTTACCTTCGATTCCCGACAGTCGGGCTTTTAACCTCCGCATTCACTACAGTTTCTCGGAAGTGCCGATCAATAATGGCTACCGCCCCAGACTTGCAGACGAGCGAGTTGGCTATTTTATCACAACATATAAAGACTTTTCTGACAAGAGCGGCCGCGACCCTTTTGTGCGCTATATTAATCGCTGGCATTTGCAAAAGCAAATCCCATCCGCGCCGATGTCGCCTCCGGTGCAGCCGATTGTGTTTTGGATTGAAAATAATGTGCCTGTAGAGTACCGAAATGCTATTCGCGAGGGCATTTTGGAGTGGAATAAAGCTTTTAAAAAAGCAGGTTTTACTGAGGCAATTCAGGTCAAACAAATGCCGGACAATGCTAAATGGGACCCGACAGATGTCCGTTACAATACTATTAGGTGGTCTAGTTCTTTTGAGTCGGATTTTGCAGGCATTGGGCCGTCTCGCACTAACCCGCTGACTGGGGAAATTTTGGATGCTGACATTCTGTTGGATGCTGATATCGTCCGGCAAATTAAACAGGGCTATCGGTCTTTGGCAGAACAAAATCGATCGC
Source organism: Microcoleus sp. B4-D4 (assembly GCF_036705185.1). NCBI lineage: Bacteria > Bacillati > Cyanobacteriota > Cyanophyceae > Oscillatoriales > Microcoleaceae > Microcoleus > Microcoleus sp. B4-D4. The sequence goes on along the minus strand of NZ_JAUBTX010000002.1, from coordinate 309,551 downwards.
TAGCGAGGAGTTTTCAAGGGCGCAACGGCTCTAATACGAGTCCTTGTCAGTTCGGAATATATTCGCGTTATTTGAATGTTCTAGAAAATGGGGATTTGGGAAAAAGCAGCGGAGAAAATTCTCAAGGTGGAATTGCTGATGATTTGCCGACTTTGGTGGAAAGATATCAAGAGCAAAAACGATCGCCTTTGTCGCGCTTGATGTCGAGTTCGGATATGTGTTTTGGGTTGGAATCGAGCAGGCAATTTGCGATCGGGGCAATGTCGATGGATCTGTTGGAAAATGCAGCGCCTAACAGTGCGACAATTGACAATTATGTTAATGAATATATCCGATTTTTGACGGCGCACGAAGTCGGTCATACTCTCGGTTTGAGGCACAATTTTCACGGCAGTACGATGCTGCAACCGGAGGAGTTGAACAATACTCAGGTAACTCGCACTAAGGGTTTAACTGCATCGGTGATGGATTACCTGCCGATTAATTTGGCACCTCCGGGAACTGTGCAGGGCGACTATTATCCAACGATTGTAGGGCCTTATGATGATTGGGCGATCGAGTACGGTTACAAAGTTCTTGGGGGCACAAACCCCAACAGCGATTTAAGGGCGCTGCAACAAATTGCTAGCCGCGCGGGGGAACCGCAATTAGCTTACGCGCCGGATGAGGATACTGTTGATAATCTCGATCCCGCTGCGAATAGCTTCGATCTCAGCGGTAATATGCTGACGTATTCGCAATGGCAAATGGATAATGCTAGGGCGATGTGGAAGCGTTTAGAAAAGCGAATTCCGGCTGGGGAAGAGGGTTATAACGAACTGCGGGTGATGTTTGATTCGCTGTTTGGGTATTATGTCAATCAGGTGATGAATGCTACTTTGTACGTCGGCGGACAGTCGTTTAATCGGATTCGCCCTGGAGATAGTAATGGGAAATTGCCGTTTGTGCCGATCGAACTTTCTCAGCAGCGAGAAGCTTTGGCTACATTGGACAAGTACGTATTTGCCCCGGATGCCTTTAGTTTTGCGCCGGATTTGCTGAATAAATTAGCACCTTCGCGTTGGGCTCCCTTGGGAAGTTCGGCTTTGGTGTTTCCTCTAGATTACCCGATCGGCGATCGAATTACTTTTTTGCAGCGGTTTGTGCTGCGGGTTTTGCTATCTCCTACGCGACTGGCGCGACTGCGGGATGTCGAGTTAAAATCAGCACCGGAAACTGCTTTGAGGTTGCCGGAATTGTTCGATACTTTGCAAAAGGATATTTGGAAAGAGGTTTTGCAGCCGGAAAAGAAGATGCAAATTTCAACTTTTCGGCGTTCTTTGCAGCGGGAACATTTAGCAATTTTGATGGGAATGGTGCTGCGAAAAACCAGTGCTCCTGAAGATGCGCGGACTCTGGCTTGGTACGAGTTGCGACAGTTGCGGGAGGGTTTGAGCAAGAGTATTCGGAATTTGGATCGGAATGCGGATGCTTATACGCGGGCTCATTTGGAGGAAACGCGCGATCGAATTTCTAAGGTTTTGAATTCGCAGATTCAGTCGAATTAATTTGGGGGTTCAGAAACCGGGTTTTTACGATAATATTTCGTTAGAGCATCGAAGATTTGCTCAAAAACCCGGTTTCTGAGAATCTTAGTCAAGTTAAAATAATTCGGAACTTGTGTCGTATACGATAGATATACAGGGAACTTAAACAGAACAGCCCTTATGCCAGCCAAAGACCTTTATCACGATACTGTCTGCACCGCCCTCATCAAAGATGGCTGGACAATCACTCATGACCCACTGATTCTCAAAATTGGGGGTCGATCGGTTTTTGTCGATTTGGGAGCCCAGAAACTAATTGCGGCTGAACGAGGGTCTGAAAAAATTGCGATCGAGATCAAAAGCTTTCTGGGCCCTTCGCCCATTAATGACCTCGAAAATGCTTGGGGGCAGTTCTTTATGTACGCCAGAACGCTGCAAAGACGAGAGCCAGAGCGTCGTCTATACCTAGCTGTTAATCGCAACACCTTTGAAACGTTGTTTAAAGAAGAAGCTGGGCAATTGCTGCTAGAAGAACCAGGTTTTCGCCTGATAGTTTTTGACCCAAACACGGAGGAGATTATCCAATGGCAACCGCAAATCAACCCGTAGACGAATGGCGTGAGACGTTGGAGAAAATTCTCCAATACTATGCGGATATTCCTTATACTTATGGGGATGTGATTACCTATGTGGTGGTCAGCCGCGATCGCAACCATTTTATGCTGATACATGAAGGTTGGGAAAATCATCTGCGAGTTCATGGTACTGTGGTTCACGCCGAAATCCGCAATGACAAAATCTGGATTCACTATGATGGGATTGAAGACGGCATCACTGACGAACTCGTCGCCGCTGGCGTGCCCAAAGACTGCATTGTTCTTGCTTTCCATCCACCGGAAGTCCGAGAGTATACTGGATATGCGATCGCATAGCTTATCGTCTTGACCAAGATTTTAGACAATATCAGCAATCAATTTCCCCTTTATAACTATCGCCCAAATGCTACAATACATATTCAGATTTAGATTAATTTTTAGTTATTATTACTTTTCTAAATGTTAAGGAAACACGGCGTTCTCGTGTAATTTTTTGCCCGTGAAAATGATCTACTTTTCTAGCAGGTATACTGTGCGTCCATTTATACCTAGCATCATCTTTTAAGACAACGATACTTCTAGGCTCAAGCAGTACAGGTATTTTTTCACCTGTTGGTACTCCTGTGAAATTCATAACACAAGCAGAGCCAAGACTTAGAGAAATAATTGTGTCTGTAAAACAAGGTACACAATCAATATGGCTGCTGATACCTTCTCCAGGTTGGTATTCATTGACGATAACTTGATCGGGTAGTTCACTGATAATATTTCCATCATATAGCCTGTATGCCAAATTTGATGCCCAGTCTGGCAATGGGCCTATATGCAGGGAATGATCTATTGCTCGTGCCTTATAGTTATACTTATACCCATAGTGCTGCACTCGTCTTTTCAAATCTGAAAGCCAAGGCTGACTATCTATCTGTTTGAGTAGAAAATCATGGTCGGATTGGGTTATGAAATCGGGTACATACTTGAACCCGCTTATATCAGCAATTTCGCTTCCAGAATAAGTAGTTTCTTTTTCGGTAATTTTGGGAAACAAATCTAGTTCTAGTTGCTGAAACTCTGGCGTCGCTCCGGCTGAAATTGTTTTTTTATTACAGCGTGATTTTTTGCTCAAACTAACCATATTATTATCTTACAAGTGTTTCAAAATATAAGTAGTTTATCTCGGTAAATTCTAATTTGCCACTTTTAATTTTACCTGTAGTGTTACGATATCTCAGTTTTTCTTCTTTATCCACTACTTCTGTAGATAATTCTGGAATAAAGCTTTTAAATTGCTCCCACTTAGTATTCAAATCCTTTGGGGTTGGATTTTGATATAATAAGCATATTTTGTGAGTTTTATAGGTGTTTAGTATTTTTTTTACCAACTCAGCTAGATTGCTTACATCTAACGTACTGCTAGCAAACAGATATGAATAATTTAAGACAATTAGATAGTCTTGATATTTCCCACTTGAAAGATATATATCGAGCAATTCTAATATATAATCATGGCTTTTGTAGCATTTCAAAAAATCAAAAGTGCAGTCTATCCATCCTGGACGTACACTGATTTCTCTCGCTTTGCGAATCATAGCTTCACAGTTATCAATACCTATATAATGGAAGTCCTGTTGCTTTTTATCGTCAAGCTCTCCATAGTACCAAGCAAGAGCAACACCTGAAGTCAGTGGGCCACAACCAAAATCAATAAAAACTATGTTTTTACTAGGGGTGAGAATGTAGTCCTTAAGCAAGGACTCACTTTTTTTGAAGACATGAAAGCTACTTACAATGTGCATTTGCATATAGTAGTAGCAGTAAATAATAACTAGATCGTGTGGAGTCAAACCCTTAAAGCCTGCGTTGAAATCAGCCCTTCCTTTTTTTACAATTTCTGTTGTGTGATAATAACCATCTTTTTTAATAACCTCACGCTCCCAAGCTTCTGTGTTTGTATGCTTATGGAATGGGTTATTTACCACTTCTTGTAAAAATTCATTTAGCTCATCTGGTGTTTCGTAGTCCATTTCCCTTCAAATTTTATAAGTACGCCCTACCTAGCATAACCCAGGTAGGGGCATCACCTCAAACCTTAATGCACCAAACTGTCGATCATCCTCAAACTTATCACCCCGATCGAACTTTTGCGTCGAAGGTGACAGCACCTCAGCAATTAACTTGGGATAGCGCTTCACATACCGATCGTCACCCAAAGCCTGCCTCAATGAACACAACTACTTGCCTCCGGCAATAACTACGGTAGGGGGCGCTACTGTCAATATGTCCCAAAAGTATGGGAGTAACTTGTCATTCACCTCTTTTCTGCTGATTGACTATCAATTCAACAGAGCTAAGCAAGCCTGTAATCTCTGAATCTTGGAGTACGTAACTTGGAGTGTAGACCAAACCATACTTTAACAACTGGCTTGGAGTTCCTAACAGCATTCCTCGACCCTCACCAAACTGAGAACTAATCATCTCCCCCAACCATTCTGGAGTATGTTCAGAGTAAGCAGTTCTAAATAGAGAAATATCTCCAATACAGTCACCAAAAACGACCCAGCAATGACCATCCCAATCTAAATTAGATTTAGAAAAGGTTTGACTCATATCATCAGTGTTCATGTTATGACCAAATATACGCTTGCCCCTCATATCTAGGCTGCCCGCAACCATATGAACAGGTATATCAGTATAGTTTCTTATCATTGCTGTCCATATTGCACTCATGGGAGCGCAGCAATTATGGATTGCTGGAAAATCCGATAAAACATTCTTTGCTAAATCAACTATTAAACCATAATCTTGGTCTTTTAAACTATATTCAACGTATTTAGATGCTTCATTTTCCGAATAAGAACTATTAATTAGTTCTGATAATTCTTGCGTCATATAATCTTGCATATTTGATGTGCTTGATGTAATTAATCTAACGCACCGCCATCAGTCTTGACAAAAAATTTTGTCGTAGTAACCGAACCTTTAAAGCTGAGGTAGCCGAATAATCTGAATATCACTCCAACTTTGGGTTTTTCGGCTTTTTATCGGGTAAGCTGTCAATCAATCCCCTATCCCATTATCCTTGATGGATCTTCTTTCCAAACAGATCTGTCAATCAGCAATATGACAAGTTTCGCGCATGGCTTTGTGGTTGAAGTCTGGGGACAACTCAATTTATCGCCCCAAACTCACGCCGCCATCTAATTTCTCGATCGCCACTTCAAGCTCAATACTCTCAAAGATCGTCACCCAAAGCCTGCCTCAATCGACACAACTACTTGCTTCCGGCAAAAACTACGGTAGGGGGCGTTGACGAATTTGATCGCGCTCCACCACCGTAAACCATTCCTCAAATTGCAATCCTTCGGTCTGTAATAAATTTAACAATATTGATGCTGGTTCTTCCGGCGTGTGAGGACGAAACCGCAAATAAATGACACCTCTTGGCGATCGCAACCGCAAGCGATAAATGAGTTCGCCGTAATCGCGATCGAACGTCAAAATCACCCGTTGCTCATCCGCCGCACGAGCCAAAACCTCGGAATCCTCAATTCCTGGAGAATCCTCCGTTACTGAAGCGACTTCCAGATCCGCTTGTCGTAGCAGTCGCACACTCTGTAGTGGAAAGTTTTCATTTGCCAGAAACCGCATTAACTTGCCTCAGCAAAGAGTAAAGGCGTGTAAAATACATCTTCTTTGAGGCACTCCGCAGCGAAAGCAAACACTGCTTGGATAGATTCAGGATTAAGCGTTGGGTAGTTTTCTAGAACTTGTTGCTGAGTCCAACCTTCGGAAAATAACCCTAGAATAAACTCCACAGATATTCGTGTTCCCTTAATTACAGGCTTACCAAGCAGAATTTTAGGATTTGAATGAATGTATGCTTTCCAGTTCATTATCGGTTCGCCCCTATGGAATTTTCACCTATTAAATCACTACCACTATTTTACCATAAACAAAACCCGCTAGATGCGGGCTTCATTTTAATAATTGCTATTTAACTGATTACTACATCACAACTGTACTAATCAAAGTTTGCACATTTTGCACAACAGCAGCAGTAAAATTGTGAGTCGCGGGCAAACTATCAACCACGATTCCGGCACACAATAGCATCAGGTACAGAATAGAGTATTTAAAGAGCGATCGCGCAACGTTCTTATCCTCTGGAGTCTGCAACAGCAACCAAGCCTTTTGAGCAAAAATAGCACCGAGGAAAATCGCAGTACCCGCATACACCGGGCCGGCTAAATTCAGCGGATAGACTAGCAGCAAAGTTGCAGGAAGCATCAATAAGGTGTAAATCCAAATTTGGCGGGCTGTCTCTTCGTCGCCCTCAATTACCGGCAACATCGGTACTCCTACTCCCTCGTATTCGTCGCGAATCATCATTGCTAAAGCCCAAAAATGCGGCGGTGTCCACAGGAATATAATCCCAAACAGCAGCCACGCACCCCAACTTAAATCTCCCGTCACCGCAGCCCACCCAACTAAGGGAGGAATCGCCCCTGCAGCACCGCCGATGACGATGTTTTGGACGCTGTGGCGCTTCAGCCAGTGGGTGTAAATTAAGACGTAGAAAACGATGCCAGACATCGCTAGCAAAGCTGCTAATAAGTTGGCAACAACTGTTAGTAATGTAAAGGATATTGTCGCTAGGACGATCGCAAATATCAAAGCATCCCGCTTCTTGACACGCCCCGAAGGAATCGGCCGCCACCGGGTGCGCTCCATGATATAGTCGATGTCGCTGTCGTAGATGCAATTAATCGTATTCGCCGACGCGGAAGCCAAAGCGCCTCCGGTAATAGTTGATACCAGCAATAGCGGGTCTACTTCTCCCTTCGCAGCCATCCACATTCCTGCTGATGTGGTGATTAACAGCAGCAATATAATTCTCGGTTTTGTTAGTTGGTAGTAACTTTTTGCGACTTGCGAAAAGTTTTCGTGGAGGCGGGGACTATTGTTTGTAAGAACTTCTTGCATTGTGATTAATTGTTAGTTGTTAGTTGTCGGTTGTCATTGGTTCCTAGGGGCGGGTTTTACGCGAGATATTTGCTGTAGGTAAAAGGATTAATAAACCCGCCCATTTTAGTCTGTGCAGGCGGACTTTGTTTGACAAGGAGCGGTTTCAACCGCCGATTAATCAACCCGCCCATTTCAAGCTGATAAAACCCGATCGCGCCACGCTAAAATGCTCAAAACTACCAAGGTTCCCAGCAATGCTGCACCGACTGCTTGGTGGGCAACTGTCAGCGGTTCTACTTGAAGGTGCAGCCGGAAAGTTGCCAATCCCAAAACTAATTGAGCAATCAGACAAACACTCGCCCAATTTCCTAATTTTCGCAAGTTTGAATTCAGTGCTGGTTGTCGCCAAGCCATGACTGTTACTGCTAAAGTTGCTGCAGTAGCGGGTACGATGCCGGCGATGTGGCTGTTCATTACCGAACACAATTCTGACGAGCCCAAACATTGATGTAACGCCCATCTGGAGCCGACTAACGCTCCTAGCAGGCTTTGCAGGTAAACTAACAGTGCCGCGATCGAACTTACCCATGCTAATTTGCCTGTATTGCCTGTAGCTTCGTAGGGTGTCAGCATAAAACCGATCGCCAGCAGGCTGCAAAAAAACAGTAAAGCGGTTCCCAAATGAGCAGTAACGATGTCAAATCTGAGCAGTTGTGTTACAGTCAAGCCGCCCAATACGCCTTGAAAAACTATTAGAAATACTGCCCCAGCACTGGCAAACGGCACCCATGAAGGCAGGCGGCTGCGGTAAAACACAGAGAGTCCTAAAAGGGCGATCGCACTTAAGCCAATTGCTGCTGCGTCCAATCGGTGAAACCACTCTAGAAATACCTGCAAATTCATCTGTGCTGCGGGTATTAATTGACCGTAGCACAGCGGCCAGTCTGGGCAAGCGAGCCCCGCATTCATCACGCGCGTGGCGCTGCCTACAGCCATCAACAGCCAGGTTGCGATCGCAATTTTCCACACTAGGCTGCGGATAATATCTTTTGGCTGCCACTGCACTCCTGCTGCTGCGTTTGGCTCCTTTAAAATTGAGTTTGCCATGAAATTTACCTTAGCCTTTGTTATCGATCGAGCTTAATTAAATATTGAGGTTTTGCTTTGGCTGAGCTTAGCCGAGCTTAACACTCTTTTTCTCTGACCAACCGTCATTTTTACTACCTTAGCGACTCTTTTATCCAATTAGTTTGTCTTTAGATATTTTTCAACTTGCCTGTTTATATTACAAAAGATTGCAGGATTTTTGCTAAACTTCAAAAAACTTTAATCTTTTACCTCGCTCCTCGATCGCTGACAACTCTCCCGCTGCCTGAGTTTCGCAGAAAAATAAAGATATAATTAAGAAAAACACAAGATGAAATAATTGTGATAGAACCAGTTGAAAAGTGTTTGCCAAAGACTAAACAGCATAAAAAAATTATAAAATATCAGTTGTATCCCGCTTTCTGCCTTCTTGCTGAGCGTTTGAATCTCAAACCAAAAATATAACACTGTGCAGCCATGTCCCAAAAAAACGAAACCGCTGTTTTAGCATTATCGCTCCTAATTACGATCGGGCTAGCCGGCACAGGTATTTGGTGGCTGACAAGCCGCGGCGGCATCAATCTCGGAGGTTCATCACCCCAAAATCCGACAGTTTCTAAGTCCCAGACGGGCAATTCCCCGCAGTCAGAGCAAGCAATTGGGCAGCGTCTGAGTGCCGGACAAAAACTGTTGATTTCCGATCGAGCAACCACAACCAAACAAGCAGCAATACAGGCTTACGCATCTGGAAACTATAACGCAGCTATTTCCGATTTACAAGCTTCGCTCAAAACCAATCGCAACGATCCCGAAGCACTAATTTACCTCAACAACGCCCGCATCGGCGATCGAAAATCCTACACAATTGCCGCAGCGGTTCCCATTGGTGCAGATATCAATGCCGCTTTAGAAATTCTGCGGGGTGTCGCTCAAGCTCAAAATGAAATCAACCAAAGCGGTGGCATTAACGGTACTCCATTAAAAGTGCTAATTGCTAACGACGACAACAACCCAGAAATGGCTTCGCAAATTGCCAGCGCTTTGGCAAATAACTCGGAAATTTTAGGAGTAATCGGACATTTTGGTTCCGACACCACCCTAGCAGCCAGCAAGATTTACCAGCAAAATCAATTAGTAGCAATTTCTCCGACAAGTACGTCAGTCCAGCTTTCAGGAATTGGTAGCGATATATTTCGGACAGTACCGAGCGATAGGTTTGCAGCTAATGCTCTTTCCCGCTATATGCTGACCAAATTGCAAAAGCAAAAAGCGGTGATATTTTTTAATTCTGCCAGCAGTTACAGCAAATCTTTAAAAGATGAATTTACGACGGCAGTTTACGGAGATGGCGGACAAATAGTATCGGAATTTGACTTTGCTAAGGGCAATTTTAATGCTGCCGAGAGCGTTAAAAGCGCGATCGCCCAAGGAGCAGAAGCGATCGTATTAGCAGCCGATACAGCCACGCTAGACAAAGCTTTGCAAGTAGTGCAAGTAAACGCCCAACGCCTGCCATTACTAGCAGGAGACAGCGTTTATACTGCTAAAACACTGCAAGTCGGCGGCGCGGCAGCCACAGGTATGGTGCTGGCTGTTCCTTGGCATATTCTCGCAGATGCGCAGTCAAATTTTCCCCAAACATCCAAACAACTTTGGAATGCAGAAGTGAGTTGGCGCACGGCTTTAGCCTACGATGCGACAAAAGCATTAATTGTCGGTTTAGAGCGCGATCCGACTCGTACAGGCATTCAAAAAGCTTTATCAGCGCCAGATTTTTCAGCAACAGGAGCATCGGGCCCGATTCGATTTTTACCTTCGGGCGATCGCAATCGAGCCGTTCAGTTAGTAATTGTTAAACCCGGAAATCGTACCAGTTACGGTTACGATTTTGTGCCGCTACCCGCTTTGTAAACTATTTGCGATCGCGAAAGGTAGATTATAATATTCAGTAGTAAGTTCTATTGCCGGTTAAGCAGAAATGCTTGCAAGATGAGTAGTTATATTAAATCCGGTTGCATCGGAATTAATATTACCCACAATCAGGACACGGCAGTGCCGTTTCCCTACAATTAATCGGGTGAGAGTTATATCTCTCATTAAGTGTTCTTGATTGTCTGGGCGTAGGGAAACGGCATTGCCGTTTCCTCCTTTGCTAAAAAATTTGTATTAATAATTTATGATGTGCAACAGGAGGTTATTGTTCAATGGCTGTAGAGCAATATAGGCAATACATTCGTCATCTGCTTTGAGAACGGCGATCGCGCGCTTCGATACAACGCAACGCGCAAGAATACGAAGTGCAAACTCTTTTTGATACTGAGCAAGATCATTATCAACTTCTGTATGTTGGTTGGCGTGGAAATAAACGCGATTTTGGCTGTATTCTGCATCTTGATATCAAGAATGGGAAAATTTGGATTCAGCATGACGGTACTGAAGTCGGAATTGCGAACCAACTCGTCGAATTGGGAGTGCCTAAAGAAGATATTGTTTTAGCATTCCACGAACCAGAGGTGCGCCAGTTTACTGATTTTGGCACAGGGGAGGATCTCGCCCTCAGTTGCGGGTAAGTAAATTAGGTGTAACCGATTGGGCGAAGAGATTATTTTGCCCGACATAGAAAGACAAATTTCGATAGGAAAAGTGATTTAAACTTGCGAAACCCCGATCGCCCTAACCGATCTGTTTCTCTCAAAAACAGCCCTCGGTTTCAAAGCAATTCTCAACAACAGCCACAGCGATCGCCATTCTCCCGGAGTTTCCTGCCGCTTCCACTGGCCGGGGCGACAGTACAGCATTTCGATCAAACAGCGGCGCTGACTAACACTCAGCCGATCGAAAGCAATTCGCACAGTCGGAAATTCCGCAACAGTGCACCCAGCAGCATCCCGAAAACTCGACTCCAACTGAGATTTATCGCTAACCAACTCAATTTTAGCCACAGGAATAAAACATTTCTCTTCCATAATTTCCAGAGTCGCCGACTCGCAATCAATCAAAAACGCTCTCAAACTAGCCTCAGTGTCCAACTTGAGAACAGGCGGCGCAAGCCAATTTCTCGCTTTGACTGCTGTGGGAGCGATCGCTCTTATTTTACCCTGCGATAAACTTGTTTGAACAGCATAGTTGGGGAGCATTTCTGCTGCGGCAAAACTCTCATTACCTTCTTTACCTTTTACCGCAAAACTCGGTCGCTTTGTCAGAGCAACTTCAGCGCCACTTTCCGAAATTACAGTAGTTATTCCCCACAAAGTTTCACCGCCCACATTCAATTGTACAACTCTCCGCAAATTGAACCATTCATAAATATCCGGCTTAGGAATATCCACCAAAATCAGCAGCGCTATCCCCAGCATCAACAGATTATAAACGCTCCAAATCCAGCCCAAACTCACGCCTTTTAACAAATCAGCAGTCTCGGATACTGTCTGTACGCTGCTCCAGTTTTTAACTAAATTAATGTTTAAATTGTGCCACAAACTGAATGCTGTGGCGGCGAACAAAACAATCAAAGGCCATCCCAAATTCCAGTTGAAATTAAAGCGATCGCTCGCTATTCCTTTCGGTGTCACCTTAAACCCTTTATCAAAGGGCTTGAGCATGGCACTCACCACCGTTACTGCTAAAGGAATACACTGAACAAACGAGTATACATCCGAAAGCAAAGCCGATCGCGATCTGCGGTTCAGCCAAGAAAAAACCGTAACTTGCACCAAATAATAAGGTAGGAAAAAGTACAGCAATTCCCGCGCATTTGTCCGCAAAGGAATTATACCCAAAAACGAATAAGCTAAAGGCATCAACAGAAACAAAACCCTGGTTAAACTGGTAAACCAGTGCAGCAATCCTTCCAAATGAGACAGCCTTTGTACGAATCTGAGTCCGCGAATTGTTAAAGGATTGGAATTAATAAAAAATGCCTGAAGCGTACCTCGCGCCCAGCGCACCCTTTGGGTTAGATGAGCCTCTATATTTTCTGCCGCCAAACCAGCGCTTAATTTTTCATCTAAATAAACTAAGCGGTAGCCGGTTGCTGAGAGCCGAATTCCGGTAAAGTAATCTTCGCAGACTGAATCTGTGACAAAGCCTCCCACCGCTTGTAGGGCGCTGCGTCTCACGACAAAAGATGTACCGCAACAAATCACGCTGTCGGCGCTGTCTTTGATTATTTCAATTTGCCTGTAAAATACTTCTTCTTCCGGGGCCAGCACGTTTTCTAAACCTAAGTTGCGGGCGATGGGATCGTGGTTGTAAAAGCTTTGCGGTGTTTGAACGAGGGCGATTTCGGGATTCTGAAAAAAGCCTACTGTTCTGGTTAAAAAGTTTTTAGTGGGGATAAAGTCGGCATCGAAAACAACAATTAATTCTCCATCTGTTAGGGCTGTGGCGTGATTGATGTTTCCCGCTTTGGCGTGCAGATTATCGGGTCTACTTATATACTCGCATCCCATTTTTTTTGCCAGCAATTTGATTTCTGGGCGCTTGGTATCGTCGAGCAAATATACTTTTTTGTTGGGATAATCTAAAGCTTGACAGCCGATGACTGTGCGCCGCAAAATAAAAATTGGTTCGTTGTAAGTTGGAATCAAAATATCGACTGTTGGGGCAAATTTTCCCTCTGCAACTGCAACGGCCATGCGATCGGCTTCTCGGCACCTATCTTTTACTCTCAGCATTAAATACAGTTGAATGCTGGTGGTGAAAACCATTAACATTTCTAGGAAAAACAGCCCCAAACTAAATATACCGTTGAGGGGGTCGCTTAAATTTAGGGTGGCTAGCGATCGCCACAAAACGTAGCGAATTGTTAAAGCCAAAACTATTGCAACTACCACAGCCCGCGATCGTTTCTGCGGTTGAGGCGAAATTTTCATTGCAGCTAAAGCGGCCGAGACTAGCACGACAGTAGGCAATAACAAATACATCTTGCTCGCAGCGGGTACTTGCAGCCACACAGGCGGGTTTTTCTGCCAAGTGTCGATTGTGGCAAAAATGCCGCTGACCGTGCCTTCACGGGCAAACCAGGCTCCGGCGATCGCGCCTGCGAAAGCAACCGCGCCCAACACGACTAGGGTTGCCGCTGGCATTCGCGAAATCCCCCAAAAGCGCTGTTTCAAGTCTTGAAGGTCAAATCTTGAAGTTGTCATAAAATGTGAAATTCCCGATCGTGCCTGCAAAAGTCAGGGTTTTCTGCTGTCCACTTCCTAATCCCGTGGAAAATACTGACACACCCCACTTAACTATAATTTACATTTTTTAACATTTTGACAATTTAATGGTAATTCACTGGCTGGCTGGTGGCAAACTGCTCGGCAAGCCCAATCCTGGCCCAGTATAGCAACAGATCCTTTAGATTGTGGGCGATCGAATAACTAGAATAAAATTCCTTTGTAAACGAGGAATTGGATAAAATCCGAATCCAAAGCAAGCTCAAAGGCAAAGGTAGCAGATTTATTGTTCTGAGGAATGGTGTAGATTTAAAAGAAGAGGAGCGGATTAAATCGGCTACAGTTTTAAGTCAATTTAAGCGGATTAAGCTTGTCTAGAAATTTAAAGAAGCATTAAGAGATATTTTTGAAAGTCATCATAGTGTGGAAACAGGGGGAAAATCACTGCTTGAATGGATTAAAAAAGCACAACCGATTTACAGTGATACTTTAACCATGCTTCGCAATCATATCGATGGAATTTGTAACTATTTCTTGAACCGAACAATGAGTGGTGTTAGGTCAGAAATCAACAATCATCTCAAAGTGATTAAGCGTCAAGCCTATGGATTTGTTAATTTTGAAAATTTTCTATCTCGACTGTTAGCTTGCTTTTCTAATTAATTTTTCCGATCGCCGCAAACCAGAAGACCGTGAATCTTTACAAGTTAGCTATGGCAGAAATTGAAACCTGGATCGATCGCCTCCCCAATCTTCAAAAAGGGTTTGTGGAAAGTTTCTCTAAACCCCCATAGCTGTTGGATAGTTTTTGAAGATTGGGGAGTTTCTTACCTCTCAATTGTATTGAATTTTGTACATTTGAAATAAGTCGCCGCTTTGCTTTTTTACTACTTTAGCGCCCGCAGCTTTTATCAGTTTTTCCCAGTCTTCTATTGTCTCTAAAAATACTTCCCCTGCTCGATAAGTTTCCAAAATTGCCCAGTCTTCTGCTAGAGGTGCATTGGGGTTGAGAACATCAAATACAAAGTGACCGCCCGGTTTTAAAACTCGCTTGACTTCTCCCATGACAATATTCCAATAGTCTATGGGATAGTAACAGCTAAAGCCTGTAGCAAGGCATAAATCGAACTGATTCTCTTCGTAATTCAACTTGTGGGCGGGGGCCCATTCTACGCCTTTGAACAGCTTAGAATTGAGCTGGGGGCCGCGAGCGTTTAATGCGTCTCGCGCGGCGCTGCTGATTTCTTGACCGTAAAAATATGCTTCCCACTCCCGCCAAGGGTAGATGAGAAAGCTGACTCCGCAGCCAATGTCTAGACAGCGCTGGTTTTTTTGAGGTTTGGCAATTTTCCAGAAGGGAGATACTGTTTTTGCTTGGAGGGTTCCGGCGACTGATTCTAGGAAAATTGGCATTGCTTCGACTTCTTCGGGTAGGGCGAATGCTTCTCCTTGATATTCGCGATCGAACCGAGTGGCTACTTGCGACAGTAAAACTTGCCAGCTATCTGATTTTCCTTTGGCAAACCAAGTCTGCTCTTGACCTGCAACTGGGTGCTCCGACTTTTTAGACATTCTTGGATTACCTTCTAGAGCCTTTGAGTGCTTTTGTAAAGTTTTGACGGTAAGGCTTATTAAAAATTAACGCGGGCCACAGCAGGGACAGTTTCATGCGGTTTGCAAAATTTCTGTCGAAGTTAGTGCGATCGAAACCGCTCCAAAATTTCCAAATACCGCCGCCGTAAGCGACTAGCAACACCAATCCAATTAACGGTTCCATGAAATAACCCCCTAAGCGACTGATTGGATTTTGAGTTAGCGAGGCAAGGCTCTACTCTTAATCTATCATTTATCGGACGGCTTGGCGCAGGGATACCCGTAGCAATTCCACCTTCAGCTAGATACTTCAAAATCGCTGATGGTGGGAAGCTTAAAAATATAGCAGAAGTCATTAGTCATTAGTCATTAGTCATCAGTCAGCAGTGCTGTATCCTCGATCGAGCGCTGCGATCGATCATCAGTCATCAGGAAGAAGGAAGAAGCAATATTCAGTAAGGGTTTGAGCAATTGAGAACGTCCTAAAGGTCGGGCGCGGTTGCTATAACAGCCAGGAAAGAGCTTTCAGAGTGCAAGCAAGAAGCGACTTTTGCTAAAAGTCGAGGTGGCAAATCCTGATTCGGTTGAAATTCGGTTGCTGTTGGGGGACGACTTCGCTTTTTGGGACTTCGCAGGCGTGCAACTACTTAAAGATAATTAACTAAGAATTGATAGCGGTGCCCCACAGGTTACAGCAGGCAAACTTTTTCTAGCGGACAATGACGGTAGATAGCTTTCAAAGCAAGGAGGATTTTATGCGTGCAGTGCTGATGGCTGGGGGGTCGGGAACGAGGCTCAGACCCCTAACGTGCGATTTGCCTAAACCGATGGTGCCGATTCTGAATCGCCCGATCGCAGAACACATTATCAATTTGCTAAAAAGGCATCACATTACGGAAATTATTGCTACCCTGCACTACCTTCCTGATGTGATGCGCGAATATTTTACTGATGGGGCAGAGTTTGGCGTTCAAATGACTTACGCTGTGGAGGAAGACCAACCGCTGGGTACGGCTGGTTGCGTCAAAAATATTGCTGAATTGCTCGATCGAACTTTTCTGGTGATTAGCGGCGACAGCATCACAGACTTCGACTTGACAGAAGCGATCGAATTTCACCACCGCAAGCAATCCAAAGCCACATTAATTTTAACTCGCGTTCCTAACCCGATGGAATTCGGGGTGGTGATTACCGAGGAAAATTACCGCATCAGCCGCTTTCTGGAAAAGCCCTCTAGCAGCGAAATTTTCTCCGATACCGTCAATACGGGAATCTACATTTTAGAACCCGAAGTCTTGGACTACCTGCCGGCAAATCAGGAGTGCGACTTCTCGAAAGACTTGTTTCCGTTGCTGCTGGAAAAAAACGAGCCGATGTACGGTTACGTGGCCGAGGGTTACTGGTGCGATGTCGGACAGTTGGATGTTTACCGCGAAGCTCAATACGACGCGCTGCGAGGAAAAGTCAAGCTGGATTTGAGTTACTACAACGAAGTTCGATCGGGGCTTTGGGTAGGTCAAAATACTTTTATTGACGATAGCGCGATCGTCGAAGTACCGGCGATGATCGGTAATAATTGCCGGATTGCAGCCCGAGTTAAAATCGATGCGGGTACAGTAATCGGAGATAACGTGACAGTAGGGGCCGACGCTAACCTCAAACGTCCGATCGTCTGGAACGGAGCAATTATCGGCGAAGACGCTCACATAACAGCCTGCGTGATTTGCCGCAGTACCCGGATAGACAGGCGCGCCCACATCCTCGAAGGCGCTGTGGTCGGTTCAATGTCGATCGTGGGAGAAGAAGCACAAATCGGCCCTTCCGTGCGCGTCTGGCCGAGCAAAAATATTGAATCCGGCGCTTTGTTAAATCAAAATTTAATTTGGGGAGAACAAGCTAAGCGAAATTTATTCGGTCAGCGCGGCGTTCAAGGACTGGCCAATGTGGATATTACCCCGGAATTTGCGGTGAAATTGGGTGCGGCTTACGGCTCGACTTTGAAACCGGGGACTTCGGTATCGGTTTCTCGCGATCAGCGCAGTATTTCGCGGATGGTTTCGAGGTCTTTGATTGCGGGTTTGATGTCGGTGGGAATTAATGTAGTCAATTTGGAATCGACGGCTATTCCGATCGCCCGCACGGTTACATCTACGATCTCAATTGCCGGTGGGATTCACGTTCGCATTTCGCCCGATCGCTCCGACCACATTTTAATTGAATTCTTTGATATCAAAGGCATCAATATTACTAAATCGGCTGAGAAAAAAATCGAGGGCGCTTATTTTAAGGAAGATTTACGCAGAGCTCTAATTCCCGAAATTGGAGAGATGTCGTACTTTAACCAAGCTCTCGAAATTTACAACCGAATGTTTGAGCGGCAGATGAATGTTGAAGCAATACGCTACAGCAATACTAAGGTGGTAATCGATTACGTTTACGCGGTTTCTGGGGCAATTCTACCGCAAGTGCTCGCTAAGTTCGGCTGCGATGCGGTGGTGCTCAATGCGAGTCTCAAGCAGACTTCTCTGAGCAACGGTGAACGGGAATATTTGCTCGACCAACTCGGCCGAGTGGTGAAAGCACTCAGCGCTAATTTTGGGGTGCAGGTGTCGGCCAATGGCGAACAGCTCATTTTGGTAGATGAGTCTGGGATAGCGATTCGTGGGGAAATGCTGACGGCGCTGATGGTAAATTTGATGCTGACTGCTAATCCGAAAGGTACAGTAGTAGTGCCGGTGAATGCGTCTTCGGCGGTGGAGGCGATCGCCCGCCGCTATCAAAGCAAGGTAATCCGCACGAAGGCGAACCCAACGGCTTTGATGGAGGCCGCTAACAGAAACCCGAATGTAGTTTTGGGCGGTAGCGGCAGTATGGGTTTTATTTTCCCGCAGTTGCATCCGGGGTTTGACGGAATGTTCTGCATTGCTAAAGTGATAGAAATGATGACGATTCAGGAGCGATCGCTCGGACAGATCAAAGCCGAACTTCCCCGCGTCACCCACCGCAGTTACAGCGTCCGCTGTCCTTGGACTGTCAAAGGTTCCCTGATGCGGCATTTAGTAGAAACTCATGCGCCCGATCGTTTAGAATTAGTAGATGGAGTGAAGATTTTTAACTACAGCGACGACAATTGGGTATTAGTTTTGCCCGATGCTAGCGAACCCACAGTTCATATCTTCGCGAACAGCGAAGACCGAGATTGGGTATCGGAAACTTTGAAGGAGTACCGCGCCTTCGTTCACGATTTTGTCACTCAAACCGAGGCTGCGGTTCTCCAAGATACCTTTGGTCGTAATGAATAATTGGGAATTGGGAATTGGGAATTGGGAATTGGGCGGAGCGAAGCGGAGGGATTGGGAATTGGGAATTAGGAATTGGTAACAACTAATAGCCAATAGCGCAGAAAAATTAACAGACAAGATTGTCAAAATAACAAACTATTCAGTAATATCTCTGCGTTTTTCTGCGTTAAAAAGTTGTTTTCCTCTCTCATCAAAGATTTATGCAATTGTTAGTCTAACATCCTGAATTCGCAAGTGCGATCGCCAATTTCTAATCAACAAATGCCAACGATATTTTGTCAGCTCGATTGAGCGCAATAATATTCGTCGTCGTCGTTCGTAGTGCGAACCGTTTTTGTTATAATAATGTACAGTACGCGATCCGATCCAATTTCCAATTTCCAATTCTCAATTCCCAATTACGCAAAGATAACAGATGAATAGCTGCATTTTAATGGCGGAAATAACTCAACAACCGCAACTCCGTTATACTCCAGACAATCAAGTTCCAATCGCTGAGATGCTGGTGCAGTTTCCCGGCCCAAAACCTGAAGATCCGCCCGAACGTTTGAAGGTGATAGGATGGGGTAATTTGGCTCAAGAAATTCACGATAAATATCACGAGGGCGATCGGGTGATTATTGAAGGTCGGCTGGGTATGAATACGATCGAAATAGATGGTATTAAAGAAAAGCGCGCTGAACTGACAGCCCAAAGGATTTACAGTGTCGGCGCCGATGCGATGAGCGCTGCACCAGCAGCTAGAACTGCCCCGGAACCGACTCAAATTCGCGACACACCCCCGGCTAATGTGCCGAGCAATGTGGTTCCCATGAGTTCCCGAGGTCGCAGTTCTAACAACGCTCCAGCCCCTGCTAACCGCCCGTCTAGCTCGGATTGGAACTCGCATCAGTCTTCTTCTGAGTCCGATCGCCAGTCGGGTTCGTCTAACGAAGCTGATAATCCCGATTACGATCCGATTCCTTTTTAATCACAGCCGTAGGGTGCGTCACTTTCGGGTTGTTCGAGACTCCGCCGGAATGTTGAGAGTGACGCACCATCTATCTTTGACTCCGACGATCGCACAATTTCCACTCCAAAAACGCGAGCAAACTGTGCAATAACAATCGCCCTAACTCGATCGACCTCAATTCCCGGTATAAATTGCTCCAAACTGCCAACCGGTCGATCGGGAATCCCGCAAGGTACGATTTGTCCAAAACCTGTTAGATCCGGGCAAACATTTAAAGCAAAACCGTGCATCGTAATCCAGCGGCTGACTTTAATCCCGATCGCCCCCACCTTGGTACCATCCACCCAAACGCCAGTCATACCCGCAACCCGCGAACCCTTCAGCCCGCAAACTTCCAACACTCCCAGCAGCACTTCCTCCAACTGTCGCAAATACCAGTGCAAATCCTGCTGGTGACGGCGCAAATTTAAAATTGGATAGCCCACCAACTGGCCCGGACAGTGGTAAGTCACCTCACCGCCCCGCTCAACTCGGTGCAATTCCGGCTGACTGCGATCGGGGTCAAATTTCAGAAATTCCAACTTCGAGCCCAGCCCCAAAGTGTAAACCGGCGGATGTTCCAGCAAAATCAGCACATCAGGCAAATCAGGATTTTCCCGGCGCTCTTGCACCAGTTTTTGCTGGATTTCCCAAGCTTGGGAGTAAGGTACTTGTCCCCAATCGAAGAGCAAGCAGGGTTGTGCATTTAGGTTTTGAGGGATAATAGGGGAAAGCATGAAAAAAATCAATAGTGTTTTTACGGAATATTGGTGCAGTTTAAATCAAGAATTGTCAACATATAAAAAAGATTTGAAAGAAAAGTGTTTTGTTTAATACATAATGCTATTGTATAAACTATACCCAAGTTACAGAAGGGAGGGAGCTCTATGAAGCTTGTTATCCAGGGTAAAAATATAGAAATCACCGATGCGATTCGCGAGTACGTCAATCAAAAGATTGAAAAGGCAGTTAGCCATTTTCAAACTTTGACTACAGAAGTCGATATTCATCTATCGGTGGCTCGTAACCCCAGGATCAATCCTAAGCAGACTGCTGAGGTGACAATTTATGCTAACGGTAGCGTGATTCGAGCTGAAGAAAGCACGGAAAGCCTTTATGCCAGCATCGATTTGGTTGCCGACAAGATCGCTCGTCAACTGCGGAAATTTAAGGAAAAACGCCACGACAACAAAATCCAGAGTAGTCCCAAAACAATTGCGGTAGTTGATGAACATCCTGTAGCATCGGATTTGATTGGCGATCGAACTCCCGAACTTCCTGCCGAGGTAGTGCGGACTAAGTATTTTGCCATGCCTCCAATGACTGTACAAGATGCTTTGGAACAATTGCAGGTTATCGATCACGATTTCTATATGTTCCGCAATGCGGAAACAGACGAAATTAACGTGCTCTACGAACGCAAGACTCACGGTGGCTATGGAGTTATCCAACCGCGCAACGGCAACGGTAATAGCAAACATAGCAAAACAGCCGAAAGCGCTGCACATTAAAAATCTAGTGTTGGGAAAAGCTAGATAATTTCTAATTGTTAATGGCTGCAAGTCGTTAGCAAGAAAAAACTAAAGTCTTCACTACGAACCTTTCGTTCGTAGTAAGGACTTTAGTTTTTTCTTGGTTTGGATTTTTAGGGAGCATCTCAGTTTGGCAAAAAGCATTTTTTTATTATAAGTAATCGCACAGAATTAATTACATACAGCTTCTTTACGGAGGAAGGCTTGTAGCCAAATTTTTGTGTAATTAATTGTGTTCCACTATTTAGTGCGATCGTCCTCGCTCGCGTATTGTACAAACTCGCTATTCGGGGACGCTCGCACGCTCAAATGCCACACTGAAATGCTCCCGATTTTTAGACAGTAAGGAAAAAGTGAAATCCTCGCTACAAACAATAGGATGAACAATTATGCTATTGGAATTAAGACAACTGAAGATTCAACCGGGTCAGCAATTACTGGTGGAGGATGTGAACTGGCAACAATTGGAAAGTATTTTAGCGGAATTGGGAGAAAGTCGTGCTTCCCGAATTTCCTATAGTAACGGACTATTAGAAATTATGGTTCCCCTACCCGAACATGAAAAAGCCAAGGAAATAATTGGCGACATGGTAAAATTTTTATTGGAAGCACGACAAATAGCATTTGAGTCTTTGGGTTCGACAACGTTGAAAAACGAACGCATGAGTCAGGCTGTAGAACCGGATACCTATTTTTACATTCAAAATTAAGCAGCAGTTATCGGTAAAAATCGCCTGGATATGAGTGTAGATCTGCCACCAAACTTAGCTATAAAAATCTATCTCACCTCTCGCACGCAGTTGGATAATTATCAATTTCTCGGAATCCCGGAACTTTGGCGGTACGCGCGGCGAGGGCTACAAATTAATGTCTTGCAAGCCGAACAATATATTGAGTCTGAGGTGAGTCCGAACAGAGTTACATGGAAGACTGCGCGAAAAAGTCAAAAAAAAACACAGTGGACGACCTTGAACACGATCGATTCACAAGCAGTGAAGAACACTTGTATTGAAGGGTGTTGAATCTAAAGGTTTTTGTTTTTACAAAGCGACAAATGGGATGAAAAGACATCTAGCTGTAGATATATTAGGCTTTCCTTTCTTCACTCACTGCACTCCTGCTAATGTATCTTATGACCAGCGTATGGATTGAGATGCTGTCCCAAAATATTAATTACTTCAAATCTAAACCGCTGGAACTTCCAAAAATTACCATCTTGCTAGATAATGGTTATCATCCTGACAAGCTGACCCAAGCATTGGAACTGATTTACCCTGCAATCATGACCAAGCTACAATTTCAACTCTCACCTAAACCGTCGAAAGCAGAAAAGGAAGCCAAAGGCAAGTCAGGATTTGTGCCAGTTAAGGCTAGGTGGGTGATTGAGAGATCTAATGCTTGGCTCGCAAGCGATGTAAAAGCTTAGTCAAAAACTTTGACCGGACATTTGAACGGGCAAATGCCAAGCTCCAGCTTGGTTTTATCCCCTTGAGTGTCAAAGGATTAGCTGTAAGGAATGAAAGATCTCAAATGGGTTCTGTATTATTTATAAAGCTATGTGATTTCAATCACAAAATAACTTTACAAAATCTTTAAAAATAAAAGTACAGAGTTATGTTACCTATTTTCAGGGTATGAAGACCATGACAGTAAGTTCTGCTAGCCTCCCCAAAATCTCTGTGGAGGCGATCGCCCAGCGCGTCTTTGCCTTTCGCCAAATTACTCCCCTCGACAGACAACTGCTTCACTCAGCAGTCCTCAACGGGCTAGACAAAAAGGATCAATTTTACATTAACCGATTGTGTGAGGGCATCCAAAACGGATTGATTCTGGTTGTGGAATAACTGGCCTGCACTATCTCTGACTAGATTGAGAAGTTATTCTAAAATTTATGTTCGAGTCTGTATCTGCTGGAACTCAGTTCGGACAGTATTTTTTTTTTGCGATCGATCGACATCAGAACTAATCATATTTAAATATTATCGATCGAACTTTAACAACCAAAAACCTGTATAAGTCATACCGCTGTCATCAGGCTGCACTAACAAAAAATGCAATCCTTTACTTAATTGCTGGCGCTGTTGGTAAATTTCTGCCGCCGCCTTCACCTCGCTATCTTCAAAAGTAGCCACAACCCACCTCTCTGCCAATCCAGCTTCCAAAATCAATCCATCTGGAGCACCAGCAATATAATTCAAAGCAAAAGGTTTCACATCCTGAAGCCATTTAGCCAACCGCATCGACTGTCGCCCGCCGTCAATCACAACACCGGGCACTGGTACTGTGGAAGCTAAGCCCAAAGTCAGCGGTAGCAGCAATTCAGGCATTTCCAATATTGGTATGGGACGTTCTTGAAAAGCTTCTACAATATCGCCTGCGGCTAGGGAAGCAAAACGCCAGCCATCACCCCAAAGGTTTTGGGGTAAAGGAACCGGCGGCGGAGTCTCAAGGGCGATCGGGCTGTAATTTTCGGCTGTATAATTAGGCATACTCGAATATTCTTCTGCCCGTTTTTGTAGCAGCAATTTCAAAGCCGCAGTGCGACGAGTCGCTTCTACTTTGATACCCAAAACCTTGCCCGCAGCTTCGATCAAACTGAGAGATTGAGGCCTAAATACTTGAATCAAATCCGGCAAATTCTGAATTTGAGCTTGCTGGTGCAACTGCGCCGCCAGCCAATTAGAATTAGCTTCCGACTGGCTGCAAAAAGCGCTAAATTGAAAAGTTTGTGCCCCGTCGCAAATTAATAATTCCCACAATGGTTTACCTGTTTCGTCTTGCAGGGGGCGGCGGTAAAAATCGGCTTGCCAAATACGCATGGGAGTTAAAAAATAAAATCTACAACTCAATAATTTTAATATAACCAGGGAACACTGCATTTTTTTTAAGAAAATCCTACACGGTAATCCGCAGTAAGGGTAAAAAACTGGCTTCTTTGTCTGGAGTGCATCCGAGACTGTATAAAAAAACCAGTTTCTTCGATGTTGATGCGATCGCGCACTGTATTATTTAAGATGGTTAACCAAATACATATCCATTTCGCCCTTATTTTTAGCAAGGATTTTCCCTCGATATTCACATTCACAAAAATCCTTAACTAATTCAAACGTTGCACTAGAAATATTAATTTTTCCAGGCACACCCGAAGATTCCATCCGAGATGCAGTATTAACTGTATCTCCCCAGACATCATAGGCAAACTTCTTATTCCCAATAACCCCAGCAAGTATTGGGCCTGAATGAATACCGATCCTGATATCCCAATAAGGAATGTTTTGTTGAGCTTTATGCACTTTTCGCAACTCCATAAATTGTTGAATTTCTATAGCTCCGAGTACAGCATCAAAGGCGTGTGTTGCCCTTGGGACAGGAATTCCCGCCGCACACATATAGCTGTCGCCAATAGTTTTTAATTTTTCCAGACAATATTTATCCATCACGCGATCGAAATAAGAAAAACAATAGTCTAGTTCGTCAACTAACTCTCGCGGAGTCATCTTTTCAGATAACTTAGTAAAGTCTTGAAAATCCGTAAACAAAACCGATACGCAATCATAATGAACGGGTTCCACTTTGCCGTTATTTTTGAGTTCCTCGGCAATTTCAACCGGGAGTACGTTCAACAGTAGCTGGTCGGATTTGTGCTTTTCGGCATCGAGTTCCAAATACAGATTATTCATCTCTTTAAAGCGTTCGGCATTGCGGATTGCTGAGGATAGTTGCAAAGCCAAAAGATAGCCAATCCGCAGGTCTTCTTGAGTGTAAGATCGCGGCTTGGTTGTGGCAAAATTAATTGTTCCTAAAACCTTACCTTCGCTTTCCAAAGGAAGAATAATTTGCGAAGCGTAGGGCGACAAAATAGCAGTAGCACCGGCTTCTTGAATTAATTGAGGTTGACGTGTTTTGAAGGCTTTGTTAATTGGGCTGCTGTCTGGTAGGGCAGCAATCTCTATAGGGATATGCTTGCCAAATAAAGTCGTGCAAGTGCTAGAGCTGTGCAGGCAAACGCTACAGTGTTCAAAGTCTAGCAGCCATTTGGCTTGCTTGCCTACTACCCGCAAAATCTGATTGAGATCGAGGGTGCGGTTAATGGCAGTGGCAATTTCGTTGACGGCTGCAATGCGGATAGAAAGCGCCTGAGTTTCTGCTAACAAACGGCGGGCAGTTAACAAAAGTTCTTCTCGGTCTTGCTGTTCTAGCCGTTCGCCCATAATAGGGGTATGAGATTATAGATCAATACTGTTTACTTAAGACGATCCAGGCGGTAAAAGATTATGAAAAATTAATCAATACTGCGATTGCTTCGTTCTTCGTTCCGGGAGCATCTGAAGTTTTGCAAAAAGCATTTTTTTATTGAGCGTGCGAGCACCTCAAGAACTCGCGAGTTGTACAATACGCAAGTTCTTGAGATGCTCGCACTATAAATGCAAAACACCAGATGCTCCCCCTTCGTTTTTCTCTTGGGAAAATCTTAAGTGAACCGTAGTGGATTATAGATTATAAAGCATCAATTTCTAGGGCAATTGCATCGGTATATCGATTGACAAAGCTAAACAAATCTGCTGTGGCAATAATCTCAAAAATTTCCGCATCATCTAGCCCTAAATCCCGCAGATTTTGGTAATGAGCTTCTGTCATTTCCAGGGGTTTTGTAGCCGCCAGCAAGCCAAAGCTAATGACAGCTTTATCGCGTTTTGGCAGAGGGCAGTTGGCAAAGTCAGAAACTAGGGTTCGCAGGACTTCTTCGCTCATCCCCAAGGCAGACAATCCGTGCAGGTGAACTTGGAGAGCGTACTCGCTGTTATTGAATTGGGAAATAGCGACACCGACCATTTCTTTAAGAGTTCTGGGTAAGTCTCCTTGCAGGATTGTTCCCCGGAATTTTTTCCAATTTGCTTCTAATAAGTCTGGGTTGATTCCCATTGACTTGAACAGGTTGGGGACGATACCAAACCCCAATTCTGTCAAGATTTCTTCGTAGACTTCCTTGGCTTTAGGATCTGTAATTTCCTCGTATTCGATAAGTGGAAAGTGTGTCATGGTTTTATGGAAGTTTACGACTGTTAGGTGTGGTTGGGATTGCCGCAGTTTTTATGTAACGCCACCGCAAGGGTTGCGTTACCAAATCTTTTGGCTTTAGTAGGATTGATGATAAAATGCACCGCTGTCAGCAAACCGCGAATTTTGAAAATGAGCTAGCAACAAATCTAACTTTTGAGGATAAATTAAATTTACTATTATAGCAATGCTTGGAGCAAATAAAACTCTGTTACGATCGCGTCTGATACTAATATTAAACTGTCTCAAGAGCTAGCGTCAACCACCGGCAGTCGATCGCGCGCGTGGGGCGAAATTTCAGCAAAACTCTTGAATTGGATACTACGGCCCGGTTCGCGAATTTTCCGGCAAAAAACACTACGTTCGATCGCCCGATCAAACTCCACAAATTCGAGCTCATCTGATGCAGCAGGGCGCAGAAGGGAAAAAACAAAATGCTGTGCGATCTAGTTTATTTAATTGGCAGTTTGGGCGATCGACAACCCATCGCCCAGACAAGCTACGCTAATGCCTGCAACAAGAGTTATTATAATAAGCTGTAAACTTTTATCTTTGTCGCTGCATTTATGAACCCTGCCCTTACTCAGTTTGGCGCTCAGATGTCCCACCTCACCGGCGTGCGGGCGATCATGAAAGATATTATTGAAACTCTCAGAGCCGGCAGCGGGCAGGAGTTTATCAATTTGAGCGCGGGAAATCCGGTGATTTTGCCCGAAGTCGAGAAATTGTGGCGCGATTGCACGGCCGAACTTCTGGCGAGCCCGGAATACGGCGAAGTGGTTTGCCGCTACGGTTCCAGTCAAGGCTATCAGCCGTTAATCGATGCTGTAGTGACGGATTTTAACCAGCGTTACGGACTGAATTTGACGGATCGCAATGTCCTAATTACTCCCGGAAGTCAATCAATTTACTTTTACGCAGCCAACGCTTTTGGCGGCTACACTGCACCGCGAACACAGATTGCCGATCCTAATTCCCAAATCCCAAATTTCAAATCGATCGTCCTACCGCTGAGCCCAGACTACACCGGTTACGGCGGCGTGAGCTTAATTCCCGAAGCGGTAATCGCTTGCAAACCCACCCTCGATATTGATGCAGCGGCGCACAGATTCAAATACCGGCCGGATTTCAGCCAACTGTCGATCGACCAAACCACCGGTTGCGTCATCTTTTCCCGTCCCTGCAACCCCACCGGCAACGTTCTCACCAACGACGAAGTTCAAAAAATAGCAGATTTAGCCGCTGTTTTCGACGTGCCGGTGTTCGTCGATTCCGCCTACGCCCCTCCTTTCCCCTCCTTGAATTTTACGGAAATGACACCGATTTTCGGCGGCAACATCGTGCATTGCATGAGTTTGTCAAAAGCGGGATTGCCGGGAGAAAGAATCGGAATTGCGATCGGCGATCGAAACATTATTCAAATATTAGAATCTTTTCAGACCAATATGTGCATTCATTCGCCGAGATACGGACAGGCGATCGCCACACGCGCCATTAATTCCGGCGCTCTTGCCGACATTTCCTTCAACGTAATTCGCCCGTACTATCAAAGCAAATTTGCGATCGTAGAAACCACCTTAGAACAATCGATGCCGAAGGATTTGCCGTGGTTCTTGCACCGAGGCGAAGGAGCAATTTTTGCGTGGTTGTGGCTGAAAGATTTGCCAATGACGGATTGGGAACTATACCAAAAATTGAAAGAAGTCGGCGTAATAGTCGTGCCGGGAAGTTCTTTCTTCCCCGGTTTGCGGGAAGATTGGCAGCACAAACACGAATGTTTGCGAATTAGTTTGACTGCGACAAATGATGAAATTGAGACTGCGATGAAACGATTGGCTCAACTCGTGGAAAAAGTTTATCGCGGCTAATAGGAATACGCTCGAACATATAGTTTCTCAGTTAGCGGAAACAAGCATATGAATATCGATGTTTTACTCCGGTAGATTTCGATTATAGGTTATATCGTGTCCGGTCGATCGACCGCACAGATCCGTTTTGATTATAGTAATCGACCCGACATGATATTAGACCTCTGGCACTAAATCGCCTTCAATTCCTTCAATTGTCTGCGTTATATCGTTTCCGGTAGCATCGGAATGATTTAACCGGTGCTAGGGCGCAGAGAACACAGAGGAAGACAAGAGAGAGATGAATACAGAACTATGAAGCGCGGATTTGATCTGACTCGATTTTATAATTCCGATGCTACCGGATTTGATATTAATCGGCGTCGATCTGCCTGATATCTG
Organism: Microcoleus sp. B4-D4; assembly: GCF_036705185.1. Classification (NCBI taxonomy): domain Bacteria; kingdom Bacillati; phylum Cyanobacteriota; class Cyanophyceae; order Oscillatoriales; family Microcoleaceae; genus Microcoleus; species Microcoleus sp. B4-D4. The sequence continues at coordinate 281,488 of NZ_JAUBTX010000002.1, read as the reverse complement.
CGGTTTCCGTATCGATCTGTGATATCAAATCCGGTAGCACTCCTCATGATGTTAACTGTTAACAGTCAACAGTCAACAGTCAACAGTCAACAGTCAACAGTCAACAGTGAATTTACTATTCTGATGCTACCGGATTGGATATGATTTAGGAAGCTAATCTGTTGTAGAAAACGGGTGCATCTCCGGCATTTTAAAAAGCCCTATTATAAAGCTCCTGCACAGATGTTCCCATAAAAAACCTTCGCAATTTTACAATTAAATTACCCGATAAACAAAACTCAAACTTGCCCAAACATTCACATCCAAAGCCAAATCATCAGTGGAAATTCCCAACTTCTCCACACCCGGAATGCTAGCATTGTGCAAATCTTCCAAGACGGCCTGCGCGACAATTAAAGGATTCAACAATTCTCGGATTGGTGAAGCATTCCTCACTTGCAGCATTCCTTCCTCGATCGCCGTCTGAGTTCGAGTGAAGGGTTTTTCACTAAATATAATTAGAGTTTCCCCCAGTCCGATCGGGCCCGATACCGCCCAGCCGAAAGTCCCAGCGCCCGGTACACTCAAATTCTCCCCAGGGGCGATCGCCACCGACATCGCTCCGGGATCATTTTCGATCTGAGAATTCATTACCAACAGGTGTCCGGCATTATCCGACGAAAACACCGCAGCATACACCGGGCGATCGCTTTCGTTAAACAGTCTGTACTGAATTCGATCGCCCTTGTGGACGCTGAGCATATCGATATTTGCCAATTTCTCGCTGTCTGCGCTCATGGGCTGCAAGCGATAAGTGCGATCGGCTCGCACCGGCTCCCGCTGCACCATCACCTTGGCTTGCGGGGCCATAGTTGACAGCACCGCCCGCACCTTCAGTCGCGAAGACCCCTCATTGACAGTCAGCCGCAGCAACTTCGTCGCCAGCAACGCTTTCAACTGCGGAGCCAAGCGCTGCACGGCCACCTTCACCGCTTCTCCCCCGTCGCCCTCGGTGTCGGGAACCGGCCTTTGGGCCAGAGAAAACAAGCCGTAGCGCCGTTGATACAAAACAGGCCGATCCGACGAAGTTTCAGCTAAAATCGTTTCCGGGACTCTACCAAACCGATAGTCAGCAGGTTGGTCGCTCCCTACCACCGAAACTTGCGGCACAGTCGCAAAGCCACTCGTAGCGTCTACCCGCTCGATGCGTTCCAAACCAGAGTCCAAAGCTACTGTCAAACCGATGTTTCGCGGCAATACCCTAATTTCTTCCCTCACGAGTTCGCCGGCGGTTAATTGTCTGTTTGGGCGATCGCCCCCGTCTAAAATTTGAGCTTTAGCAGAAAAGCCCGTGCGAGCCTGCACCAAAAGTAGTGAAGTGTACCCATCGCCTAGGGAATCGCCCTCGATCGATGCAGCAGGCGAACCCACAGCAAATACCGAGTTCCCCGCCCATTCCAAAACCCCCGCCGACAAACCGCCGAGCCACAACTGCACAGTTTTGCCGCCATCTTCCACCGCCGTTACAGCGCCATCAGCCGCCGCAGAATTCAACATTAAATTTGAAAAATTAACTGCTGGCGGTGCCGTTAAATTGTCATGGCGAATTTGCGGTTGTTGCAATAACCCCGCCATTTCCTCGACAGTACCCGCGGCGCGACTGAAACTGACGCTGAAACTACTAGCGGGAGTTGCTAACCACAGAGTTTGGGTGAGGGCGTAGGTAAACAAACCAGCGGTAAATCCGTTCCATTGTTGTTCGGCGGCGAGTTGGGAATTCGCAGCAGCAGCAAGTACCGCGGCCGCCGGACGGAGATTTGATCTCGATCTGAGGCCTTGGGCAAACGTTAATTCTCCGATGCTTTGCTGGCCGATGGTGGAGCGCGGACGGGAGCGAATGCGAAAGTTGCCGTTTTTGGGCAATTTTTGATAGGTGTAGCTGGTGTCGAGGATGGCGATCGCATTTTCTGTCGGGAGCGATCGCATCAACAGCAGCAGCGTTTCCTCTGAAATATCGTTCACCGCTCGGTTTGCTAACAGCGGTACAACGTCATCCGCCGGCACCAAACTATTGTGCAATTTGCCTGGAGTGTCGATCGAACCGACTCGACTACCGCAGCCGCTAAAGTGAAAAATCACCGCATCGCCTGGTTTTGCTTGTTCGGTTAAATGAGTGACAAAAGCCGTCTCGATATTTTCCCTCGTAGCTCGATCGTCAGTCAAAGTTAGAATGTCGGACGGCGCAAATCCAAACCGATCGATCAGCAATTCCCGCTGTAATTCCACATCCGTCACGCAGCCATACAGAGGCGAGTCTGGATATTTATTGATGCCCACCAACAAAGCCAATTTACGCGCAGTCGGCTGGGCTAAGGCTTGGAGGTAGCGATCGCCCAACCGCAACCACAAAGTTTCGCTGATGCCGATCGCGGCCAGCATCCGGCCAGCTTGCTGTAAAAATTCCCGCCGCTTCAGTCCCATTTTTAAATAGCTTTTGAATTTTCTATTTTGAATTTTAACTTAAATATCCCTCAAGATTTTTTGGGGATTTAATTATATCCGGGCTGATGCAGAACCTTTGGACCTCGCCGGCGATGCACACCGCACCTTACCGCTATAAGTAACCTATCAAACCACTTTTTGCCGAATTTTTGTAGATTTTGACTGTTAATTATTCAAATATTTTTTAACTTTTAAGTTAAAATTTTTGAGTTTTAAGGTGAAATTTTCAAATTCCTCACTCAAAACTCAAATATTTTTTAACTTTTCAGAATGCCACCAATACCAAAGTTCAAGATTTAAATCTCGTAACTAAAAATATTCATAGCCTTAGCTAATTCGGCTGCAACTTCCGGTCGAGAAAACTGTGGTGGCGGCAATTTTCCAGCCCTGAGCATTTCCCGCACCTTGGTTCCAGACAAATGCACCCGTTGTTCGGGACTGCTGGGACTTGTTTTAGTTGTAGCCATTTGTTCCGTCAGCTTGCAATAGAAAGCGTGCTCGAATTTCATCGGCACAATTCCCAATTCTCCCGGCTCAAATTCGTCAAAAATGTGTTGGGCGTCGTAAGTGCCGTAATAATCGCCAACTCCAGCGTGATCGCGCCCTACAATAAAGTGAGTGCAGCCGTAGTTTTTGCGGATTAAAGCATGAAAAATGGCTTCTCTGGGCCCGGCGTAGCGCATCGCCGCCGGATTAATTGCCAAAATTACGCGGTCTTTTGGATAGTATTTTTCTAGCAGAATTTCGTAACAGCGCATCCGCACGTCAGCCGGGATGTCATCATCTTTAGTCGTCCCGACTAGCGGGTGCAGAAACAAGCCGTCTACTGTTTCTAAGGCGCATTTTTGAATGTATTCGTGGGCCCGGTGGATGGGGTTGCGGGTTTGGAAACCGACTATAGTTTTCCATCCTTTTTCTTTGAACATCAGTCTCGATTTCGCCGGGTCAATCTGGTATTGAGGAAACCGGGCGTCTAGTTCGCGTTCCAACAGCCAAACGTCGCCTGCGAGGTTCACCGGCCCGGCTTGGTCTACTACTTGTACGCCCGGGTGTTTGAGGTCGTCGGTACGGTAGACGTTGACGGCTTCTTCTTCTTTGCTGTAGCGGTATTTTTCTGCGAGTTCCAAGATGCCGACAAATTCGCCAGCCGGGGAGTCGAGGCGCACTAACGCGCCTTCTTTGAGGTTGTCGGCGACTGATTCGCTGACTGAGAGGGTGATGGGAACCGACCAAGGGATGCCGTTGGACAGGCGCATTTCTTTGACGACCGATCGATAATCAGCTTCGTTCATGAACCCTTTGAGGGGGCTCAGGGCTCCGATGGCGATCATTTGCAGGTCAGAGATCGATCGATCCGAAAGCTGAACTCGCGGCAATACTTCTGCTTTGTCAAAAAATTCTTGTCTTTGGTCTAGTGTGGCAATGCGGTTGACCAGGATGCCGCCGTGAGGGGCAATGCGGTCTAAATTCTGGCTCATGTCGATTTGAGGTTTTAGATTTAAGATGTTGGACTTTAGCTACCTATATCCTACCAAGGTGTTGTTACACTTAATCAGTTTTTCTAGTAAACTCCAGCACAGAATATACATTATATTTACAAAATATAATTTATTAGCTAGGTTATAATATTTTATAATTTTCTAACAAAATTTATCTACTTCTGGCAAAAACATTCAGGATTGACAAATCTTAAAGCTCATATTATTCATGCCAAATTAATAAACTTTTAGTCTTTAATTATCAATTCAGGGGCGAATTTCTATCGATTCAGCGAATAGATAAATCGTGAATTTAATTTGTCAGATTTACTCCATACAAGCCTTTCCTGCTGTACATTCTTAAATCATACAAACAACTCATTCTTAAAAGTTAACTGTGTTTTTTCAGATTAAAATTAGCCTCTAAATTTATATTTCTCACAATATTAGAAATGCCATATTGTTAGCGACTAAGCAGTTAGCGATCTTCATCAAATTATATCATGTTCGGTTGATTTCGACAACAAAAACCAAATATTACGATTATAATTTACTAGACTGGACATGACATTATATCAGTCGAGGGAATCACACTCGACACTTTTTTAAATAACCATAAAGTTGAGTTAATTGATGTCTTGAAAGTAGATTTTAAGGTACCAAACAAGCCCTTTTTAACTCGATCAGCGATGCCACGCTCCGCAATATTAAGCAAATAACTATCGAGTTTCACGATTTTATGCCAGGTTCTATTAGCGCTGAGGAAGTTCACACAATTGTAAACAGATTAAAAAGATTGGGTTTTGTCTGCCTCCCATTTTCATATTTGTTCTCTGACATAGATACCTGTAATTTTTGTTTATTAATACGAATCAGTGTAAAAGTCCGTATAAACACTGGGTTAATTTTCAAATTATCAACTCACTTCTCATCATATAAAAAAATAAATCATCTCTACTCCGTTAGGGAATTTATCGCCAATAAACTATTACTAAATATCGGCGATAAATTCACCGTAAAGTTAAGCGTCATCCTGTTGAAATGCAATACTATTCAAATTTATAGCTTTTATTTTTTGACAACTAGCTAGTTTGCGACCAACTTGTTATGAAGCATTTTTAGTTGCAATAATTCTTCACCCAGCAGATGAGGTAAGGGAATTTGAACTTTCTCCAGCATACTCTGAATCCGATATCTCCAATCGTGACGAGCTAAACTCTCAACATAGTTGCGTTTGTATATCGACTGAAGGCGCTGCGTGTCTTGTAAAAGTTCTTCAATTAACTCCACACTTTTCTGTGGATTGTCTGGTAACTCAATAGTTGCATCTTCCCAGTTCAGCAACTCATCATACAGAGGTGTAGTTGGACGTTTCCCAACAATCGCGCCACCAGTCGCAGCACCGTAAAACCACCGCAGCGTAATAAATGAGTAAGAAAACTTACGCATACCAGGATAGATCGTGTCAAATGCTAAGGTAATTTTACTATTTCTCAAAATATGAAATAGTAGGAGAGTATCTTCTTCATCTTGACGTTTTTCGTAAGGCAATTTCGGAAATTTTACTTGGTTCCGGGGTGTCGATCTATAGTAGATTTTTTCGGAACCAGGTTGATTGAATTTATTAAAAAAAGCCTTGTGATACTGTTCGGGTATCCGCCCAAAGCTAGTTAAATCAATGGAACGTTTGACTTGACACGAACCTTGACCAAGAACATCAGCGCCAAAAGGTATCAGCGATACTGGGATGTTAAAATGTTGCTGGAGTTCATCTATAACTTCGGGTAGCGCAACGAATAAATGATCTAAATGATAGACATTTTTAGAGTAAATGTTAGGATTCCAGGAGTCGAACACATAACCGATAACAAGATCAAAACGTTGCCGCCACTTAGGTATGCTTGATAGTAGTTCTAAATCTGAGCCTGAGATGCCAATAGTCAGTAAAACATTGGATTTGTTCGACAATTCAGGTAAAGAGGCTAACTTATAGAAACCTGTAGTAGACTTGATAGCTTTACGGACAATTCGATTAGCTAGTGGAGGCAGTTCCGATGACCACTTTAGTAAGTCCTGACCCGATGGTATCAAAAGTTTTGCGTTGCAGGTTCGTACCAGAATATTTTCTAATTCAAAAACTGTGTCCCAGAAGACGCTAGATGATAAACCCCGTGAAGAGAGTATAAAAATATTCATAGCTAGTTGCTTACCTTAGAGTAGTATCCAAAGTATTATAGAATCCATTTGATATCTTTTGTAAAATCCTTCCTTACAGGGCAACTATTCTAGCCTAAATCTAGGATTCTACTGATTCGCCCAAACCTAGTTGTGGTAATAAGTCGGGAATAGATGTCAAATGCGTTCTATAGTGTGTGTCTGGTGACTATTGTGATGAAATGTTTAAGAATATTTATTTACCGAAAAATTGGGGTAAGAGCCCCGTCATAAGCTCGACAGCTTTTCTATCTCTAAGGAAATTAAGCAATATTGAACTACGTAATATCCCTGAAATTTTGTAGTAAGATTCAATACAAGTTTTTCAACAGACTTGAGGTAAGAGGTTCTGCCCAGAAGTAGGGTAGGTAAAATTTCAAACGCACCGCGAGAATGTAGTCGAAGCAGTTCAACTGGTATAAAAAGAATCGCCCGGGGTAAAAGCCGGGGTTCAAAATGTCTGTCAGACCTAAAGAAAGAAAACCAGTTCTGGTTGTTTGGAGAAATCCAACTAGGCAGGGGATTGTCTAGTAGGAGAGAAGGTGTCAGACGGGGCTTGCTCCGCATCCTTTGCCAGTATCCTAGAATTCCCACGCCTTCAGGCCCGGGAGTGTGTCAAGCTAATTTAACGGTGGCCCGATATAATCACTGTTGTGAAACTCAGGCAGAAGGTAAAAAATGGCACAAGCAAAGATCGGAATTATCGGTGGCAGCGGTTTGTATAAAATGGCAGCCCTCCAAGATGTGGAAGAGGTAAAAATTGATACACCTTTTGGATCGCCGTCGGATGCCGCAATTGTGGGAACCTTGGACGGTACGCCCGTGGCATTTCTGGCAAGACACGGCCGCAACCACACTTTTTTGCCCTCAGAAGTGCCGTATCGGGCAAATATTTATGCAATGAAGAGTTTGGGAGTTGAGTATTTAATCTCAGCGTCGGCGGTTGGTTCTCTGAAAGCAGAGGCAAAACCTTTAGATATGGTAGTGCCGGATCAGTTTATCGATCGCACAAAAAATCGAGATTCTACTTTTTTTGGAGAAGGAATAGTCGGTCACATTACATTTGGCGACCCGATTTGCGGCGAATTGGCTAAAGTGTTGGCAAGTGCGATCGAATCCTTAGACATCCCCGATGTTACCCTGCACCGAGGCGGTACTTACGTCTGCATGGAAGGCCCGGCATTTTCCACAAAAGCAGAATCAAATCTTTACCGCAGTTGGGGGGCGACAGTCATCGGGATGACAAATTTGCCCGAAGCAAAATTAGCCAGAGAAGCAGAAATTGCCTATGCAACTTTAGCATTAGTGACCGATTACGACTGCTGGCACGAAGATCACGACAGCGTAACCGTAGAAATGGTGATTGCCAATTTGCACCGCAATGCAGAAAATGCCCAGAAAGTTATTCAAAAAACTGTACGGATGCTAACAGAAAATCCTCCTGTTTCCGAATCGCATTCTGCTTTGAAATATGCAATTCTGACTCCGCTGGATCAAGTGCCTGCCAGAACCAAGGATAAAATGGGTTTGTTGTTGAAGAAGTATTTATAGAGCAGACGCTAGAACCAGAAACCGGGTTTCTTAGATTAGTTTGGCATCCTACCAAAGATTTTTCGAGAGAAATCCGGTTTCTCAATGTTGGTGTTCCAGACGGTATTAATTAATCAACTGCTTGAACGCATCATGTTCGCGAATTTTTTCTAAATCAACTTCGGTTTTTGCTAACTGTTTACACAAATTCGGATTGAGATTGAGGGCGCGTTTTAAATTTTCAATTGCTAATTCAATTTTACCTTGTAGCGCATAGCATCGGGCTTTATTGTACCATATTCTGTAAAAATCTGGTCGAATTTTAGCAGCATTTTCGTAGGAATCGATCGCTGCTTCGTATTTTTGCAGTTTTGAGAGTGCAACGCCTCGATTGTTCCAAGCGTCAGTATAATCATTCTTGATTTGTAGGGCTTTATTGTAGGAAATTACTGCTTGTTCGTATTCCTGCATTTTGGAAAAAGCAACGCCTCGGTTGTTCCAAGCATCGGCGTAGTCGGGTTTGGCTTGGATGGCTTGTTCGTAACAGCCGATCGCCTCCGGGTACTTCTGCAATTCCAACAATACTACCCCTCGGTTGTTCCAAGCGTCGGGATACTGCGGGCGAATTGTCGTAGCTTGTTCGTAGGAGGCGATCGCCTCTGGATACCGCTGCATTCTAGTGAGCACTACTCCCCGGTTGTTCCAGGTATCTGCTAAATCCGGCTGAATTTGCAGGGCGAGATTGTAAGCTGCGATCGCATCTTCGTAGCGGTTTTCAAAGAAACAAGCATCTCCCTGTTTGGCATAGTCTCCCGCCGTCAATAACTGTTGGTAATTGCCGTAGTTAACCGGAGTAAATTCTTGAATTTGGGCGTCGGGCAATAACAAGTCCGTTTCTGCATCCGCTTGGTGACTTTGGTGTTTAATTTCCCCTAAAATGCCTTCAGCATCGGAAATTAATAGTTTTAATTGAGAGATGGTATCGTAATGGAGACTTTCGATTTCTTGGCGAGCACTTGTTGTCTGCTGGGACAATTTATTAAACAGAAACCAAACCCCGACTCCGGCTGCTGTCGGAAGCAAAGTTAAAGCAATTACCAGCCCGTTTAGCAGTGTCGCCGTGCGCCCGAAAGCAGTGTCAACTTCTTCTTGAACTCGATCGCGAATTTCTGCTTTAATTTGCTGCTCTGGCAATTGTTGCTGCACCAACAGTCCTGCCGTCCTCGGTTGTGAAGCAGAAACGCTGCAGGCGCAGACTAGAATAGTCGAAAAGGCGATCGGGCTAATACTTGCTCTAAAAATACTTGACAAACGCATTGCCTTAGTGATACGCACCTGATTTGCGATTTTCATATGTCAAGAGATGCTGGTAAGTACGATCTCAGACTAGCCCATTTGTTTACAAAGTATTAAATACAGGATATCTGTTGTGCAATCCCCTCCGATTAAGTGCTTGACGCAGGAATTGCTAGACGAAGTTACAGCTTCCTCCCGCAGCAGCCCGCGTCAGCGACAAAACTACAATTTCCACGATTTGTCAGAAAAGGTGCAGCGGTTTGTCAACGTGCTGCAACCGGGTACCTACGTGCGCCCTCACCGACACCTCCGCCCGCCTGCAGTTAACGGTTTTGAGTTTTTTGTAGTGATTCAAGGATCGGTAGGTATTCTTATTTTGAACGAAAACGGTCAAATCTTGCGATCGTTGCAAGTGGGTGCAGCCGGGCCCACTCGCGCTGTGGAACTTCCCGAGGGTACTATTCACACCTTAGTAGCTTTGGCTGCGGATACTGTGATTTTGGAGTTCAAGGAAGGGCCCTATGACGTGGCTGCGGATAAAGACTTTTTACCCGGTTTTCCGGCTGAGGGAAGTGCGGCGGCGCGGGAGTTAGTCAGCCTTTGGGAAGCTGAGTTTAAGGGTTGACTGTTGGCTGTTGGCTGTTGGCTGTTGGCTGTTAACTGTTGGCTGTTGACTGTTGACTGTTGGCTGTTGACTGTTGGCTGTTGACTGTTAACTAACAAATAACAACTAACAAATAACAACTAACAAATAACAACTAACAACTAACAACTAACTAACAACTAACAAATCTAATTGTTGTCATCCGATTGTATAAATCTGGGGCGGTGCGAATGATTTTTCTCAGAAGTTCATCTGTTACCCAAAAGATGAGGGGAAAGGAAAAATTGTTGCTGAATTCGCTGCAGACTAGGTTGGTAGAAACGAGGAGTCGATCGATCGACTCCACTGATTCCAAGCCGAGAATCATTAATGCTGGGGGCGTTTTGTTGTCTACTTCTGCTGCGATTGTCGTGTAGAGAGTTGTCGCCGATTTTGACAACAGCATTTGCTGCGGTTTATGGGTACAAGTTGCTTGCAGGCGATCGACTATTTGCTGCCGCAATTCCAGGGAGTTGCAGTTGACTAAAACGAAAGAAAAGTAACCTTGGGAAAGATGGATCGCTCGAATTAAGGTTGAGAATGACCGCTCGTTATATTTAGCTACATCCTGCTTAGCTGGATCGTCTTTGGCTGTATTTTCTGAGTGTTTTTCAACCATAAATTACACTTATTTTATGTTTGATCAATCTTATGGATTAAATGCTGTCGATCGAGACAATGTGAAGGGATATTTTGAATATAAAAATATTGGGCTTATCATAACACTATTTTCAAATAAAATCAATAGAACAAATAGACATATAGCAATTCTCAAGTGAGTGAAGTATTGCCCAACAGACGAATCCTCTCAAAGCCTATGAATAGCAGGCTCGACAAGAATGATTGGAAAAATCTAATTAATTAACAATTCTTCAATTTCCAAATTCCCTCAATCTAAAATCCTTCGATGCTGGCGCTGACGGCGAAGTCTCAAATCTCAAACTTTTACGATCGCGAAGCCGAAGTATCTAAATCCATACCTCCAGAAACCTGAGAAAGGCTATGTTATTATGATATCTCTAACAGATATTTCCAGGTTAACCTCGACAGTGAGGAAGCGCAAGCACGCTTAGAAGAATGCTTGTCTAAACTTAAACAGCTTAGGTTTTCCGGGTTTGCCTGGATTTGTTGAAGCTGCTTTCTCTGGAGAGAAGGTCTAGATCGAATTAACAGATGAGTGAAGACGATGCGCCAACTATTTGTACAAGTTCCTCGGGGTTCTGGAAAAACAGTTTTAGAGATAGCGAAAGCCTGTAAAGGCACGAACTTAGCACAAATTGAAGCGACGGGAGTCGATCGAGGGCTGGATCTGGTGCTGATCCACGTTTCTAATGGCGAGGTTGAGGAACTTCTCGGAAAACTCGAAGACCTGCCGGACTTAAGTGTTACTCTGCTGCCAACTGGTGTGATGTCACTGCATCCCCCAGCCAATGAGGCTCCGGAGCAAGTCACTAACGTTGAGGAACGCAGCCCGATCGAAATTTTTCTGGCTGGTTTGCAGAGTACAGGTTCTTGGAAAGGATTTCTCAGCTATGCCTTTTTCGCCGGAGTCATTGTTTGGATTGGTTTATACACCAATACCAGCTACCTGCTAGTTGCCGCCATGTTGCTGGCACCGTTTGCCGGGCCTGCGATGAATACTGCGCTGGCAACGGCAAGGGGCGATCTCAAACTCTTGGGGCGCAGCATTTTACGCTACTTTGCGGCCCTGAGCGTCACGATCGTTACTACGGGATTGCTGAGTTTGATTTTGCAACAGCAAAGCCCCACCAGCTTGATGATTGACGGCAGCCAAATTTCCTCGGTATCGGTGCTGATTCCCCTTGCAGCAGGAGCCGCCGGAGCGCTATCCCTGGTTCAGTCCGATCGCAGCAGCTTGGTGTCGGGAGCCGCTACCGGAATGCTGGTATCGGCTTCGCTGGCTCCCCCTGCTGGTTTGATTGGCATGGGGGCGGCAATTGGTCGTTGGGATCTGGCAGTCAACGGCGTGTTTTTACTGCTGCTGCAACTCGGCGGCATTAATTTAGCTGCTGCGCTGATGTTTCGTCTGTTTGGGCTATCGACTCAAGGAGCTCGCTACGCGCGGGGAAAACGCGGTGTGTTCCCGGCGGCGGTGGGAGTTAGTGCGATCGTACTCACGGCATTAATCATCTGGCAATTTTCTAATTCGCCTAACCTCCAGCGTTCTAGTCTCGCTCAACGGGCAAATTCTCAATTGCAGCAGGTTGTAAAGCAAAGCAATTTAGCCAAGCTGGTAGAATCCAACGTTCGCTTCACCAGAGCCGACAATCCGGGGGATGATATTTTGCTGTGTCAAGTTTACGTTCAGCGTCAGCCGCAAGTCACGCGATCGGCTCAACAAATTCGCACCGATCTCACCAAAGCCATCCAAACTCGCTTGTTGAAAGAAGAGTTTAAGGCAACACCATTGGTAGATGTCACCGTGTTAGAAGCCCCTCCGATCTAGCCTTTCTTAAAAAGGTGACAAATTAGTCGATTTGAGATTTGAGATTGAGGGATTGAGCGATCGATACCTCATAGGAGAAATCTAACTGCTATGTAATATCATGTCCGGTGGACTGACTACAAACCGATCGCATTTAGTTAAAAATACCAAAAAATCAACTACCATTCTCGGCCAGCGGCAGAGTAAACCCAAAAATAGCCCCAGCACCGGGACTGCTAATTACCCCAATTTCCCCGCCGTGAGCGCCAATAATTTGCCTGCAAAGATATAAACCCAAACCCAAACCCACCGAGTGTCGGGATTGATAACCCCTCACATAAAGGTCAAACAGATGTTCGCACTGTTCCGGCAATATTCCCACCCCGTCATCTTCAACCGTACAGTAAATCATCCTGGTTGGGGAATTGGGAATTGGGGATTGGGGATTGGGAATTGGGGATTGGGAATTGGGGATCGGTAATTTCTCTATATCCTGTTTCGTTTTGCCGCGACTAATTCTTATTTGTTCTGCCGTTATTATTTGAGCGGAAACCGTTAAATTCAATCCGGGCATATTGTGTTTCAAAGCATTAGAAATTAAATTAGAAAACACGCGCCACAACTGAGTAGCATCAGCATTCACGGCGGGTAAATCATCCGGCACTAAATTTTTAAAAGTAGCTTGAGCCTCATTCATTAAAGGCTCCAAATCAGCCGCCGCTGCTTCCACTACCGCCCTCAAATCTACCCGATCGCAATGCAGAAACAAACCGCCCAATTCTCCGGCGTGAATTTCCAACAGCGAATTGATCAAGCGCAACTGCTGTTCGCTACCTTGAATCATCCGATCCAAAACAGAACGGGGAATTGCGATCGAATCTCCAGTTTTTGTTTGCCAATTTTTCAGCACCATTAACATTCCCGCTACCGGGTTTCGCAAGTCGTGAGAAAGAGCGTGAATAAACAACCGCTGCGATTCTTGGGCTTGTTTCCGCTGCGTGATATCCTCCATTAAACCCTCATAATAAAGCAAGGAACCGCTGCTATCTCGTACCGCCCGCGCTTTCTCGGAAATCCAGACAATACTGCCGTCACAGCGGTAAATTTTAGATTCAAAATCCGATACTGTGCCGCTTTCCTCGATCGATCGCAAAAACTCATTTCTGCGATCGGGATCGACGTACAACTGCCGATCGATATCAGTAAATTTTGCCGTCACCTCTTCGGGAGAATTGCAGCCGTAAATCCGCGCCAAAGCTGGATTTGCAGTAATATAGCGTCCATCGGGAGTGCTTTGAAAAATTCCCTCGCCGGCATTCTCAAAAATACTGCGATACTTCGCCTCCGCCACCTCCAATTGTTGGTAAGCAGATTCCAACTTGCGTCTGGTACTAAACTCTTTTCGTTGCAGACATTCGTACCAATAAACCGACAAATCGCAAATCAAACAAAACCAAAATAAGTATAAATAAAACCCACTCAACCGAAAAGCAGTATACTTAGCAAAACTTAAATTTAAAACCAAATTTATCCCGATGTGGCAGCACAAAACGCCGAGTTGAGAAATTAGGTGAAGTCGCCAGCGGACGGGCATCAGCGTAGCTTGGATCAGAAACGCTAAAGTCCAGGTAAAAATCGGTAATTCTCCGGATCCTGCTACAGCTAACCCAAGCTGTATAATGACCGTCAGCGACCACGAAAATCCCAAAAACAGCAAACCGGGATAGCGCTGTCCAAAAGAGGTTTTTTGCAGCACAAAACAGCTCAGCAAACCTATTTCTACAGCAGCGCTAGTGTACAAATAAACACTTTTAAATTCCTGGCGGACGAAGAATGCTTCGCCCATAAAATAGACAGTTATTGTCAAGGCAAAAAAGATGGCAATTCCGACAGCAGGGCGCAGCCGATCATGGAGGAAGCGATTGCGCCACACCTCGTAAGCTGTTAACGCTTGAACTGATTTTGCATTGCCCAAATAGTTCATACCATTTTAGATTTGAGATTATATTAATTCCGGTTGCACCGTCAGGTGACTGTGGACTGTTGACTGTTGGCTGTTGGCTGTTGGCTGTTGGCTGTTGGCTGTTGGCTGTTGACTGTTGGCTGTGGGTCGAAAAACTTACCCGTTGCGCTTATGCTTTGGTTGTCGCTTGACTCGACTTTCAGGAAAGATGAGGAAGCGCGGATTTTAGATTAGAGATTAAATAATTGGGAAAGATCGATCGCCCGAATTGACAAGCGAATTTCAAATGTGGTACAAGCCTTCGGATTTATCCGTGGAATTAATCCAAAATCTAAAATCTAAAATCCTCAAGCCCCCGAATTTATCCGTGGGGTCAATCTAAAATCTAAAATCTAAAATCGAATGACAGCAGGTAGCGAAAACCAGAAAGTCGAGCCACCTCCGGGAGTGCTTTCGACACCGATTTCGCCGCCGTGAGCTTTGATAATTTGCTTGGAGAGGTAAAGTCCCAAACCCAGTCCTGTTAATTGTCGGCTATTGGGGTCTTGAACGTAAAGTTCAAACAGAGATTCCTGCTGTTTGGGGCTGATTCCTACTCCATTATCTGTTACAGTACAGCGAACCATTTTTACGGTAGCGTCGGGCAATTTGTCGCCGATATTGCCAATTTGAGCCTGATACGGGGGGATTTGACAACTGCTTTCGGGGTGAAGTTCGGTCAGGGTTTCCCGATTTTTGGGGGCGGTGTCGCGCATCCCCGGACGATCGCCCGCAGCAGGTATCTGGTTAGCGATACAGCGGGCGATCGGATTATTGGAAGATGTTAAAATTTGTGAATTTTCTTCATTTAGCGTTTTTTCAACTTCAATTACCTCAGCTTTAAAAGTGATATTGACTCCCGGATGATTGTGTTTGATCGCATTAGTTAGCAGATTTTCCAGCACCCGCTGCAAGTGTTTGCGATCGGCACATACTAGCGGCAAATCTAGCGGAATTTCGTGAGTAAAAATTGCTTGATTTTTGGCTAACATTGGTGCTAAATCGGCAATAATTGCTGAAGTTAAAGGCTGCAATTCCAGCGGTTCGGGATGGATAAAAATACCTTTTACTTCGCTAGCGTGAGCGTCGAGGAGGGAATTAACCATAGTCAATTGGTGTTCGCTGGCCTGAACGATGCGCTGCAAAATCGATCGCGAAACCGGAACATCCTGTAGAGACTCACAGGACGATTTGTTGAGCAAATTTTTCAGCAATATCAACATTCCCATCACTGGAGTGCGGAGATTGTGAGAAACTGCGTGCAAAAATAAATCTTTGAGACGGTTGCTTTCTTGCAGTTCGTGCATTTTTTGCTGCAGTTGGCTGGTGCGTTCTTCGACTTGAGATTCTAAGTTGGCATTGAGTTCTTTTACTTGCTGCAAAAGTTGGGCTTGCTGGAGGGCGATCGCCACTTGGGTAGCGAGTTTTTCTAACAAATCAATTTCAAATTCCTGCCACTGGCGGGGCCCAGAACACTGGTTGACGGCCAAGATCCCGAAAAGTTCATCGCCGAGGACGATCGGCACATTTAACGTCGCCCGAATTTGATAGTCGCTATATAATTGGACAACTCGATCGCCCTTTTGCACCGTAGCAGTATCGGAGACAATTCGGACGCGGTTGTTAGCATAAAAAGTTTTCTGCGCTTCGAGGTGATTCTCGTCAGTGAGCAACAACCCCACAATAGAACGGTATTGGACACCAACAGACTCAGCGACAATTTTACCGTACACCGGGCTAGGAAGATTTGCCCCGCCTGCGTCCATAATACCGATGAAAGCGCGATCGACCTTGAAAAATTGCCGGACTTCGGCAACAGTAGTATTGAGAATTTCTTCGAGGTCGAGGGAGTGGCGAATTCGCAGGGCCATTTCTGAAAGCAGCCGATCGCGCTCGGAGGATGTTCGCAAAGCAGCTTCGGCGCGGTGACGTTCGGTAACGTCTTGGACTGTGGCGGCTATGATGTTTGAGTGAATTGCTGACTGTTCGCAGACAGCGCGCACTCCGCCGTCAGGGAGCACAATGCGATAGTTAATGGAGTAGGGTTTGCGCTCAAACATCGCTTGACATTGCGATCGCGCCACCAATTCTCGGTCTTCTGGATGTACGGCTTGCAAAAAAACTTCTGCTGTCGGTTTGACAGTTCCCGGAACCAAGCCCAAGAGGCGATAAAGCTCGTCCGACCATCGCAGTTCGATATTGGATGATATATTGTTTTCTGCCGATTGTTCGCAACGATCGGCCTGCTTGATGGCGGTGAAATTTAAATCCCAATTTCCTAACTGAGCGATGCGCTGAGCGTTAGCTAAACTGGCTTCGCGATCGCGCAGCAGAGCGGCCGTGCGGCGCACGAACTCCAGTGCTTGCTCGCGTTCAGCCACGGCTGCAGCCAACATCAGGGCCACAATGGCGATCGTACCGGTAAAAGCTTGTAAACATAAAACCGCCTGTTGCAGATTTTCGCTTCTGACTAGAAACGGGCCGCCTCCCTGCACCGCTCCCAAAATCGCGATGTAAGAGACGATCGAATAAGCAAAAATCGCTCCCGGCTGACGAAATCGCAAAGCGGCCCAAACTATCAGAGGAAAAGGCAAATATTCCAGTGGATACAGAGCGCTCGCCGCCTGTGCTTTCGAGCAAAAAACTATCGAACTAACACTCAGTAATAAAGTTAGCCATAGAGCTATTTCTGAATAATTTAAAAGTACATTTTGTACTTTATAGCGATTCTTATTCTGAAATATTGATAAATAATTAGTAATTGGCAAGCGGTAATTTGCCCAGTTAAAAAATGCTAAAAAACTTGAAATAATTCGATTTTTTCTTGAAATATGAAAACTTTTAAAGGCGTGATTTAAAGTCAGCAGCACCGGTGTGACGATCAAGATTCCCATACCGTCTCCGAGCCATGTAGTCCACCAGTTGCGAGAGAAATTGCTCCACTGAGCCCAACCAAAAATGCAAGTGCCCAAATTGCCGAGGGTAGAACCCACCAAAGTAGACCCGATGACAGCGCCCGCTACTAAAGCCATAACATCCCGCAGTCGATCGAGCTTAGTAGAAAATCCGCTGCGACTGAGCACAGCCTCCCCAGCCAGCGCTTGCATGGTGACGCTAAAGGCTGACGTGACAATGACGGCGAAGGGTACACTAGCTCCGGCGGTTGAGTTTAACAGCACCGAACCGAGGGCAATTCCCGGCCACATCCGCCGCCCTTGCAGCAGCAATGTCGCCAGAGCAATACCGGCGGGCGGCCACACCGGGGAGGCTTCGGCTTTTACCAGTCCCAGTACCGACACTGCGAGTTTTCCGGTGACAAAGTAGGCCAGGCCGAGGATGCCGGCGGAAAGAAGCAGTCGAGTGCGGTGGTTGAGCAGTTTCATGGTTTGTGCGATCGAATCCTCCATTGCTACTCTTTAATTTAGGCGGATGACGGGCGATCGAACTTCCTCCTAGGGAATCACCTGACAGGGGGAGAGGGGAGAGGGTTGGAAGCGGGGGAGAAGGAGGGTCGGAAGAGGGGGAGAGGGGGAGAGGGGGAGATTGGGAGAGGGGGAGATTGGGAGAGGGGGAGAGGGGGAGAGTGGGAGAGGGGGAGAGGGGGAGATTGGGAGAGGGGGAGATTGGGAGATTGGGAGAGGGGGAGATTGGGAGAGTGGGAGATTGGGAGAGTGGGAGAGTGGGAGAGGGGGAGATTGGGAGAGTGGGAGAGGGGGAGAGGGGGAGAGGGGGAGAGGGGGAGATTGGGAGAGGGGGAGAGTGGGAGAGGGGGAGATTGGGAGAGGGGGAGAGGGGGAGATTGGGAAAATTAGTAATTAGTAATGACCAATGACTAATGACCCATTACCCCTAACAAATGACCAATGACTAATGCCCAATGCCCAATTCCCAATCCCCAATGCCCCATGCCCCATGCCCCAATTCCCAATCCCCAATGCCCCATGCCCCATGCCCCATGCCAAATGACCTCTTAAAATCCAAAACCCCGCTTACCATCCGGCTTAGTAGTCAACCAGTTTGTCTTTGCCATTGCTAGTTGTTCATCGCTAACTGTAGCGTCAGTCAGATTCGCGCCGCACAAATTTGCACCCCGCAAATTCGCCTTACTCAAATAAGCGCCCGTCAAATCAGCACCTCGAAAATCCGCGCATTCAAAATTAGCAGTGCTGCAATAAGCTTCAGTCAAATTTGCCGATCGCAAATTCGCATTAATTAACCTCGCATGACCCAAATTCGCACCCGACAAATCCGCTGCTTGCAAATTGGCCTTGACCAATCTAGCCTGATAAAAATTTCCCCCCGCTAACTGCGCTTTTTGCAGTTGCAAACCCGACAGTTCGCAGTCAGCAAAATCGCGCTTCCCCTTAAAATATGCCGCTCGCAAGCTGCTGCTGTCCCACTTAACAACAGCTTTCGTGACCTTCGGCGCTGCTGAATTGCTGTTGGAAAATGCCGCAGTTCCGAAAGTTCTGCCGGACTCTGCCAGACTACGAGAAACTCTCGGCTGCATCCCCGTATTTCCAGACTGGGTGAATCCAGTTCTACCGCGAATAGTGTGGTTTGTTCGCAAATCTTCATTGATTTTGCTTTTCGGCGACGACCACGAAGAACCTTCTTCATTAAATATCGTCGGTTCTTCCACCGTGCGGATAGAGGAGTTGAATTCAGTTGCTAAACCCTTGTAAAGGTCAGCGTCTTCATGTTCGCCATTTAGAGCTTTGATGACATCTGCAGCAGATTGAAAGCGGTGGCCGACTAGCGGCTTGAGCATTTTCTCAAGAATCCGCGAAAAACTTGGACTCAACTGAACGTGGGGCTGCCAAATAATTTCGCCAGTTACGGCATCGAAATCTAAATCCTTGGGCGATTTTGCTGTCAGCAAGTACAAGCAAGTCATTCCCACGGCGTAGATATCGCTGGCAAATATCGGCCGCAGCGCCATTTGTTCCGGGGGAGCAAAGCTAAACGTGCCGACTGAAAATTTCGTGTTAGCCCCTTGGTCAGCGGGGTCTAATAATAGCGTTTGGTTAACTTGGTCTTTTACCGCACCGAAGTCAATCAAAACTAAGTGATTATCTTGACTGCGGCGAATAATATTTGCCGGCTTAATATCTCTATGAATTACTCCTTGGCTGTGGATGTATTGCACTACTGACAGAATTTCTAATAGAAATTTTTTAACGTCTGATTCGTTAAAACGCCCTGATTGCTTGACTTCTTGTTTCAAAGTCGAGCCTTTAACATACTCTTGAACTAAGTAAAATTGACGCTCGATTTCAAAATAATCGAGCAGCCTCGGTACTTGCGGGTGGTCGCCCAGTTGGCCGAGGGTTTTCGCTTCTCGCTTGAATAATTCCCGCGCCATTTCTAAAACTCGCGGTGACGAACTGCTGGGTCGCAATTGCTTAACCACGCAACTCGGTTGACCGGGTAAAGAAATGTCTTTTGCCAGAAATGTAGCTCCAAAACCTCCTTGTCCCAAAGGTTCAATAACTCGGTAGCGAGCGCGCAGCAATAGCCGCGCGCCGCACGTCTGACACTGGAGAATAGAGTCAGCAGGATTTTGAGGATTGGGACAGCCGGGATTTACGCAGTAGCTCATATTGATTGAGTTTGCCTATGTTTTTCTGATTTTGTCAGCTTCGCTCGACTGCACAAATTCCCTGACAGCGCCTCTGTTAGAAATACTTATCTATACAGTTGCTGGCGGGCTGTGCATCCGGTTGCGAATTGGAATTGCACCTAAGTCTTTGAGGCCGATATCTCTTCCCTATTCTGATTATGTCGCTGCTGTGAGTTTTTTCGGTAGATCATCCTGGAAGATAGTTTAAAGACTTGCTAAAGTTGCCCTTTTATGTGTAAAGTCTTTCTAAACATAGGTGCTTTTGGCGCTGTTAGATATCCCTAGCATACCTCATGTTCTGAATGAGAATGCTACTCATCCGCCAGCCGCCATCAAGCTTTAGACCGATCGCTCTTTTGTGCTTATTTATACCGCAATTGTATTGACAATATTTAACAAGTGTGATATAGGGTTCCCATAATTGATTCTGGGACTGCAGAGTCATCAAACGGCATTCACCAGAAGGTAGAATGCAGGAGGCATCCGTCAGAAGGCATCCGTCAGAATTTTTGATTTTTCTTCATGACTACTGACTACTGACTACTGACTACTGACGACTAAGAGAGGGCGGGCACGCACCATCCACCGCCCCTACTAGCTGCTGACTACTGACTACGGACTACGGACTGCTGACGACTAAGAGGGCGGGCACGGGGGCACCGCCCCTACGGACTACGGACTACGGACTACGGACTACGGACTACGGACTACGGACTACGGACTACGGACTACGGACTACGGACTACTGACTACTGACTACTGACTACTGACTACTAAGCTACTGACAAAATTATGCGTATTTCTCTAAACTGGCTGCGGGAATTGGTCGATGTGACAATATCCCCAGAAGAATTAGCCGAAACCCTGACAATGGCCGGGTTTGAAGTCGAAGAAATCGAAGACCGCCGTACTTGGGCCGACGGCGTAGTATTGGGCAAAATAGTCGCCTGCGAACAGCATCCCAACGCCGACAAATTGAGAGTTTGTCAAGTCGATGTCGGCAAACCAGAAGCTTTGAATATTGTTTGCGGCGCACCCAACGCTAGGGCAGATATTTACGTACCCGTCGCCGTTGTCGGCACTTATTTATCGACTATTGATTTAAAAATTAAACCTGCTAAATTGCGCGGCGTTCCTTCCGAAGGCATGATTTGTTCTCTGGCGGAATTGGGACTATCTAAGGAGTCAGCGGGAATTCACATTTTTGAGCTAGAAAATCCCGAATTGGGCAGCGATATTCGCCCGCTTTTGGGTTTAGATGATGTGATTTTAGACTTAACAGCAACTGCTAACCGTGCAGATGCTTTGAGTATGGTGGGCGTGGCGCGGGAAGTGGCGGCGCTGACTGGGGCGAGTTTGAGAATTCCCGCCGCCGGTGGTGTTGCAATTGAGGACAAAAAAAGCGCCGATTTAGCAGTAGAAATATCGGAACCGCAAGCCTGCCCAATTTACATCGGTACGGAAATTGAAGGTGTGAAAATCGCACCGTCTCCAGCTTGGTTGCAGCAGCGGTTGCAGGCGGCGGGTGTGCGGCCGATTAATAATGTGGTTGATGTAACTAATTACATTTTATTGGAATGGGGACAACCGCTGCACGCTTTCGATCGCGATCGGCTACAATCTTTCACAGGTAATTCCGATGTCAGCATCGGCGTGCGCTTTGCCAAAACCGGGGAATCCTTCAAAACATTGGACGGACAAAACCGCAATTTGCAACCGCAAAATTTGTTAATTACTGCTAGTGACAAACCCGTAGCGTTAGCTGGGGTAATGGGCGGCGAAGACACGGAAGTTCACGAAGGAACTCAAAATTTGGTCTTGGAAGCAGCGATTTTTGACCAAGCAACGATTCGCCGTTCTGCGCGCGCTCAAGGCTTGCGTAGCGAGGCATCGATCCGCTACGAACGGGGGGTGAATCAGGCGGCTTTGACGACGGCGTGCGATCGCGCTGTTGCCCTAATTTTGCAGTGGGCTGGCGGTGCTGCGACGGTTCAGAAAACGGCTAGTTCGGGGGAAGATTTGAGTTTTTCGCGGACGATTGAATTGCGTCTGGATCGAATTAATCAGGTTTTAGGGCAGTTAAAAAGAGGAGAAACGGGCGGTTGTCAATATTTGGAACCGGAAGAGGTGAAAAATATCCTCACAGCCTTGGGCTGTGAAGTTGTTGCGACAGAAAAAGCACGGGTTTTTGCGATAACTGTTCCTGCTTACCGCTACCGCGATTTAGAAAGGGAAATTGATTTAATTGAAGAAGTGGCCAGACTTCACGGCTATGACAATTTCTGCGATACTTTACCCAGCAAAACGGAACCTGGTTATTTATCTCTAGAATACGCGCAAGTGCGGAATGTGCGATCGGCTTTTCGGGCGGCCGGTTTGACGGAGTTGATGCACTATTCTTTGGTAAAAACCGAGGGAGAAAATCAGGTTGTGCTGGCTAATCCGCTGTTTGTTGAGTATTCGGCTTTACGGACTGAGATGCTGTCGGGTTTGATTGATGCTTTTGGGTATAATTTGGAGCAGGGAAACGGCGCGCTTAATGGTTTTGAGGTGGGCCGCATTTTCTGGAAAGATGGGGATGTAATGAAAGAGTCAGATGCCGTTGCGGGGATTATTGGCGGCGACCCGACTGCGTGGAAATGGCAACAAGGCGGGCGCGATCGACCTTTGACTTGGTTTGAGGCTAAAGGTGTCCTAGAAAGCGTGTTTCAGGGCTTGGGTTTGGCGGTGGAATATGCAAGCGATTCGTCTAATGGGCGCTTGCATCCGGGGCGCACGGCCGCGTTATCGTTAAAGGGGAAACAGTTAGGAGTTTTCGGACAGTTACACCCGCAATTGCAGCAGGAAAAAAGTTTGCCGGAACAAGTTTACGTGTTTCAATTAGATTTAGCGGTGTTGTTGGATGAGTTAGGGCGATCGAGCAATTCGACTAGCAAATTCGCGGGTTATTCGAGTTTCCCCGCTTCTGACAGGGATATTGCATTTTTTGCACCGATGGAGGTTCCGGTTGTGGAGATGCAAAGTGCGATGAAGAAGGCGGCTGGTAGTTTGCTTTCTTCGGTGGAATTGTTCGACGAGTATCGCGGCGAAAACGTACCGGCGGGACAACGTAGTTTAGCATTTCGGTTGATTTATCGATCGGGCGATCGAACATTAAGCGAAACTGATGTTGAACCAGCCCAACAAAAAGTCCGCGATGTATTAGTTGAGAAATTCGGCGTTAGTCTGAGAAGCTAACTGTTCGTAGTAAGGACGACCCTCCGCATTCAAGAAAAACTAAAGTCCTCAGTGCGAACCTAAATCCCAGGTTTGTACTGAGGACTTCATTCCTCAAAAGTTAGACATAACATTAATAACTTAGTGGACGCAACATCTCCGATACAAAAAAACAACAATCAGGAAATTGCAAAGGAGAAATACTCGCATCATCTCCAAGAACTACTATACTCTCATAACCATCCTGACTCGGTTCTCGGAATACGTGAAGTTGCCGATGATTAACATCCAAAACCCAATAATCTGCAATTCCAGACTCAGCATAAATTTTCGCTTTTATGCCGCAATCCGTTCTCAGAGTAGTATCTGCAACTTCAATAATCAGATAAATTTCTGAAGGAGTTGGATGGTGGTCTTCATAGTAAAGTGGATCTGGTATCACTACAGAAATATCCGGTTCAGGTTGAGAGTAATTATTCAGTCGGACAGAATCATGTATACTCAGAAATACCAAACTTCCCAAAGATTTTTGCAGTAGTTCCATTGTACGTTTCACCACTGCACAATGTGGGGGAGTTTTCGCAGCCTTATTTACTATCTGCCCTGCCAATAATTCTACCCGTTCATCTTCATCAAGAATACCAGCTTCAACCATCCGGTGATATTCATAAACATTCAGCAGCCGAATATCCAATAAAGTCATAGTTACCTCATCCCCTCTAACAAAAATCTCTCTTCTTTCCTTCCCTCCCTCTGCGCCCTCTGCGCCCTCTGCGGTTAATCAATCTTATCCTAAAATTTTCTTTCAAATCCTGCTACACTTACTGTACAATAAATTTTAAACAAATTCATCCAAGGCTCAAAACCGTGACCAAATATGTAATGTGGGGAAGTTACTGCGAAAATGTCCTCGAAAAACGCGCTCCGTTTCGGGACGATCATTTGGCTGGATTGGCTAAGCAGAAGGAATCGGGAGTATTAATTACGATCGGCCCCACAAAAGACTTAACAAAAGTTTTTGCGATTTACGAAGCCGCAGACGAAACGGCAGTGCGAGACTTAGTTGAAACCGATCCTTATTGGGTAAATGGGATTTGGACTGAGTACAACATTAAAGAGTGGATTCAAGCATTTTAAAGGAGTTAACAGGGTGAACATCTTAAGACTAAGCGACGACGATTTAGTCCCAGTGGACTATGGTGATTTGCTGGATAAAATTTTAAAACATTTGCAGGCCAAAAACCCATTTAACATATCCGATGACAAGCGCCGTCTGATTGTCGATATTGACAGTATTGCTGCGGATGTTTCCCAAATGCAAGTACGGCAACCCTTGGGTTCTTTTGAACGTCAAGCACACTCTGCCACTGTCAACTTTCCGCAGCAAGTTGAAGAGCATTTTGGCACTCAAATCAGGCAAATTCAACAGTCTTTGCAACAGCAATTAGCCTCTAAATTGCCCCAAAATACTTCTGTTGAAAATTTCATCGCTAGTTTGATTAGTCCTTTAGATTCACCCTCTTTTCGCGGAAACGGCCAAGAGTTAGGCTTCAAATACGATTTTGGCAAACGCCACACTTCTTTAGAAAAAGAAAGGCTAACTTTGCAAAATTCAGGCTCTGGCAGCAGTGCGACTTTAAAATTTCATAAATTGACAGTTACTGTCCGAAATGCTGATATTTTCGAGCAAGAACTAAAGCAAGGTTTGGAAAATTACATCAATGAAAATGCCGAGACTAACGATGACAAACAAGCACTTAACGATCTTCTTGATGAGATGGTTAAAAATCCCGACTCTGATTTTCACAAATTGATCCGACTGGTAGACAAAGAAACTCTGGGGAAAATCCAAAAAGAAGCTAAAATTACTTATTTGGAGTATCTCCTAGAACACATCCGCCCCAGCAGCACAGATACCGCAGGCATCATCTATTTAGAAGATTTGATCCGCCGCCTCAGATTGATGGAAGATTTCATCAACGACAACAATAAAGCAGAGGGTGATTATGAGGTTAATTATGCTGGCATTTCAGTTAATTACAGAGAGATTTTTGCCAGAGCGGAAGTTTTAGATGCACTGCCAATTATTCCGATTGTAGCAGGTTGCTTGGGAGAAAGCACCGACAGTTCTCAAAGCGAACGTAAATTTATATTTGGTCTCAAAGTCAAATTTGATAACTCAGTTCAATCGCGTGGTGGAAAGGACGTATTTGAATATTATCTGAACCTGCTCAATCCAGACAGTGAAGAACACAAAGCAGAATTTGAGGAAGATTCTAACCCAGAAACATTTGTACGCAAGGTGTTAAAAATTGCATTTTTATATCACTTTATTTTTGCATCTCCCCACATTCCAGAAACTGAAAATTATAACCCTGAATTAGAACTTGAGTTTAATCCTATTCCTAGTTTTGAACACCTAATCAAAACAGTATTGAGTTGCGATAATGAGGAATTCAAAAAGAGACTTTTCCGAAATTTTGTGAAGAGGTTTAACGAAGTTAACGTTAAATATAAAATAAACCATCTGAGAAAACTGTTGAAAAGCTTTCTGGAACGGCAGACAATTTTGCCCGATCGAACAGAAACAAGACATATCAACCTCAAAATGGGTCTGGTACGGGATATTGACAATATTTTGAATCAGCGTAAATTTTTTAATGATATTATGGAGCGAAACTACAAGCAAACGCTCCATTATATTACTGTCAAAGAACCCAGTGTCGATTGCCTATCTATTTGTCAGCTACCAGTCAATATTACTGTAGAAGATGTCCGCTATTTTCCAACTGAAGAGCGCCAAAATTTCAGCATGGAATACAACATCAAAGATGTTGATATTTTGCCTGTACTTTTTGCACCCAAAGCCGATCGTTCCAGAACAATTTACGACAAGCATTTTAAGACAAAATTAATCTTGTTTCCCTATGACAACAAGCGACTACACAGCGGTGAAAAAAGTTTGCAACCTGCGGCGATTTTTGTTTATAAATTTACCCTGTTGCTGCTGTCTTATATCTGTCTGAGAATTTTGCTGAAAAATACAGACACAAACTTATTTGTTCCGATGGTGAGACTTCACGAAGGCGACAATAAAAACCCTTCGCCGTCAGAAGAATTTATTGCTAAGCTTTCTAAAACATTGTCTCACATTTTGAGTGAAAAACAGCGCTCAACTTCTCAGGGATTTCGGATTATGAAAACACCAAAATCTTACAAAATTAGTAACGGTTTGAGTTCCATGTATTCCATCCTTCCCAAAAAGTTTTATTTCGAGAATGTGCAGCTAGCTTCTGAGTTGGACAAGTTAGCAATTATTGTCGTTTCTAGCCGCGATAGCGATGCGAAAAAAGGCGATCGCAACCGATTCCAAAGACAAGCCTGCTTAATTGGAGAAGTTGTGGGAATCAATCGCCTAGATGACACCACAATTCAAGTCGAATTACTGAAAACACTTTCCGAGAATTACAGTGTCAGCCGTCTTTATACTGAACCTGTAATTCTGGAAGATGTCATGAGTCAGCTTTACCGACAAGGATATCGGAATTTTGCATATATTTCCCAAGCACCTTACATGAGTACGCTGCACATTACCAAGACTGATGAAGATGAGGAATTGTCTTTCATGTCCAAAAAATTGCTCCGAACTTTGAAAGGAGAGCGGCGGGATATTAAAATTTATCCGATCTTTTTTGATAAATACTATGTTCGCAGTTTCCTAGGCGATAAAGGAAAATCTTTTTACATTCAAGATACAATGGAGCTGGAAAATTTGTTTGCTGATACCAATCAACAAGCTGTGATGTTTTTTAACTTGTTTAACGGCATTAAAGTTAAGGAGGAGAAAAACTTTTATAACGGTGTGATTTCCTACTCGACGCTGTTGCACATATACGGAGGCGTTTTGGACGATCGAGACATTCACGAAGGTTTGATTTATGATGGTGAAATCAAAAATACTTTGCTGCACTATTTAACCATGTTTCACTTTTCTCGGTATGAAGCCCGTCAAAATATTAGTTTAAAACTCGATCCTTACGAGCGGATTATTGGCGATGAATCGGTTGGTGCTTTGTCTGTATTCAGTCATGCTGGCGACAGTGCAGATTTTAATTCGTTGGCATTTTTGAATAAGGTAAGAGAAGTATTGAATGTCAGCGATGGAGGTACACAATAATGATTGGTGAAGATTTTGGACGGCTGTTTGAGGTTGGATTCAATATTGGAATTCTGTCATATATTCAGCGAGAAAAAATAGCTCACAATTTTGGAGATTCTTATCGATTGGATTTGCAGCAACTCAAGTTGCCAAAAATGATGGCGGAAATTACTAGGGAAGCGAATCTGCTCGGCAGTTTAGATGCTAAAATTGTTGAGAAATGGAGCCTATTTTTTCTTCAAAAAGGCTTTATTGGCGGGTTGAATTTTTTTCGGGAGTATCTCAAATCTACGGGCTGGAATTTAAACAGAGCGCAAATTTTGTACTGTCAGTGCAGTTTTAGCGATGCTAACAGTATTAGAACTTATAATAAAGAAAATCAAAATGCAGGGTTTAAACAGGTATTATCTCAGTTAAAAACTGCCAGTAATAGTTTATCGGAGGAGGAAATTAATCGCTACATCCGCCGCTACTCGAAAAAAGGCGAGTTTTTACAAGCTGATACGCTGGTTTTGTTACAGAATGGTAGAGATTTTAGAATTCTGTGCGTTGATTTATCTGTTTTTGCTCCCCCGTTTGTTTCGGAAAAAGTCGATAATCTGAACGAAATAGAGGTGATGCGGAAGTCTTTGCTCGCAGAAATTAGCTATTTGCGATCTAAAAGTGTTTTTTCTAATTTGCGAATCGATACAAGCACTTTAGGGATAAATTTTTCGGAGGATTTAAGCCGCTATTTTACGGCTTTTAAGTATAAAGATAAGGAAAGCACTAAGTTGATTCAGGCGGGTAGCTACGCTGATAGCTTTTACGGTTTTCTGCAAACAACTAATATTATTCCGGCTGGTGCTGAGGTTTTGTTGAATGTTGTCGGTTATAGCGATCGCACAATTAACGCAATTTCCCTCCGCAATGATAAAATTGACCTCTTAGCGACTTGTGCCAAAATTTACAAGCACGAAACTCGAAAAGAAGAAATTAGCGATGCTCGCGCTGATGTTTTAGATACAATTCAATGCAACGCGGCTCGCAGTTTTCAGCAAGGCAAAAAGTTTGTTGATGCTTTGTTAACAATCGGCAAAAGTTCGACACCTGTATGTCATGCAGAGCGGATCGATAACTTTGTCAGTTCCCTAGATATTATATCAGATAAATTGGCAGATGATTTGGGAATTCCTCGCGGGCTGCATCTGAGAAACGCTCATGCTGAATTGATTGCGAAATCGCTGCAATCTGAGGAAGTTTATATTTTTTTAACGGGGAATCCGGGAATTGGGAAAACAACGGCGATCGCACATTTTCTGAAAACTCATGTAAACGATGGGTTTCTATTTCTTTATGTCAGTCCCCGCAAGCAAGTTAATTTAGATATTATCGAAAAATTTATCGATCGCCAAACAGGTTTATTGTGCGACGATAGCTTGTTTTGTATAAACACGAGTGCCGACATTATCGCCGACAATGCCGGAAAATGCACCGTCAATTACGCAGCTAACAACTATCACCAAGATTTCCAGCAAACAACTGTCAGCTTTATTAAAAACGGCGCTGAAAGACTGCGGGAGCAATATCACAAGCCGCAACTCGAAAAAAAAGGAGAAACGGTAATTAAACCTAGTAATTCTAAGACTAATGGAGTGCTAAATAGCGTTTCTCAAGCAATACATTCGCTGATTCGCTGCCAGACATCGAACAATATCGTAGCTGCGGTTTCTATCCAATCTTTGAAGGTGACAGAAACTAATCAAAATACTCTCCAGCATTTAGAAAAGATATTTCAAGATACTTACAACAAGCAGAATAAACAAGTCATTCCTGCTAAGATGCAAGAAATATCCAGCCGGATTAAACACATCTTCATTATGATAGATGAAATTACCGGAGACGACGGCGGGGTTGAGTTTCTGCACGGAATTGGCAAGCTGGTTAACAAATATCAGTTGCACGACCCAAAACACGGTTTTAATACTAAAATTATTGTAGCAGATGCTTCGATTGTTGACCCGGATGTGATTAAACAACACCTAAATGATACCTCACCGGAACCGGATAAAATATATTTCAAAAAGCTACCAAAAAATGCTGAAGAAAGCCCGCCTTTACAGGTTGTTCCTTTTGAATTTAAACGGTTGGCTGCTACTGTCATCAATACAAATTCCTATCCCGCTAGCAGTTTAGATATAATTTATAAAGTTTTTGTAGAGGCTGTAAAATTTACTGAAGATACTTCTTTGCATCTTAAGAATAATTTAGTACAATCAGTGCAAGCGGAAATAGTTGCAGATATCGATCGCCGATTAGCAATACCTGGTGTGGAACAAATTATTGTCTACATTCAGGATAAGCGAAGATTGGCAGAACTGATCGAGAAAATCCAAAATCAGCGGGAATTTAAGCGCTATACCGATTATCTGGAAGTCCACGCGAATATTTCGGAAGAGGAAAAAGAGCAAATACATAAGTGCAAAAACACAGTTAAAGTAATCTTCATGACTGCATCGGGAAGTCGCGGCTTGTCTTTCCCAAAAACTAAGCATATTTTAGTAGATATTCCCCGCTTTCAGATTGAGAAAAATCTGATGGAGGTGATTCAGGTGATTTATCGGGGGCGCGGGGAAGATGATGATGGTAAGACGCTGGATGGTGAAGCTAAGGAGTTGGTTTTTTACTTGTCTGATACGGCATTTTACTATGCTGACGATTCGAAACTTTCGCTACAAGAAAGCAAGTTGAATTTGTTGAATTTGCTGCTAATTCTGAAGACTGCGGTGATGACGCGGATTGTGGGATACGGATATTTGGGTAGGGAAAAGTTTTTGATGATTCCGATTGGCGGGAAGTCGATTTCGGCGGTGGGCGATACTTTTAGCAGCAAAATAGCGAGTTTGATTAAAGCGTTGAAAAGCGAACATCGCAGTCGCCCCCAAAATGTGTATTTTAAGGAGGTTTATGAGGGGCTGGAGGAGCTTTTGAGTCGCGGAGAGTATGAGGTTTTGCCAAATTCTGAGGAGTCTCGTGAAAACGGCAATTCTTACTTGGAAATGCGGGAGAATTTTAATCGGAAGTTTTTGCAGATGTGCAATCCTCTTGAGGGTTTTCTGGGTTACGATCAGCTAGAGATTGGTCATGTTTTGGGGAGTTTGTTATTAGTTCCTTTGGCTGATAAAAGTTTGAAAGAAAACTATCAGATGCGGCTGAATGGGGAAATTAAGAAATGTTTGAAGAATCAGTTGCTGAAAAAAATGGAGACGATCGCAAATAGTAAATCCTCTCCTGAGAATGTAAAATCGGCTATTCGGGGTGGCGCGATCGAGTTATTGCAATTTCTCAACGGCGAAATCGAGAAAACTCAGTATTTCCAGCAGCAGAGTCAGCAGTTCGATCGCTATTATGCTATACCTTTGTTTGCTTTTGTCAGCGGCGAGGAGATGCAGGAGTATTTTGCACAGACGAAGCTGGAGGAACCAGAAGACAGGAGGTTTCGGGATATTTTGTCGGCTTACGTGCGATCGACCTATCCGATAGACAGTGTAATGCCGATCGGGCATAAGTACCACGAATTCCCGTTTATCGTGTTTAGAAGCTACAGTTTAGAGCAAAGTCGGGAAAAGATGTTTACCGATAAATACCTTTTGAGTTCCAATGAATTGAACGTACTCAATTTGATTTTGTCGAAGCAAGACGGGGGGTAAAACCCCGCAGTATGCCGATCGCAAACCTATTGGGCTGTAAAAAACTGTACAATAACAAAAGTTAAAATTTTCCGCAAACAGTGTTACAGAGTCAAACAAATATGGCAGTCAAAGTAGGAGATACGGCACCGGATTTTACCTTAACGTCGCAAACTGGCGCATCAGTCAGCCTCAAGGATTTTCGTGGTCAAAAAAATGTCATCGTCTACTTTTACCCGAAAGACGATACACCGGGATGCACGGCGGAAGCTTGCGCTTTTCGAGATAGTTATGAAGTTTTCAAAGATGCAGGTGCGGAAGTGATCGGAATTAGTGACGATTCGCAACAATCCCACGAGAAATTTGCCTCAAAATATCAGTTACCTTTTACTTTGTTGAGCGATACGGGCAATAAGGTTCGGCAATTGTACGGGGTTCCGGCTACTATGTGGATTATGCCCGGTAGAGTGACTTATGTGATTGACAAACAAGGTGTTGTCAAGCATATTTTTGACTCGATGTTGGATTTTAAGGCTCACGTTTCGGAAGCGTTGAAGACTTTGGAAGCTATCAAAATTTAGGATCTTCCTTACTTGGTATGCCAAACTAACAATTAAAATGCCGGTAGTGCTTTTATGTAAAGGATGGAGAAAATTGACGCGGTTGAACTTTCAGTATTTCTAATCGGATTTGGTGATTGTAGTCATGAATGAAGTTCCAAATAGCACTATGAGTGATTCTCCAACTTTTTAGAAAACGATAACGTCTTCCTGACTAATCGCGAAATTCGTTGCAAGAGGTCTATTGTTCAATCGTTGGCGTTGCTGAGTTAGAGTATGAATAGGAGGAATAATTTATGCAACGCAAGCGAATGTAAATCAACCCATATCCGTAAAAATGGCAAGAAGAAAGGAAAACAGAATCACATTTGTGTCCAATGTGGTCGTCAATTCATCAATGAGTATGAGCCCCAGAGAGGTTATAGGGAGGCCATCAAACGTGATTGCCTAAATCCGTTAAATCTTGTACCACGATCCCAGCCGAACTTCCTTCTAAACATTTAACCACTGAACGAGTATCTTGGGAGCCGGCAACAAAATAATTAACAAAAGCCCGATCGCCAGCAACCCCAAAAAATCCCGCCGGTTATCCAATTCGCTAACATCATTCAACGCCGGTTCATCGTTGAGAGGTGTCAGCAATAAAATAATTGCCCACAGCAGCAAACCCTGTTCCAAAAAAGCCAGCAGTAACATACAAACTCTAGCAACTTGTCCGATCGCCATACTTGCTCGCTGGCCGAACATCGCGTGTACAATGTGCCCGCCGTCGAATTGTCCCACCGGCATCAAATTAAACGCCGTCAGGATCAAACCCAAATAACCCGCCACCGCCACCGGATGCAAATTAATCGCAGTTTCCACATTCAAAGCACCGCCCAAAGTTAACTTGCTCAACAAAGTCATCAGCAACGAAAAATTTGGACTAAAAGAGTCAAAATTTAACATTCCCGACTTTTCAGAAAGCGGTACAATAGTTGAATGCTGCAAACCCCAAATTAATAAGGGCACTGTCGCAACTAAACCCGTAAACGGGCCGGCAATACTAATATCAAATAAAGCTCGGCGGTGGGGAATTGGACTCCGCATTTGAATAAAAGCGCCCAAAGTTCCCAAGAAAAATGGAATCGGAATAAAATAAGGCAAAGTCGTGCGAATTTTATAGAATCTGGCAGCTAAATAGTGTCCTGATTCGTGAAATGCCAAAATTGTAATTAGCGCCAGCGAGTAAGGCAAACCCCGGAGCAACATTGACGGGTTAGACTGCAAAACCTTTTCAGTAACTCCGGCAATTTGTGAGCCGACAATCGTAGTCGTAAACACGGCGATCAGCAGCAAAGCTAAGGCGAAAAATGGTCTGGTAACAGGTGCAGTTTTGACGGGAGTTTCTACTGATTGGCGGCTGGGGTTAGGAACTATGGCAAAAAAAGGTTGACCGCTCAA
The DNA here is from genome assembly GCF_036705185.1 of Microcoleus sp. B4-D4. Classification (NCBI taxonomy): domain Bacteria; kingdom Bacillati; phylum Cyanobacteriota; class Cyanophyceae; order Oscillatoriales; family Microcoleaceae; genus Microcoleus; species Microcoleus sp. B4-D4. The sequence goes on along the minus strand of NZ_JAUBTX010000002.1, from coordinate 248,729 downwards.
ACTGTTTTGAAATATGACTAAAAAGCGATCGCCAAAATGCTGTTCCACATTCTCCCGAATTGTTTGATAAGCCGCTTCCGGGTTGGTGCGTAACTGTCCGCGACAGATGACAGCCTGCGGGCGAAATTCTAAATCCCGCAAAAAGTAAATTGACCAAGGAAAACAATCGCGCAAACTTGCTTCTTCGGCTGAATCGATCGGGCGCAGGGGCGGTTTTGGCTTGGCAGGTTCAGCGCCCGAATCTGTTACTTGCTCGGAATCCGATCGGGTAATTTCCTTGCGCCCCAACTGCACTAAAAACCAGTACAAGACAGGGCAAACCAAAAAAGGTATAATTACCAACTCCGGCGGTGCTGTTTTTTTTGCGCCGTTAGCTAAAACCCAACCGCTCCAAATCAGCGCCGGCGCCATCATTACCAGCCACAGCAGCCATACCGGAGTTCTGGTGATGCGGCTGATGCTGCTCTGCAACAAGTAGTAAGATATCCAGCCCAAAACCAACAACCATAGTAAAAAAAACATAATATTTATTACTTCCTTGAAACAACAGAGTTCCGTCTCCAAACAGCCCAGGCTGGTACTGCCAAATATCTTTGCTTTCGCGCCTAACCGGGATACCCTGGGTGCGACAGCCTATTTCATTGTAGAAAACGAATCGAACATCTTAGTGGATTGTCCCCCTTGGGATGAGATTAACCAAGCCTTTTTGGAGGAATGCGGCGGTGTGCGGCTGCTGTTTCTCACCCACCGCGGCGCTATGGCCAAGGCGCGGGAGATTCAGGAAGCCACGGGGTGCGATATCCTGATTCAAGAGCAGGAAGCTTATTTGCTTCCGGGATTGCGGGTGACTGTTTTTGAGCGAGAATTTACTTTGAGCGATCGAATGAAAGCATTTTGGACTCCCGGTCACTCTCCTGGTTCCTCTTGTCTTTATGATAGTGGCAGCGGTGGAGTCCTGTTTTCCGGCAGACACTTGCTCCCCAACCGCGAAGGCGCTCCAGTACCCATTCGGACGCCAAAAACTTTTCACTGGCCCAGACAAATTAACAGCGTGAAGTCAATTGTCGATGGATTTTCCCCTTCGACTTTACAGTATATTTGCCCCGCTGCGAATACTGGTTTTTTGCGGAAAAAAGGATCTATCGATCGAGCTTTTGAGCAATTAACCAATCTGGATTTAACCGTTTTTTTGCAGAATTAAGCATACCCGGCAGTTGAAACTGACATCTTGCACCATTCTCCATAACCTCTTAAAAACCGGGTTTCTGAACGATAAATATAGGTTTTGATGTTAAATTTGCCGTCAGAAACCCGGTTTTTGCCACAGGTACAACATCTCAGTTTCAACCAAAGTTCAACCGCCATATTATCTGATCCCGCCGATTTTTATGAAACAAACCGAAAAAGAAAAAATGCTCGCCGGCGAATTGTATTTAGGTGCTGACGAGCAATTAATTGCCGAACGCCATCGAGCCCGCCGCCTCGCCAGAACTTACAATTCTACCCGCGAAGACGAACCCGACAAACGGTTAGAAATTCTCGCCGAATGGTTCGGTGCCATCGGCCCCAAAGTCGAAATCGAGCCGCCTTTTTACTGCGACTATGGCAGCAATATTTATGCTGGAAACGGATTGTACATGAATTTTGGCTGCGTAATTCTTGACTGCAATCGAGTTAACATTGGTGAAAATTTGCTATGCGGCCCCAATGTGCAAATTTACACCGCTTTTCACCCCACAGACCCAGAAATTAGACTTTCTGGCCGCGAACTCGCCGCAGAAATTAATATTGGTAATAATGTTTGGATTGGTGGCGGCAGTATTATTTGTCCCGGAGTGACTGTGGGCGACAATAGCACGATCGGCGCAGGTAGCGTTGTGGTCAAAGATATTCCCGCAAATGTCGTGGCGGCCGGGAATCCTTGCCGCATCATCCGGCATTTGCCTTGATGTGGTACGATCAACTCGCTGGCGCGATCGGCTCTTTGGAGCTTACCCCAACAATTTTAGATATTAGATACAGCCAGTTTGAGATTTTTCAAGTCAAAGCCCCCAGAAAAATCCGTGCAAAAAATCTAAAATCTAAAATCGCTTGATTTTTCGCGAACGGTTTTCAACTCCTACTCAAAAGATTTTTTATGACGACTGCAACAGTTTATCCCACCGCCCCCGATCTCTGCACCGACGACTATATCGCAGTGGGCTTGGCCACCTGCTTCATCAAAGAAGAAGGCGAAGTTCATCAAGTAAAAATCATCGAAGCTATCCCTTCAGCAGCTTTGGAAGCAATTGTCAAGGGCATTCCCACATCTTATGAAATGGCTTGGGGTACGACTTTAGGAGAGGTGCTGGAGGGCGACTCACCCAAAAGGCTGCCGGAATTTCCCTCGGAAGCTCAGTTTAGCGACGAATTCGGCTTTCGGGCGATCGCCGCAGCCCGCACTTACAAAATCCGCCCCCAAGCTCAAGTTCACATTCCGTCAGGAACAGTTCGCAATGACTTTACTTATTCCTTAGAACGCAAAAGAGTCCTCAATTCCGAGCGCATCGTTCGCACTGAAGATAATGTGAAACAGCACGATCACACTCACAAGGTTCTTTAAATTAATTTGCCAAACTGCGGCAATTTAGCACCGAAAATAGTTTTGAGTTTTGAAATGTGAATTGAATATTTCTTAAATTTTTCGTTCATTAATAACTCAAAACTTTTCAAATTTTATTATTAAGAAAAACGCCAAACTCCTCAAGGTAGGGTGTGCCTTGCCCAATCAAAAAACGCCAATATTTCAACATTACCCGATCGCACAAAATTTAAGCATCTCAACCTAGGCGGCGCTGAGCCGCGAACCTTACCAAATTGAGAGCACTTCTTAACAACACTTAACAAAATATAAGCGGTTGCTGAAATGTTTTAATTTGCCAAAAATATGGTAGGATATGATGCCAGTTTAGGATCGAAAACTTAATAACTTAAACACCTCCTACAGTCCTCTCTCCTGTAAGTTGCCTTCCTCAAAGGAGGCAGAGCCTCCGGATATGCATTACCAGGCAGAGCCTGGTAACGAGCAATCGCTTAAGTTATTAAATTTTCATTCCTTAACAGAGTGAGCCGGCCAACGGGAAAAAATCAAAAAATCCCCGCACTTATTCCTAGTAGTTTTCAGACTACTCGCATTGAATAAGTGCATCGCAGGTGAGCTGAGGATTTTAATCTCACAAATTGGTCAAACCATGCGAAGCTTTGCGAAAGTGAAGTGGTGGAAATTAACTCGAATATTGCAAGCGGGATTTAAGGGCAAATACAATTTTCCCTACAAAATTGCGCTGTTAATTGTGGGCGTAGCAATTGTGGCAGCTAGCATCGCTGGCTGCATCAGCTATCAAAGCGTGCGCCGCTTGATTGTGGACAATTTAGAGCGAAATGCTTTGTTAGAGGTTAAGCAGCGCGGGAACAAGATCGATCGCTGGATCGGCACGAAAAAGGCTGAGATAGAACTCCTCGCAAACACTCCTTCGGTGCGATCGATGAATTGGTATGTGGCAGGGCCTTATTTAAAATCGGAAGTCAATCGACTACAAGACTTCGAGCATTTGGCATTAATCGATCCCGACGGTTTTTATTTCACTACAAAAGTCGGCAGAGCTTTGATTAATGTCAGCGATCGCCAACACTTCAAAAAAGCAATGGCTGGCGAAGTCTATGTTTCAGATCCTACAATTTCTCGCACGCTAAAACAACAGAGTATTGTTCCCATTTCGGCTCCGGTGCGCTCAAATTCGGCAAATTTTCTGGACAAAACAGCCGACAAGCCGATCGGAGTAATGAACGGCATAATCAGCACCGACAGAATAGCCGAAGTAGTAAAAAAACTGGAATATCAAACAGGAACTTATGCTTTTGTTCTCAATTCTCAAGGAGTCCCCATTGTCCATCCCGACGCTCAGTTAATCGGAAATATCGACAAGCCGACTCCGAGTCTGTTGGAGTCCGCAGATACTAATTTGGCAAATGTAGCCAGGGAGATGGTTTATCAAAAAACGGGCATTTTGTTGACCAAAATCAACGATGCCAGAGTTTATGTTGCTTATCTTCCCTTAGAGCAAGCTGAATGGTCGATCGCCCTAGTAATTCCTTCCCACAACATCGAAAAAGAACTAATCGCCTTAAACATATTAGCAGCAGCAGCCACCATACTCTTAGCAGCAGCTATTGTCGCAGTAGTTGCAGCACATAAGCTGTTTGCCGAAAATTACATCCGCACTCGCTCAGAAGCCCTGATTCACCGCTTGAGCGGCCGCATTCGCGCTGGCTTGCCGCTCGATCGCATCCTGCAAACAACAGTAGAAGAACTCGGTACATTGTTAAAGCTCGATCGAGCAATATTCGGCTGGTACGACCCCCGACAAGATACAGTAGAATTTTGCTGGGAATATTGCCGACAAGGTTTATCGGGGCGCTTGGGAATCTTCGGCGCTACCGGAGGGCCATCGGGAGATTTAGCTGCAAGGCTGCAGCGGTGCGAAACAGTAATTCTCAATAAAACCTCCGCCTCTGATGTCGCAGGATTTCAAAAACCAGCCCATCTCGAACTCACAAACAGCCGCTACGCAACAGTACCCGTACTTACTCAGACTAATCGGCTGGGATATCTGTTCGCCATTGCTAATCGGCAGTTTGCGAATCCCAACGAATTAGAAATTTTGGAAGCCATAGCAGATTCACTGGCGATCGCAATTTCTCAATCTCAACTCCAGGGACAAATTCAAGAAGAACTCAAACTTTTAGAAGCAGTATTAGCCCAACTAAGAAAAACCGAAGAGCATTTAGTACAAAGCGAAAAAATGGCAATTTTGGGTCAAATCGCCGCCGGAATTTCCCAGGACATTAATAACCCAATTAACTTTATTTACGGTCGCCTGATTCACGTCAACGATTATATCAAATATTTGCTCGAAATAATTCACCTTTATCGCGAACAGTACCCCCAACCAGTGCCGCGAATTGCCAGAGAAATAGAAACCTTCGACCTAGATTTTATCAGCCAAGACTTGCCGGAAACTCTCAATTCTCTGAAAATAGGAACCGATCGCATTCGGCAGCTCGTAGTGGCTTTTCGGAAAATTTCACTTCCTGACAAGGCTAACAAAGAACACACCAACGTTCACGAAAGTATCGACAATATACTGCTATTGCTCGCTCACAGGCGGTCTCCCAAAATATTAGTAGTCAAGGAATATAACAACCAGCCACCAATTTTGTGTTATCCCGGTCAACTCAGCCAAGTATTTACGAATATCCTCAGCAATGCGATTGATGCTGTTAACAGTCTTGACAACTCCGAGCCAATCATTACAATTAAAACAGATATAGTAGAGCATTTTGCAGGCAGGTTTATTGTAGTATCGATCGCCCACAACGGCTGCCGGATTTCGCCAGAGATTCAACAGAGAATATTTGAACCATTTGGCAATACTAAATCCTGGAAAAATTTTACAGTATTGGGACTATCGGCTTGCTATAAAATTATTGTAGAATTGCACGGCGGTATTTTTACCGTTCAATCTCCAGTACAGTCTGAAATTGAATCTCAAACTGGGGGCGGTGCTGAGTTTATCGTAGAATTGCCGATCGTTTGATATAAAGCCCGTAAAACAGAAATTCGTTGCTGCAAAGCCGATCGCGATCGGATTAGGGGAACAATAAAGGCGCGATAACAGCAAACAACCAGCCTCCCATTACCACGATTTCCACAATAATTAATAGGATATTTTTGTTCATTTTTATATTAAGAGCGATCGACAAAAGAGCGAATTTTGCGCCACCAAGCAGCCGGCGAATCCTCCCGGCGGTACGCAACATCAAACATCGACAAAATTAGCGGCAAACCCCCCACTTTCGCACTCATCAACAAGTGCATCAGCAGACAAAACACTAATACCGCCCAACCAGAAGCGTGCAAATAATACCAAATCTGCGTCAAATCCCCCGCCGGAAGCCATTCTTCCTTAACCATACTTCCAGAGGCGATCGAAAAAGTCAGCGCTAACAACATCAAAGTATTTACAATCCGGTGCAAACTGTACCACCAAATCGGTTTTCCCACCTGAGTTAGTTTGCAAAAAGAATCCGGCTGCACCAAGCGTTGTTGACCTGCGTGGAAACTGTACAATGCAAAAGCCGGCATGACTCCTAACAGCAACAATTTGCCGAAAGTGCCGTGAATCCCGATGATATCAGCAATCTGAGGCGCGGGCACTTTGCCCAACCGCCCGTCATAGGCGTTGTACACCAAAAATGCGGTCAAAATTGCTAAAAGGGCGATCGCACCGTTAAGCCCGTGCAGTAATCTGAGCAACAATGGCTGGTAAGGTTTAGATTGCGGCATTGTCAACTTTGGTACTGAAAAACTCTTCACCATACTTTACAACTAATCCCGGCATTTTTCAACCCTGCAAATTATGAAACAAATGTGATTCAAAAATGAATGTATTGTGATAAAAACGTTATTTTATCGAGGTTTAGTGTAGACTAAAATTGTCTAAAAAAACCTTTAATCGTAACGCTTTACACTTTAAAAAAATGGATGCAACCACTACCGTCTTTCTTTCCTTGGGACTAGCAGCAGATGCTTTTGCTGTGGCGATTTCTAGCGGTTTAGCAATCAAACACATGAAGCTCAATAAAGCTTTAAAAATAGCCTTATTTTTCGGCTGCTTTCAAGCTTTGATGCCCGTAATCGGATGGTTGGCGGGTCTGAGTTTTAGTTCTTGGATAACACCGATCGACCATTGGATCGTTTTTGGGCTGTTGAGTTTTATTGGCGGTAAAATGATTTACGAATCGCTGCAGGGCGAAGAAAGCGAAAAAAAGTTCAATCCCTTACATACTGGAACTTTGATAACCCTGTCGGTGGCGACGAGTATTGATGCTCTCGCAGTGGGAGTCGGATTTGCTGTCTTGAAAGATTCTATTGCTCAGGCGGTGACTGCGATCGGATTTATTACTTTCTTTTTAGCTTTTGCCGGCGTGTTTATCGGACACAAGTGCGGCAACTTGTTTGCAAATAAAATTGAGATTTTGGGCGGCGCAATTTTGATTTTTATTGGCAGCAGAATCTTGTTTCTACACTTGACAGAAGCGACAATAATTACAGGACAGTAGTCAGTAGTCAGTAGTCAGTAGTTAGTAGTCATTAGTCAGTAGTCATTAGTTATTTTCCCAATTCCCAATTCCCAATTCCCAATTCCCAATTCCCAATTCCCAATTCCCAATTCCCAATTCCCAATTCCCAATTTCCAATTCCCAATTTCCAATTCCCAATTTCCAATTCCCAATTTCCAATTCCCAATTCCCAATTCCCAATTCCCCAAAGATGGTATAACAGAAATATTACGTTAAAGGATAAAAATTCCGTGATTAAACTTTACGGCGGAGCCCAAAGCAGGGCATCAATTGTCAAGTGGTATCTAGAAGAAATAGGGGTTCCCTACGAATTCGTCACCCTAGATATTCAAGCAGGGGAACACTTGCAGCCACAGTTTATGGAAATTAACCCGATGGGCAAAGTACCGGCAATTGTGGATGGAGATTTTAAACTTTGGGAATCCGGCGCAATTTTGCTGTATTTAGCTCAAAAATACGGTAAGATGCCCCAGACTTTGGAGCAGCAAGCTGAAATTGTGCAGTGGGTCATTTTTGCCAACGCGACGCTGGGGTCGGGAATATTTACAGAAGCAACTCGCGATAGCGAAACTCCCCGCTTGTTAACACCGCTTAATCAAATCTTCGAGAAACAGCCGTTTGTAATGGGTGATGAATTCGGCGTCGCCGATGCAGCAGTCGGGTCAATATTGGCTTACATTCCGATGGTGCTAAAACTAGACCTCAGTCCTTATCCGGCTGTTGTAGATTACATGAAGCGGATCTCAGAAAGACCGGCATTTAAAAGTGCGATCGGCGGCAGTTGAAAGAAGTTCGGCAACGGATTTTTTAACGGATGTAATGGATATAGGAATGGTTCGCCAGTCTCAAGAAACCGGGTTTTTCCTAGAAATTGAGGGTTTTAGTCAAGTATTTGGTTAAAAACCCGGTTTCTGGCCACCCCTGCGCCAATCTCAAGAAACCGGGTTTTTCCTAGAGATTGAGGGTTTTAGTCAAGTATTTGGTTAAAAACCCGGTTTCTGGCCACCCCTGCGTCCAGTCCGAGAAGAGAAAGAAGAACGAAACAAAAATTAACACCTAAAAACAGGGGCAATTGGTGAACTGCCCCTGTTTTTAATGCAATCAACCTTATCTGAACCCGACAGCCGCTTGCCAGACAAAAGCCAGCAGCAAGAAAAACACGGGAATCACTGGCAAAACATTAACCAAAGGGTCAAAGATTGCATAAGCCTCGGGCAGTTTAGCCAACAGTAATGCAGCTTCCATGAATCAACCTACCTATCCAACACAATTTTAATAATTGTCGCATATCTTCACCAAAGGATCTCACGATCGATCGACAGTCGGTGTCAGCCAGTGGGCAAACTCTTCGGTAAATCGATCGGCCAAAATCGCCTCCCGCATTTTTCCAGTAAAGCGAATCAACTCCGTGACGTTGTGCAGCGCCAGCAAAGTATAGCTGAGTGCCTCCTTAGCCCGCGCCAAATGGGCCAAATAAGCCCGACTGAATTTTTGGCAGGTATAGCAAGGACAAGACTCATCCAGGGGAGCAAAATCCTCCCGAAACCGAGCATTTTTCAAATTCCAGCGTTCCCCTCGCACAAAAGCCGTCCCGTGGCGGCCCAGCCGAGTCGGAATCACGCAGTCAAACATATCTACACCGCTCGCCACCGCCAGCGCCATTTCCCGATAGGTGCCAATCCCCATCAAATAACGGGGTTTATTTGCAGGTAACAGGGGCGCAGTAACTCTCACAATCTCTGCGATCAAATCCCCCGATTCCCCGACGCTAACCCCGCCGATCGCATAACCGGGCAAATCTAAGTCTACCAACTGGTTCGCCGCGCGCGATCGCAAATCGGGGAAAACACCCCCCTGCACGATGCCGAACAAAGCTTGTTCCGGGCGCGAGTGAGCCTGCATACAGCGTTGCAGCCAGCGGTAAGTGCGATCTGTCGCTGCCTCCACCTCGTCCCGTGTAGCGGGGTAAGGCGGACACTCATCAAAGGCCATAATCACGTCAGCGCCTAACTCGTTCTGAATCTCGATCGATTTTTCCGGCGTTAAATTAATGATGCGGCCGTCGCGGGGAGCTCGAAAAGTCACCCCATTCTCCGAAATAGTCCGCATTTGGCTCAAGCTAAACACCTGAAAGCCGCCCGAATCCGTCAGAATCGGGCCCGGCCAAGCCATAAATTTGTGCAATCCGCCAGCGCCCGCGACAATTCGTTCCCCCGGCTGCAAGTGCAAGTGATAAGTATTGGCCAAAACCATTTGAGCTCCCGCGTCTTCAAGATGTGCCGGAGTCAAAGTTTTGACATTAGCCAAAGTGCCCACGGGCATAAACTTTGGCGTTTCCACAACACCGTGGGGAGTGCTAAAAACCCCTGCACGCGCTTGGGTATGGCTGCAGTTAGCCTTACATTCAAAAGAAAATTTCGCCTTGTCCTCAGTCATTAGTCCCCGATGCTCGTTAACCGCTACTCGGCCGTCCGTGTTATTTAATCTATTGTTGTTGACATCGCGACAAAAAAAACCATGACCCCGCCCAAAAACGGAGACAATTTTCCGACAATTCTCGTGGAGGGCCAAAAATTTTAGACCTTAGTTCTACCTCCCAGATTCATCTTTCGAGTAAATCTAAAATCTAAAATCTAAAATCTAAAATCGATTGACTGACGGTTAAAACTGAGAATCATCCTCATCCAATTGCAGATCCCAGTGGCCTGAGAGTACCTGATCGACAACTGCATCCAAAGCCGCAGCATTTAAATTCCGGGAGACTTGCTCTTGTAAAGGATTGGAGAGGGGAATTAACCGCAACTGCCGGCCGTCTTGAATCAGGTCAAAATAAGCACCATCTTCAGGCGACTGTTTCAGTTCCAGGTAATCAAAACTATACACGTTCAAATAAAGCGCATTGTTGGCAATCAGGGTAGAACGGTGGGGGTTGGCGAAGACTTCGAGCACGTACCCTTCGCCTTCGCTGTAAATCTTGCCATCTTGGATGTGAAGGTAGCGCACACGTCCTAAATCAAACAGCAATCTTTTGATATCGCGCTTGTTGACGACAATGCCTGTATCAATGATGCAAGGAGCAACTACCCTGTTATTCGATTGGTCGTGACTCATGGAACAAAAGCCTCTGTTGTAGTATTTTCCCGTTTTGAAAATCGGGGAGTTAGCTAGAATTCTGGATACGGGAAACCAGAATCTTGAGTTTAGTCATTTTAGATAGGGAGCTTCGGGAGCGCTGCCGGCAGAGGTTTTCCGGGGAAAATTGCTCGGACAGGAGGAATGCCCGATCCAAAGGACTAGCGTGTTACAGTTCCAATTCTGGCACAAGCTAATGAATTGACAAGTGTATACAAAATGAAAAAATTTCTATCTTATGGTGGATGATAAATTGGTTCGCTCTACGATCGACTTTTTCCGGAATCAAGGCGCTGCTATTGCAGCCGCAGTCGCGTTTTATACTTGTTTGCCGGTGCCGATGTCTTGGACTTTGGAGTTTCGGGGCATTGCTCGCTTGGCACCGACGATCGGGCTTTTGATTGGTGGGATGCTGGGACTGGCAGATCTTGGGTTGCATTTGTTGGGTATGCCTGCTCTGACTCGATCGGCATTAGTAGTAGTTTTGGGCATTGCCATCACTGGCGGGCTGCACCTAGATGGAGCAATGGACGCGGCGGACGGGCTGGCCGTCCCCGACCCGGTGCGCCGGCTGGAAGTGATGCGGGATAGCGTTACAGGGGCTTTTGGGGCGATGGCTGCGATCGCGATCGTCCTGCTGAAAACTGCCGCTCTCTCGGATTTGAATCACTATCGGTGGCTGGCTTTGATGGGTGTGGCGGGTTGGGGGAGGTGGGGCCAACTGGTGGCGATCGCCCGCTATCCCTATCTCCGCCCGGAGGGTAAGGGAGCTTTTCATAAAGAATCGATTTATTCACCTTTTGATTTTATCCCAGGAGTTCTGTTGTTGGTGAGTTTGAGCGTGCTGCAAGTTGTCTTGGATGGCGATCGGTGGCTGTTGGCGGTGGGGATGGCTTTGGGCGGAAGTGCGATCGGAATTTTTGTCGGAGCCTGGTTTAACCACCGTTTGGGCGGCCATACGGGCGATACTTACGGTGCTGTAGTTGAGTGGACGGAGGCTTTGTTGCTGTGTCTTTTGGTGGCTTTGGAAGGGTGAACTGTTGACTGTTGACTGTTGACTGTTAACTGTTAACTGCTAACTGGTGACTGCTAACTGGTGACTGTTAACTGTTAACAAATAACCAATAACCAATCACCAATCACCAATCACCAATCACCAATAACCAATAACCAAAAGACTTAACATTATTGACAATTCATTTGCCGAGCGCGATCGACCGCAGCCTGCAATTTTTCCGCCAGTATACGAACGTGCGGCTCTTGTAACATCCCCAAATGGTCGCTAGGGATCTCGTGAATCTCTATTCCTCCTGTAACTACCTCGCCCCAACCCAATTCGGGATCGGCATCAAACAAGATGGCACTCTCAACCGCTTTGAAGATAGTCGCTCCACCCGAGTAAACTCCTGCTACATAGTGTCTCAATGCCTCTTCATTGAGTTCTCGATGAGTGAAGTTTTCCAGATCGATCGGCAAGGGACGCCCGATCGCTTGGTAAAACTTAGAAGAAATCCTCCATATTTGATTAGTAATACTTTCGACTTTTCCCGCCAGATTGCTCTGAGTTTTTCGCAGAAATACACCGGGAGTCATGTGTAAAACTTTCATCGCCCGTTGACCGCGCTTTACTTGAGGCAAATTTTTAAAAGCATCCGGGCCGTAGGTATCCAACAATCCCAGCAAAGCTACCTTTTCACCTTTGGCATGAAGTTGCCTAGCTATCTCAAAAGCTACTGTTCCACCAAAAGATACTCCTAACAGAAAATAAGGCCCGTGCGGCTGGAAAACTTGCATTTCTTTGATGTAATAAGCTGCCAATTCCTCAACTCGATTTGGGGGAGCCAGATTTTCATCCATAATCTGGGTAGACAGTCCCAAAATAGCCTGCGATTGCTCCAAATGATTCAGTAAAGGACGGTAAAATTCCAATCCCCTACCGAGTACGTGAATGCAGAAAAGAGGAGGTTTGTAACTCCCTGTTCCCGGTTGAATCACTACCATTGACGGAGAGGGAGACGACCATTCCGGTTCGCGGAGAATATCAGCCAATTGTTCGACTGTTGGCGATTGGAAAATTGCAGATAGTGGCAGTTTTTTGCCGAATACTTTTTCAACTTCAGCTAACAAACGCGCTGCTAACAGCGAATGCCCTCCTATCTCGAAGAAATTGTCCCTGATGCCAACTGAATTGATGCCTAAAACTTGTTCCCAAATTTGCTTCACTTGGAATTCTAATTTGTCCCGGGGGGCAACAGCAATTGTTTGATCGGGTGCAACGCTGGCAGATTGCCACTTTTGACTTGCCAAAGCGTGGCGGTCAACTTTGCCGTTGGGGTTCAAGGGCAAAGCATCGAGGAACACAAACCCAGCGGGTATCATGTAGTCTGGCAGTCTTTTTTGCAGGAAACTCCGCAGGGTATTGGCGGCGAGAATTTTGCCTGGGCCCGGGACTACATAAGCTGCGAGACATTTATTCCCTGAAGCATCTAACTGAACTGCCACAGACACTTGACTCACATCTAAATGTCCAGCCAGTACGGCCTCAATTTCTCCTATTTCAATGCGGAAGCCGCGAATCTTTACTTGATTGTCAATGCGTCCCAAATACTCAATGTTACCATCGGGCAGATAGCGGGCTAAATCCCCTGTTTTGTAAAGGTGATTTGCAGAAGGAAGAAGGCTTGAAACCGATCGCCCTTCGGCATTTTTCCATCCATCTTCTTGGTTGGCGATCAAAGGATTTGGAATGAATCTTTCGGCTGTTAAATCGGGGCGGTTGAGGTAGCCTCTGGCTAAGCCTGCACCGCCTGCATACAACTCGCCCGGAACGCCGATCGGCACTGGCTGCAAATGGCGATCGAGTATGTAAACTTGAGTATTGGCGATCGGTCTGCCGATCGGCACCGAATTGCTAATTTGACTGTCACGGGCGATCGCAAAACAGCAAGTAAAAGTCGTATTTTCTGTCGGCCCGTAACCGTTAATTAATTGGCAGTTTGGAGCCTCTCTCAGCAATTTCTGGACGTGGGTAACAGATAAAACATCGCCGCCAGCCAACAGTAGACGTAAGCCCTTTAAATCCTCAATCCGCTCGTCTACCATCAAGTGAAACAGTCCGGCGGTCAGCCACAAAATTGTCACTTTATATAAACCGATCGCCTCTCCCAGCTCTGCTAAAGATGGAGTTCCTGGGGGAAAGACAACCAGTTGCGCCCCGTTAAGCAGCGCCCCCCAAATTTCCAGCGTCGAAGCGTCAAAGGAAATCGGAGCCAGTTGCAGGAAGACTTCGGCGGCGCTGAAGCTCGCATAATCGGTGTTTTTCACTAACCGCACTACCCCACGGTGGACGACACAAACGCCTTTTGGTTTGCCTGTGGAACCGGAAGTATACATGACATAAGCCAGATTTTCCGCCTGCGCGAGATGGGCAAGATTGTCCTCACTTTGTGCGTTTATTTCCTCCCGCACCTGCTCCAAACAAACTATTTTTGCTTCAGTATCGGGCAGCTTTTCTGTTAAATGCTGTTGAGTTAACAGCACCGATAGGGCGGCATCTGACAGCATGAATTCCAGACGGTCTTGGGGATAGGCTGGATCTAAAGGCAAGTAAGCAGAGCCGGCTTTGAGAACAGCTAACAGCGAGACGATCGCATCCATAGAGCGATCGAAACAAACACCGATTAAAACTTCCGGCCCAGCCCCCAAAGTTTGCAAGTAATGGGCGAGTTGATTGGCCCGAGAATTTAGCTGTTGGTAAGTTAACTGTTGTTCGCCAAAAACTAAGGCTACAGCATCGGGAGTTTGCTCTGCTTGAACTTCAAATAGTTGGTGAATGCAGGCTGATTCGGGATAATTTGTTTGAGTGTTATTCCACTCGATCTGGATCTGGTGTCGCTCTGTTTCTGTCAGCAGGGGCAATTCTGAAATCTTCTGCTTTGGATTGGCTGCGATCGCTTCGAGTAAAGTCTGGAAATGTCCCGCCATCCGAGCGATCGTTGACCCATCAAACAGGTCAGCATTGTATTCCCATTCTGCTACCAATCCATCAGCCGTATTCTCCATTGATAAAGTTAAATCAAACTTGGCTGTGCCGATTTCCAGCGGATATGAACTTACCGTTAACTCAGGCAGTTCCACAGCAGGAACCAAAGCGTCGTTGAGGACAAACATTACCTGGAACAGAGGCGTATAGCTTAAGTCTCGCCTTGGTTGCAATGCCTCTACCAACTTCTCGAAGGGCAAGTCTTGATGCGCGTAAGCTTGCAGCGCCACTTCCCGAACTCTGGCGAGTAACTCCTCAAAACTGGGGTGGCCGCCGAGGTCGGTACGCAGCACTAAGGTATTGACAAAAAAGCCAATTAGTCCTTCAATTTCCCGCCGATTGCGACCAGCTACAGGCGTACCCACTACGATGTCCTCACTGTTTGTATAGCGGGAGAGTAATGTCTGAAATGCTGCCAAAAGGGTCATAAACAGAGTGACTCCCGCTCGCTTGCCCAGAGCGGTAAGTTCCGCGCTCAATTCCAGGGAAAGGGCTGCATAGTAATATCCTCCCCGGAAGGTTTGAACAGGCGGTCGCGCTCGGTCTGCGGGTAATTCTAATAAAGCTGGAGCGTCCAATAGTTGTTGCTTCCAGTAGTCAAGCTGGGGAACCAGTATTTCTCCAGACAACCACTGCCGCTGCCAACCCGCAAAGTCGGCGTACTGTACGGATAATTCTGGTAAAACCGGAGCCATGCCCGTGCTGTTGGCTTTGTAAAGTTCTGCTAACTCTCGCAAGAACACGCCTACAGACCACCCATCAGAAATAATGTGGTGCATGGTAAACAGCAAGACGTACTCGGTTTCACCTAGCTGCAGCACCAAACCTCGGAGCAAAAGCTCTCGTTCCAGGTTAAAAGGTCGATTCGCTTCTTCATTTACCCATCGTTGCGCTTCAATTTCTCGCTCGCTTTCTCCTAGGTGCAACAAGCTGACTACTTGTAGTTCCCAACTGTGAGTTGAAGCGATCGCCTGAATGGGTTCTCCCTCTACTGTCGCGAAGTTGGTGCGTAAGGCTTCGTGACGCCCGATAATTTCGTTGATGCTGTTCTGTAGCGCCGCTATATTGAGCTGACCGAAAAGACGCAACGCTACCGGGATGTTGTAAAAGGCACTGTTGGGCTGTAACTGGTCGAGAAACCACAGTCGCTGTTGAGCAAAGGATAGTGGGATGTCCCCTGACCTTGGAATTGGTAGAAGCGGCTCTGCTTCTTGTGATTGTCCGTTAGAGAGCGAATTCTCTACCCGAGAGGCGAATTCGGCAATGGTGGGTGCTTCAAACAAACTGCGTAGCGCTAATTCGACGGCAAAGGTATCGCGCACTCTCGAAATTACTTGAGTGGCTAATAAGGAATGTCCGCCCAGTTCAAAGAAATTGTGGTGAACGCCCACAATTTCAATTCTCAGGACATCCGCCCAAATGCTGGCTAGCATCTCTTCAATAGGAGTTCTTGGGGCTACTAATGACTGTTGCAGTTCGGGTCGAAATTCTGGTGCGGGTAAGGCGCGACGGTCTACCTTGCCGCTGGGGGTTAGTGGCAGGGCATTCAACATCACCAATGCTCCCGGTATCATATAATCAGGCAGTTTCTCTTTAAGAAAACCCCGCAAGTTGCTAGTGGCGATCGTGGACGAGTTGTTGGCGACAATGTAAACTGCCAGATATTTTTGACCTGGAACATCTTCTCGCACTATAACTACAGTTTCTCGCACGCCGGGGTACTGCGCGATCGCTGCCTCAATTTCCCCCAGTTCGATGCGGAAGCCGCGAATCTTGACTTGATTGTCGATGCGACCTAGAAACTCAATGTTACCGTCACTTAGGTAACGGGCTTTATCGCCAGTTTTGTAGAGGCGTGACCCAGATTGAGTGGTGAAGGGGTTAGGGATAAATTTTTCATCAGTCAAATCGGGACGGTTTAGGTAGCCTCGGGCGACGCCAGCACCGCCGATGTGTAGTTCACCCGATACGCCGATGGGGACTGGCTTTAGGAGGCGGTCGAGAATATAAATTTGCGTGTTAGCGATGGGACGACCGATAGGAGGAAGTATCGGCCAATTGTCCGCTGAATTAGTGAGGGTAAAAGTGGTGACAACATGGCTCTCCGATGGTCCATAATGATTGTGCAAAGTACAATCAGTTAGCTTGCTCAACCAGCTAGAAATGGCGGGAGTAATCTGCAACTGTTCACCAGCAGTAATGATTTCCCGTAAATAGCTGGTAACTAATTCACTACCAGTAGCTACCTCAGCTATTTGCTGTAAGGCAACAAAGGGGACAAACAGTCTCTCAACAGCTTTTTCTTGGAGTAAACCTAACAAAGCGAATGCATCTCGTCGTAATTCCTCTGCAATCAAGAGTAATGTCCCTCCAGAACACCAAGTAGAAAACATTTCTTGGAAGGAGACATCAAAGCTGATAGGAGCAAATTGTAGAGTTTTTGCCCCGCTAGAAATTGTCGTATTTTGAAGTTGCCACAAGATCAGATTGCAAAGAGAAAAATGATTCATTGCTACTCCCTTAGGCTGACCTGTAGAACCGGAAGTATAAATCACATAAGCCAAGTTAGTTGCTTCCACACCAGTGATTGGATTCTCCTCGCTCGACTGGGAAATCACCTGCCAATCAGTATCTAAATAGACAAACTGCGCTTCATATTCAGGTAGCTTCTCAACCAGTCGCTGTTGCGTCAACAGCACCTTAACTTGAGCGTTTTGGAGCATAAAGCTCAAGCGTTCAGTAGGATACTCTGGGTCAAGCGGCACATAAGGACCACCAGCCTTGAGGATACCAAGCAATCCCACTACCATCTCTAGGGAGCGCTCCACGCAGATACCCACCGAAACTTCTGGCCCCACACCCAGAGTTCTCAAGTGATGTGCTATTTTGTTAGCCCGTTGGTTGAGTTGGAGGTAGGTCAACTGTTTATCTTCAAAAACCACCGCAATGGCATCGGGCGATCGCGTAACCTGTTCCTCAAACAACTGGTGGATACACTTATCAGAGGGATATTCTTTTGTGGTGTTGTTCCATTCCACTAGCAACTGGTATCCCTCTGCTTCGGTTAGCAGGGGCAATTCTGAAATCTTCTGGTTTGGATTAGCAACTATTCCCTCTAACAGCACCTCAAATTCAGCCATGCGGCGGCGGATTGTCGCAGCATCAAATAAGTTAGTATTGTACTGACACTCCAGCACGAGTTTGTTTTTTGTTTCGCTGGCATTCACCGCCCATTCAAAATTTTCATAAGTTCTCGGATTCGAGAAGACTTCAGCCTTAAAACCTTCAAAATTCAGCTGATCTTCGGTAAGCTGCACATCCAAATTAAAACTTACAGGCACTAGCGGAATGCGACTGAAATCCCGTGGCATTGCTAGTTTTTTGACCAGAGTACCGAAGGTTAGCTGCTGGCGTTCGATCGCATCTAAAACTCCAGTGCGGCGCGATCGCAAATAATCGATAAAAGATTGTTCTCCGTTAATTTGGGTACGCAACGGCAAGAAACTTACGCAGTGTCCGGCAAGCTTGTCTTTGCCCCCAACAAGCTGTCCCGCCGCCGGCATTCCGACAACCAAATCCTCTTGTCCGCACAAGCGGTAGATAAAAGCTTCAAATCCAGCCAAGAGAATTGTAAAAAAACTGCACCCTGCTTTCTTTCCCTGGCGTTTGAGGTTAGCAACCAAATCCGGCTTGAGTTCCCAATCTTCCCGCGAACCCTTGTAAGTTCTCAAAGGAGGCCGCGCTCTGTCTGTCGGCAAATCCAGCACTGGAATCGTGCCTGAAAACTGATTTAACCAATACTTTTCAGCGGCAATAACTTCGGGGCTTGTTGCTTGTTCTTCTTGTGAAATTGCGTACTCTATAAAACTTTCGGGCTGTGGAAGATTGACCGCTAAGCCTTGATTTTTTGCAGAATAAATTTCACCCAAATCAGGGAATAATATGCCCCAAGACCAGCCATCGCAAACGATGTGGTGACAGGTGAGAATAACGATGTGTTCCTGTTCTTGCAGCTTGATAATTTGACTGCGAAACAGCGGCCCGCGCACTAAATTGAAAGGCTGTTCGACTTCTTGGCGGCGCAAATGTGCTAATTTAGATTCGCGATCGTCCAAAATTGACAAATCTATCAAAGGAATATCAATCTCGATCGACGACGCAATGCAGAGAGTCGATCCGTCAGGGCTAAATGTTGTCCGCAGCGACTCGTGTCGCTGCACCAATTCTTGAATGGAAAATCGGAGAGATTCAACGTCGAGATTTCCTTGCAATCGCAGACACATCGACTCGTTGTAAGCGCAATTTGCCTCGTCTTCCATTTGCACGGCAATCCAGATTTCCTTTTGCGATTCCGTCGCGGGTACGCAAGCAAAAAGTTCTCCGCCGGCGAAAGGATCGAAGTCTACAGCAGTTAGTTTTGGTTGTAAATCTGCGGCTATTTTCATTGGCTATGCGTTGGTTAGTATCTACAGGATTTAATTGTCAACCATCACGGTTAGTGGGGGCGGGTTTGCGAGACTATCGGTTTGCGGCAATTAAGATCGGTGAACCCGCCCCTACGTGATTTAATTACTAACGCTAACCGTCAATTTGACAAACTATCTCCTACTTGTAAATGTTTTCCGGGACGCTCTGGATCTGCTATGTACCAAGCTGGATTGCCATTAGGATCTCGCCCTAATTTGGCACCGGGTACGGGAGAATTGTTTGAGAAAGCAATTGACGATTTCGATCCATTTGTATTGCCATTTTTGTTGAAATCGATCGCCCTCACAGCTTCCCCAGATCCACCGGCTAAAAATCCGGCTGACTGTAATTCGGCAATGCTGTTTTTAAATGCTTCTTTGATAAAAGCAAGATCTGCGTCGGAATGGGCTAGCGTCAGAAAACACGGGCGGTTATCCCAAATGTGAATTCCTTTTTCCCGCAGCGAGTAAAACAGCAATTCTCCATGAGGAAAATCTTGCGGGTAGGAGATTTTGAACAGGGAACCAAAGTTTTTGACTGTGAAAGGTGCTTGCTCGCGATCGAACATGGCGTTCAATTCTGCAACTAATTGGTCAGTTTTGGCATTGAGATCGCGCTGCAAGGAAGGCCCGCCCCGTTTCAAATATTCGAGGGATGCTTTGGCGGCTGCTAAAGTCAGGGGATGGCGGACAAAAGTTCCGGCAAAATAGGTAACGCCAACTTCGGGGAACGAGTCATCTCCGAATTGCCAAAATCCGCCGTCTAAAGCGTCCATCCAGGCAGATTTGCCCGCAATTACCCCGATCGACATTCCGCCGCCGACGACTTTGCCGTAGGTACCGATATCGGCTTGTACGCCGAAATATTCTTGAGCGCCGCCCGGTGCTACTCGGAATCCGGTAATCACTTCGTCCATGATGAAGGCGCAACCGGCTCGATCGCAAATCCGGCGCACTTCGTGGAGGAATTCTCGCGGTTGCCAGTCGGGGCGGCGGCTTTGTACCGGTTCTACCATGATGGCTGCAAAATCGCCCGCCCGCGCTTTGAGGATTTCCAGGGATTCGGGTTCGCCGTAGTCCAGGATCAGGGTATTGTCAACGGCGGATTGGGGAATTCCCGGTGCTCCTGGGAGCGATCGCAATTTCTTAGTCCCCCGCACGATTACTTCGTCGAAAATTCCGTGATAGTCTCCGGTAAACGTGACGATCGTACTGTTGCCGGTGACGGTGCGCGCGAGTCGCATTGCACCCAAAACTGCCTCAGAACCGGTATTGCAGAAGGCCACGCGATCGTGCTTGGTCATTTCGCACACGAGTTCGGCGACTTCCCCTGCTAGCGGTGTTTGCGGCCCGATTTCAAAGCCTAATTGCATTTGAGCGGCGATCGCTTCTGTAATAAATGAAGGCGAATATCCGAAAAAGTTCGACCCGAAACCGTTGGTTAAATCGACATACTCGTTACCGTCTTCATCCCAAAGTTTAGAACCGGACGATCGCACTGTGACAATTGGATAAACCAACTCTTTCATCGTCCGGTTAAAGCCGGAAACTACGCGCGGATCGGCGAGGTGGTGGCGGTGACTCTGAGCGTACTGTTTCGATTTTTGGGTTCGCGCCGTGTACCGCTTGACAAATGTTTCTAAATATGCTTTTTGCGATGGAGTTAAGGCACCGCGATCGGATGTGTCGATGCGGGCGGCCGCGCCGAATACTTTTTTGGGTTCGGCTGTGGGTTCGGCGGATGGTGCAGGTTGGGCGATTGGGGCGATCGTGCTGCCGTTATTGTGGGATTGCGGGATCTGTTGCACCGGTGCGGGGGGCTGCACCATTTGAGGTGGGGCTGTCGGTGTCGGCTGTGCGGGAACACCGCCACCTAACAATTCTAGGTGTCGCGACATAATCTGCAACTGCTGGCCGATCAAGTATTCGAGGTTGCTCGACTGTAAGGGTTGCAAGAGGTGAGGTTGCGGGGCGGGCAGATTTACCGGGGCGCTGGCTGCGATTGGTGCGGCAATTGGTGCTGCAATTGGTGCAGGAATTGGTGCGGCAATTGGTGCTGCAATTGGTGCGGCCATTGGTGCTGCAATTGGTGCGGCCATTGGTGCGGGCAAAACTTCCGGCGGCAAAGATCCGTCGATAAATTCAGATAAAGTTTCGAGACTGGGGAAAGTTTCTAGTAGCTGGCGGAAGGTAATTTTAACCTTAAATTCTTTTTGCAGGTTCAGCGCTACTTGAGTCAAAGATAGAGAATCTAAACCCATTTCTAAAAAGGTCATATCGTCGCTGACGCTGCCTAAATCTTCACCAGAAGTTTCTTCTAAGATATTTTTGATTTGGGGAATGAGTCTTTCCTTGCGAGCTGGTTGTTGGGTTGCGACTTGTGAATTTGACATTGGTAATGAGTTGATAGTTGTTAGTTGGGCATCGGGAATTGGGGATTGGGCATCGGGAATTGGGGATTGGGCATCGGGAATTGGGAGTTGGGAATTCTCCCCGTCTCCCCCTCTCCCACTCTCCCCCTCTCCCCGTCTCCCCATCTCCCCCTCTCTCCGCATGGGTTCTATCCAGAAGCGTTTGCTTTCAAAAGGATAAGTTGGCAAGGGAAGGCGATCGCGCGTTTCCTCCTGATAAAAACTCTGCCAGTCGATCGCCACTCCGCAGAGCCAAAGCTGTCCGACTGCGCTTAACAAAGCAGTCCATTCAGCGTTGTTATCTGGATTATCGGTTAGAGAAGAAATCGCGACTTGCTGTTTCAAATCCTTCGATTGTTTGCGAGCCAAAGTAGCAGCCGTTGTTCTCGGCCCAACTTCCAAAAGCACGCGATTCGGATCTTGCCACAGCTCTTTAATGCCGTCGGCAAAACGCACTGTCGCCCGCAAATGCCGCGCCCAATACATCGGATCTGTTGCTTGTTCTGCGGTTATCCAACTAGCAGTTACAGTCGAAACAAAGGGGATGGTTGGCGCTGACAACTGCACTTTTTTCACGTATTCGGCGAATGGTTCGACGATCGAATCTACCATCGGCGAATGAAAAGCGTGGGAAGTGTGCAAGTGTTTGCAAACAATCTTTTCGCTGGTTAATTGCTGTTCAAAAAGTGCGATCGCATCTGTCGGCCCAGAAACCACGCACAAATCCGGCGCATTCACCGCAGCCACTGCCAAATCCCCACTCAAACGCCCTTCGACTTGCGTCGCCGGCAACCGTACCGACAGCATCGAACCACCGGGCAAATCTTGCATCAAGCGCCCCCTCGCAGCCACCAGCATCAAGGCATCTTCCAGGGAAAACACGCCGGCGATAGTTGCCGCGACAAATTCGCCGATGCTGTGCCCGATCGCACCTTGGGGAGTTACGCCCCAACTCTGCCACAGTTGAGCCAGCGCGTACTCTACGGTAAATATCGCAGGCTGAGTCAAGAAAGTTTGGCGCAGCGACTCGGCGGCTGTCGCTTCATCGCTACCGGGATACAGCACTTCGCGCAAATCTCGGCCGAGGTGCGGCTGCAAAATTTCGGCGCAGCGATCGACCGTTTCGCGGAATAAAGGCTCAGATTCGTACAAATTCAAGCCCATATTGACGTATTGCGCGCCTTGTCCGGGAAACATGAAGATTACCGCCGGATTTCTGGCTTCGGTGCAGCGGGTTGCTGTACGCAGCGGCGGCAGCGATTCGAGTAGCTGCACGGCATCGGCGCGATCGCTGCAAACGGCGAAGCGGCGGTAATTAAAGGCTTGCCGCCCGGTTTGCAAGGTGTAAGCAGCATCGGCGAGATCGAGTTCTGGGTTTTCGGCGAAGTGCGATCGCAAATTTGCGGTAGCTGCGTCTAAAGCAGATGGAGTTTTTGCCGACAGCAGCAGCAACTGTCTGGGGCGAGAAGGACTTGACGGTGCCAGCGCGGGGGCTTCTTCGAGGACGACGTGAGCGTTGGTACCGCCGACTCCAAAGGAACTGACTCCGGCTCTTCTGGGCGTTGTGCCTGCTTTCCATTCCGCAAGTTCAGCGTTGACGTAGAAGGGGCTGTTGGCAAAATCGATCGCCGGATTCGGTGTTTGGTAGTGGAGAGTGGCGGGTATTTGTTGGTGTTTGAGGGCTAAAGCTGTTTTAATCAGCCCCGTGACTCCGGCGGCGGCGATCGTGTGTCCGAAGTTGCTTTTGATGGAGCCGATCGCGCAAAATTGTTTGGCTGAGGTTTTGAGGGCAAAGGCTTGTGTCAAAGCTGCAATTTCGATCGGATCGCCGAGGGGAGTTGCCGTGCCGTGGGTTTCGACGTAGGATATGGTTTCTGGATCTACGCCTGCCATCGCCTGCGCCATCGCGATCGCGTCTGCTTGCCCGTCTACGCTGGGCGCTGCGAAGCTGACTTTGGCTGCCCCGTCGTTGTTGAGGCCGACGCCGCGAATTACGGCATAAATTGTATCTCTGTCAGCGATCGCTTCTTCCAAACGCTTCAGTACCACAGCCCCGCCTGCGTTGCCGAATACGGTTCCTTCAGCCTTAGCATCAAAAGGTTTGCAGTGTCCGTCGCTGGAAAACATCCCCCCTTCTTGATACAAATAACCGCTATTTTGGGGAGCTGTAATTGAAATTCCGCCGGCGAGAGCTAAATCGCATTGATAGCTCATTAAGGCATAAAAAGCTTGACAAACTGCAACCAATGATGTAGAGCAAGCGGTATGGACGCTGACGCTGGGCCCTTTGAGATTGAGTTTGTAAGAAGTGCGGGTAGCAATGTAGTCTTTTTCATTTCCTACCATTACCTGAAACTCGCCCGCGCGGGAAATTATGTCCGATCGTCCGGCGATGTTGTTGGGAAAATAGGTATTGTTGCCCGTGCCGGCGTAAACTCCGATCGAACCGTTAAAAGTATTCGGATCGCAGCCGGCATTTTCTAGGGCGGCCCAAGCTATTTCTAAAAAAACGCGCTGCTGCGGGTCGGTAATTTCGGCTTCGCGGGGACTCACGCCGAAAAATGCTGCATCAAAGCGATCGGCCCCGTCAATAATTCCTCTAGCTTTGACGTAATTCGGATCTTGTCTGAGATTGGGGTCAATACTGGGGTCTAGTTCTGCGTCGCTGAACAGCGTTGTGGACTCGACTCCGCCGCACAAATTCTGCCACAATTCATCGACACTTGCAGCACCGGGAAAGCGACCGGCCATGCCAATAATTGCAATCCCGTCAAGTTCTAAGTTTTCCTGTGAATTAGTCATAAGTAAGCTCCTATAATTAAACCTAAAATACCTAATATTCAACAGCTCGTTACATTTTTATTCTGTCTATCCTCCTCTTTTAAACAACTAAAACAAACAATTAATAACTACTAACCAATAACTACTAACCAATAACTACTAACCAATAACTACTAACTACCGTCTTTTTGTAAACTGCTTCGATCGACCAAAAGCAGCTTTTTGTCGATCGGCCCTATCTTGAAATTTATTACTAGACTGATTCGTGCTCTCTCCTTGGTTTAAATAATTGGCCAATTGGGCGATCGTCGGATGCTGGAACAATTTGACAACTGGCAAGTCTTTTTCTAATAGAGCCCGCACTTGCACGGCAATTTGCAGAGTCATCAGAGAATTACCTCCAATCTCGAAGAAATTGTCATGAATCCCCACGCGATCGAGCTTCAGCAACTTAGACCAAATGCCCGCTAGCACTTTCTCCAACTCGCCTTGCGGCGCCGCGTAACCCTGGGACAGTTCTTGTCGCTGTGAGTCAGGTGGCGGCAGGGCGCGGCGGTCAATTTTGCCGCTGGGTGTCTTCGGCATCGCCTCCACAGTCACAAACACCGCAGGCACCATGTAATCGGGGAGTTGTCCTTGCAATTGGACGCGGAGGTCAGCAATTGTTAGTTGCTCTTGTGGATTGACTGCTAAATAAGCCACCAATCGTTTGTCCCCCGGTGTGTCTTCCCGCGCTAGCACCACAGCTTGTTTAATTGCCGGATGTTTTGCGAGTGCAGTTTCAATTTCTCCCAACTCGATGCGGAAGCCGCGAATTTTGACTTGGCCGTCAATCCGTCCGATGTACTCGATATTACCGTCGGGCAGGTAGCGGGCTAAATCTCCAGTTTTGTAAAGGCGATCTTCTTTATCCTCGATCGTGCTTATTTCATTGTGTTTAAAAGGATTAGGAATAAATTTTTCAGCAGTCAAGTCCGGGCGGTTGAGATAGCCCCGGGCCAAACAGATACCCCCGATGTATAGTTCTCCCTCTACTCCTAAAGGTATAGGCTCACCATCTTTTTGTAACAGATATATCTGCGTGTTGGCAATAGGGCGGCCGATCGCAGGCAGTGCGGGCCAATTTTCCGGCGGGCCGCTGAGGGTATAAGCTGTGACAACGTGGCTCTCGGAGGGGCCGTATTGATTGTGCAGGGTGCAATTTTCTAGCTGCTGAAAGAAGCTGGTAATGTAACGGTTGACTTGCAACTGTTCGCCGGCGGTGACTACTTCGCGCAGCGATTTTGGTACTAGCTGATAGCTATCGGCGGCTTCGGCTAAGTGTTGCAGGGCGATGAAAGGGAGAAACAATCTTTGAATCTTTTCTGTGTCGATTAGCTGCAACAAACTCCGCGCATCTCGCCGCATTTCTTCGGTGATGAAAACGAGAGTGCCGCCCGCACACCAAGTACAAAACATTTCTTGAAATGAGACATCGAAGCTGAGGGAGGCAAATTGCAGGGTTTTGGCTGCGTCTTCCAAGGTGGAGTTTTGCAGTTGCCACGCAATTAGGTTGACTAGGGCGCGGTGCGGGAGGAGAACTCCTTTGGGTTTGCCGGTGGAACCGGATGTATATATTGTATAGGTTAAGTTGTCGGGAGATACGGTGCTGGCGGGGTTTTCGGTGCTGTAATTGGCTATTTCTTGCCAGTTTGCGTCCAAACAAACGGTTCGCGCTTGATGTTCCGGCAAGCCGGACACTAGGTGAGATTGTGTGAGTATAACGGGAGTTTTGGTGTCGGCTAACATGAAAGTCAGCCTTTCTTTGGGATAAGCTGGATCGATCGGCACGTAAGCTGCGCCTGTTTTGAGAATGCCTAAAACGGCGATCGCAATTTCTAAGGAACGTTCCATGCAAATCGCGACTAAAACATCGGGCCCGACTCCTAATTGCTGCAAGTAATGGGCTAGTTGATTCGATCGCGAATTGAGTTCGCGGTAGGTAAGCTGCTGTCGGGAATTGTGGGGAAAAACGGCGGCAATGGCATCGGGCGATCGATCGACTTGCGCTTCAAATAATTGGTGAACGCATTTGTTGTCGGGATAATTTGCCTCAGTTTGATTCCACTGCTGCAACTGCGAAATTTCGGCTGCTGTCAGCATTGACAATTTGCTAATTTTCTGCTGGGGATTCGCGGCTATACTTTCGAGCAAAGTTTGCAGGTGTCCCAACATTCGGGTAAGGGCGTTTTCATCGAACCGCTGGCGATCGCCCGCAATTTTCAGCAGCAGTTCGTCTCCCCCGTAGCCGTAAACGGTTAGGGGAAAACTCGTCTGTTCTAAAAGCTGAAATTCTCGGTTTTTCCAGTCATCGCCTAGAGATTGCAGGGCAGAATTGAACTGGCACTTTTCAACGACTAGCAAGCTTTCAAATAAAGCGCTGCTGCGGGGGATTTCGCTCCATTCTTGAGTTTTGGCCAGCGGTACGTTACTGTATTCTTGCAGCGCATTCCCTTGATTTTGTAGTTGTTTCAGCCAATCGATGGCTGGCATTTCTGGAGTGACAATTACTCTCAGTGGCAAAGTATTGATGAACAATCCTACTGCTGGTTCTATTTTTTCTCTATTTGGCGATCGGCTGTTGCAAATAGATCCAAATACTACATCTTGCGAACCCGAACAGCGGCTCAAAAGTAAAGCCCAGACTCCTTGCAGCAGGGTATTCAGGGTTAGTTGTTGTTCTTGAATTAGAGAGTTTAAAGCTGCGGTAACACTGCTAGAAAGCCGGATTTCTGGTGATGATAAATTTTCTTGCGGGTTTGCTATCTTCCCTACCGGGGAAACACCGCCAACCAAAGGGGTACGATCGCCCAAACCGCTTAAGTATTGCCTCCAAAATGCTTCTGTTTTTGAGATATCTTGCTGCATTCGATGGCTGGGATCTCGATCGCCACTGGGCGGTGTTAATTCTAATTGTCGATCGCCAGTCAGGGCTTCGTACAAGGTAAAAACTGCTTGCAAAACAGTTATTGCCGAGGTACTGTCAAGCAAAATATGGTGATAAGTCCAGATGAGTTTGTATTCGGTTTCCGCAACTCGGAACAAAGCCAAACGCATCAGCGGCGGTTGAGTTAGGTCAAATCCTTGCAGGCGATCGGCTTGTAAAAATGTTGCGAGTTGGCGGGTGCGATCGCCCTGGGAAAAACAACGCCAGTCTCCCTCTACAATTGGTACTTCGACTTTTTGGTGTACAGTTTGCACCGGCACCTCTCGATCCAACCAACTAAAACTCGTTCTCAAAACTGGATATCGATCGACATTTTGGCGCCAAGCATCGACAAAAGCTGAAACATTCAATTCTTCGCCCAGGCTGCACAGTACCTGTTCGATATCTACCCCTGACTGTTGACCCGAAAGGCCCTCGAACAACATCCCCTGCTGGATCGGTGAAAGTTGATAGGAAGATTCGCTATCAGTTGCTACAGATTGGGGATGGTCTGCTGCTTGCAAAGACATACTTACCTGCGACTATTGAACTAAAAACTTTTGAGCAAGTGTTACCGGATTTTTAAGACTTCTTTTAATTAACAATTCAGGCTAAAGCGCGATCGCCAGCATCTGAATGTTGTGTTTTTTGCTGTAAATTTTTATCCTACGAGGCGAGGCTAACTCAAATTATACCCTCCTGTCAACTCACACATATCCAACCTACGAATATATTCTATGCCGATCGTTTACCGTTCCGCAACCGTGTAATTACAGAGAATACAGCCACAGCAAAAACATCAATTTCACAAGTTGAGACCTATTATTGGCGATTTATTGTCGATTGATTCGATGTCGGTGTTTTTTGTAACCGATGGTAAGTTTTGTAAAGTTTTCAATTACCTGCTAAGCCCGGTTTTTCAAATTCGTTAGGTGGCCAGAAACCGGGTTACTGCGACAAATTTCGGTTAATACCAAAAATTTAGGAAGAAACCGGGTTTATTGAATTCGTTGGACAGACAGAAACCGGGTTTCTGCAACAAATTTCGGTTAATACCAAAAATTTAGGAAGAAACCGGGTTTATTGAATTCGTTGGACAGACAGAAATTAGCCATAAACCGGGTTTCTGCGAGAAATTTCGGTTAGTACCAAAAATTTAGGAAGAAACCCGGTTTCTCAAATTCCTTGGGCGACCAGAAACCTGAATATTTACGCTTTAGGCTCAACCCAAACAGTCATGCCTTCAACCCTCAAACCTTTGCCGCGAGTGCCGCAATATTGACCGTTAGAAGCAACAGGAGTATCGCCTACATTCTGAATGTGAGCTGTGTAAAATACATCGTACTTATCAGCTTGCGGCCCAGTCAGCCGCGCGGCAAATCCTTCAATGCGCTTGGCTTTCCCCCGGAAACCTGCCAGTTCCCCTTCGCCGATCCAAGGAGTATCACCAACTCCTTCAACGTGAGCCATGTACTCCAAATTTAAACCGGGAACCGAAGGCTCTATTTTAATTTCAAAACCTTCGACGCGGCGGCCTTGAGCTTTCGTACCGGCGTATTCTTTACCGCTAAAAGTGCGATCGCCAATTCCTTGAATGTGCGCCAAAACTTTTAAACCCACAGCCGCCGCAACTTGAGAATTCGCAGACGGTGCGATCCAAACTTTGATGCCTTCTATTCTCAAAGCTTTGCCGCGAGTGCCGCAATAATCGCCGTTGGAAGACACATCGGTGTCGCCGATATTTTGGATGTGAGCGTTATAAAATACGTCATACTTATCAGCTTGCGGCCCGCTCAACCGCACGGCAAATCCTTCAATTCGTTTCGCTTGACCCCGAAAACCAGCCAATTCTCCTTCGCCGATCCAAGGAGTATCCCCAACACCTTCGACGTGAGCCATGTACTCAACTTTTAAGCCGGGAATTGGTGGCTCGATATTAATTTGAAAACCTTCGACGCGCAGCCCGCGCGCTTTAGTACCGGCGTATTCTCCAGCACCGAAAGTTCGATCGCCTATTCCTTGAATGTGCGCCAAAACTTTCAATCCCAAACCGCCCTCTACAGGCGCTTGTTGAATCTCGCGAGGTGCCCCAAAAACAATGTTCCCAGAGCCTGTTTTTGGGAGAGATTTAGGTACTTCCACGCTAGGAACGATAATCACTTCGTGCATGGGGGCCGTCGCAGCGGGGAATTCCAAAATTTTGATTTGCGGTGCAACTGTAACTTGTTTCGGTGCCACATTCCCCGACGGGATGATAATCACTTCGGGTAGAGGTTCGGCGCCCATTTTTGGTTCTGGCGCTGTTTTAATTACGGATTGGATTTTTGCAGGTTCTGCTTTTACTATCTGGACAACGGTTAATTTGCCTCTGGAAATGGCGACGGCTATTTGTTTGCCAAAAGCGGCGCTGACTGTTTCTTCGAGGATTACCCACTCTTCGTCGTTTAATTTGTCTTGCTGTTCCACGAGGGCTAGCACTGCGGCAACGGGGTGTTTGCCACTTACTAGGGATTCTGCGTCGGAATGCAGTTGAGTTGCGGTTGATTCGGAAATGGCGCGCTGGAGTTCGCGGGCTTTGCCATGCACTGATTGTAAGGGGGCGAAGTCGCTTTGTTCGCGGTGGGCGATCGCCAATACTCGATCGAGCACTTTCAAAGCTGCGTCGCGAATTTCTGCTTTACCTTCGGAAGCTGCTGCAGTCTCGACTAAGTTTTGAATATCTTTGAGGGAAGTAATTTCTCCGGGGGCGAGGGCGGATTTGTTGACTTGGAGAGCTTGTTTTTGGACCTCTGCAAAGTTGCGGCTGTAGCTGGCAATTTCTTGCAGTAAGCTGTCAGAGGGAGGAAGCCCGGAGTCTTGCAGTTGTTTGGCGGCTTGGGAGAGTCGATCGGCTAAATTACCATAAGTTTCCGATAGTTGGGCTATCTGTTGTAACAAATCTTTATGTGTTGCTTCCATAGGTCTTGCAGTAAATATTTAACTTGCTGATTATAGACGTTGAGCGTCTTCTGAAGGTAGAAGGCTTCTGAAGGAAGAGGGAAGAGGGAAGAAGGAAGAAGGAAGAGGGAAGAAGGAAGAAGGAAGAGGGAAGAGGGAAGAGGGAAGAGGGAATATTTTCCGATCTCCCACCCTCGGAATCTCTCACCCTCGGAATCTCCCACCCTCGGCATCTCCCACCCTCGGCATCTCCTCCTCGCCCCAGTGATCCTCGTCACATCCGTGCAAACACTGAGTCACACTCTGCGAGTCAGGCTGTCACAGGCTACCCCTAAAAATGTCACACAAACCGAGCAATAGCCGTCACTGCGGAGTCAGTTAAAACCGTCGATACTGAGGATATTCAAGTAATAAAACCCAAAAATATTATGGTACTTATTCGCGACCTCGCCCAACAAGCTCTGACCCTAGGTTATTTAACTCTAGAATCTGAAAATCAACTGCGGCAGATGTTAACTACCACCAACTATGACTTGGAAGACTTAAATGCTTTTATGACTTTGCAACTAGCAGCCATGTCCGGTTTGGTGAAACAAGAGTCTCGCATTGTAAAAGAATTGGAAATTTTTGGCGAGACAGCCACGGAAATTCCCTGTTAATAATTAGTAGCTTTTTAATTATTTCAAATTTAGTAAGGAAATTTAAATTATGGTCATTCGTGAAGTTGTAAATCAAGCTATTGCCACGGGATATCTGAGTTGGGAAGCCGAAAATCAAATGCAGGATATTTTTGCCTCGGCGAAGTGCGATTTGGAAGATTTAAATGCTTTTATGAGCTTGCAGTTAGCCGCGATGGCTGGTCGCGTAAGGCAAGAGTCTTTGGAATCGATAAATTCGCCGAATCTTTCGGAACAAAATTAATCATTTTGATTGGTTTCTTGGGCGATATAAAGATCTATTTGCGTTTATGTAAAATTTAAAATAATAATTTAATCTACCCTGCTTATTGTCTAGTAATTCTAATATTATTGCTTGCTGTGAATTTAATCTAGATTAATTTATTAAACATTTAATGATGTAAAACCTTGAGAGGTCGGGTGGGAACACCGCACCTTATCGTCATAAGTAGCACGTCTAATTTAGCTCAATATTAATTATATAAAACCTTCGCGATCGACTATTTCCGACTCCGACGCTCTAACTCTTTGATAACTCTCAGAACAAACAGCGACATGAAAGCACCAATTAATGCAAGTTGCCACAACCCGCATCCGGCCGCACTTCCTAAAGCTGCTGACAACCAAATAGCAGCGGCCGACGTGAGCCCGTGAACTTTTGGTTTGCCGATTTCCTGCTGATATTCGCGCAGGATTTCTCCGCCCCCCAAAAATCCTATCCCGGCAGCAATGCCTTGAATTACGCGCTCTACACCATCTCGTCCGTTTTCATTTTTACCTATTGCCAGCGGAATTAAAACAAACATTGCAGCACCCATACTTACTAACATATGAGTCCTCAATCCCGCTGGTTTGTTTTTGAGTTGGCGCTCCCATCCAATCATTCCGCCCACGAACATGGCCAGACACAACCTCAACAGTATGCCCAGCCAATTATCGGGAGACCACAAGTTATCGATCGACAATGTTTTACGGCAAATAATTAATCGCGAGATTCCAATACTACCGCAGCACGATGTCCGATCGCAATCTCACTGCCAAATCTTGTTCCGGGCGAATCACGATCACGTCAACGCTGCGCCGCCCCAACAATACTCCGGCTAATGCACCGATTCCAGCACCGCCCAATACTTCTTCAGTGGCGATCGCCTTGTCGCCGGTAATGCCTGCTAGCGCTGCTGCTGCTGCCGCGCCCAATGCTGCACCTTGCGCTACTGAACCTGTTCCAGCACCTTTTTGAACTTTTTCGGTTCTGGTAATAATTCCCGAAGAACCATCAATCCTATAGCGTTGGCGGCGGCTGACAATTAACTCGCTGGCAACAAATTGAGTACCCCTTTGATTGCCCCTTTTGACAGGTCGCAATTCCCCGACAATCTGGCTGCCTGCGGGGATTAATACTCTGCCTTGAGCCGTGCGGACGTCTCGCGCTACTGTTAATGTTAAAGGTGAAGTTTCATCGGGCGTGACAACAATTTTGTTTTTTTCATAGCTAACTGGAATTACACTACCGGACGGAATTCGGATGCTATCAAATTGTGAAATTCGTTGTTGAGCTGATGCGGGCGCTGCTACTACCAGGGGCGCGCTGGTTCCGAGTGTAATGCCCAGTGAGAGGATTGCTGCTGTTGCCGATCGCAATTTTTGAGAAGTAATCATATATTTTGTCTCCTTCTTTCGGTTTTGTTTTACTTAGGAACGCACTACTGCTAAATTTGTTTCTAGTTTTGCATTCATTTGATGTTTTCATTATGGCAGGCGAGAATTAGACAAGTTGGGAAGATAAGGTAGATAATCAAGAATTTTCACATTTTGCCAAATTGAGAAATCGACCGGACTGGGGCGATCGGGAAGATAAGGAAGATAAACAGTCTGCAATTGCAAAACCTCTACAGATAGGGTGCGCCCATAAATAGTGCGTCAAGCCATTTTTTGCCTTAGTCATGAAGATGAAGTCCTAGCGGGAAGCACTCTCTCAACGATATTAATGGTTGAATGAGTTTAAGGCTAACAACGCTGCACCGAAAGCTGGTTCGTATCGGGGCGAAATTAGCTGAGCTTTTGGCGCGATCGCACCTATGGCAGTTTCAAACCGACCCCGAAAATTTGCATCACCGCCCCACACACCTCCCACCGTCACAATTTCAAATTCTTCTGTGGGCTTAAATAGCGCTGAAATGGCTATTTTTGTTGAAAATGTTAATTTTGCCACAGCATTGTCAATAATGCCGTCAGCGACGCGATCGCCCTCTGCTGCGGCTCGATCGACAATCGGCGCTAAAGCCGCAATTTCTTTGACTCCCCAACCGCGCCGGTAAACAACTTCTACCAATTCTTCTAGGTTATTTAAGCCTAAATGCCCTTGAAATTTTTCCGCCAGCGCGGTAACGTCTCCTCGTCCGTCATAGAACTTCAAAGCAGCTTGCAAACCTTCAACAGCGATGTCATATCCGCTGCCTTCATCGCCTAAAATATATCCCCAACCGCCGACTCGTTTAGTTTCCCCTTGACGGTTTTGCCCGAAAACAATCGAACCAGTTCCTGCAATAACCGCGATACCAACTGGATGGCCAGTACCGCCAACCAGTGCGATCGCGCAATCGCTACAAATTACGATATTTCGCGGCAAGAGCGATCGGGTTACGGGTAAAGTATTCGCCAACTCCAAATTCTGCACTACAAATTGTACTATTTCAATATCTTTGGCACGCCCCACGCCTGCTAGTCCCAGACAAATTGCTTCTATCTTCAGATTGATATTTGGATCGATGTTCGCGGAAAAAACTGCTCGTTCGATCGCCAATTGAATCGATTCTTTTGCTTGCTCAATTCCCAGCGTTTGATAATTTGAAGGCCCTGCTTCCCCGCGTCCCAAAACAACGTTGTTTTCGTCCATTAAAACGCAAATAGTTTTAGTGCCGCCGCCGTCTATGCCGAATACGTAAGTCATGGCAAAATTTTTAATTTGTATTGTATGTTGTCAACTAATATCTTGACGGATGGGACACAATGCGGCTGTGCTGGCGTGCATCTAATTTGTACAGTAATTTTTATTTAAAGTATTGTGGTCTCGCCAGCCTAAAAATCTCATACAAGATGGGCGAAACCTTGTCGCCAAGCGAGCGGGGACGCTCCCCAGACGTTAAAATAATACTTTTTGCATTTTTTGAGATGCTCCCTACAATTCTTTCAAACAGACAGAGCAATGCTAATAATAATTAAACCAAATAAAGCCAACCAAATAACATTGCGCTGACACCAATTTTTGATGGATTGTGGCAGGCCGCCGCTGATGTAACGGCTCGTCTGTGGCACTAGCGGCTCGGCTTTGTCGTGATAAAGCGTGCATTCTTTCGCCAAGGGACGCTGCGGGTAGTTGCAGGTGTCGTCTTCGTGGTAAATACAGGTTGTACACAGAAATTCTGCAGATGGCGATCGATAAAGGGGGATACCCGGATGACCGAAAGCTTTGAGAGGGATTTTGCACTGCGGACAGGCGATGGCTCGCGCGTCTACAGGTTTGTGACAGCGGGGGCAATCAGGCATTGACGGCTGGGTGATAGGGTAATGTTGTCGGTAAGCTCATTAGCGGGTTTTCCGAACGCCATCAGGCGGCTGAATGCTCCAAAATAGAAAGGTAGGTCAGCGCTGATGTAACTTAAATTGTACAGATGGTTTCGCAGCGACAGCAGGCGACCTGAGCCGATCGGCTATTTTGTGCCAAACAGTAGGAAAAATCTATGGATAACAATAGCAACTTACTCAAACAACTGGTGATGCTGGGCATTGGTACTACCTCCTTGGTGGCGGAGAAATTGCAGGAAGTCAGCGAGCAATGGGTTAAAGATGGCAAAATCAACCCCGAGCAAGCCAAAACTTTTGTCGATGACATGACAGAGCACCTGAAGTCGGAGCAGGGAAGTTGGGATACTCAGTTCCAGCGCCAACTGCGGAATATTCTGCAAGATATGGGCGTTCCCCGACAGTCGGAAATGGATGAGTTGCGCGGCAGGCTCGATCGTCTCGAACGTCAGATGCGCGATTTAGAAAACCGTAACTGGCGCTGAGCACGATCCTTTTCTGCAAGTTTCGCGCTCGCGGGCGATCGCGCGCTTGCTGCTATCTTGTGATAAAATTGTCACCCGAACGCAGAAGGCTCAATAAGGCACTTATGTAGAAAGCAGAAGCTAGAATTACAAACATTCTGACTTCAAAGTTTCTTTTGCGTTTAAAATTAACTGGCATCCGCCATTTTTGGCGGAAAAGTTCAGATAAAATTTTGTAGTTCTTGTTGTACAAGATGTCTTAGATATCTGAGATATCGCGGTTACAAAAAGTATCAGGAGGATTAATTTTGCAAGGAATTCTGGTCAGCTTGGGGGTAATGCTGGTTTGCTTTGTGTTTTTGATAGTTGCTCAAATGAGCGGTTATGTGCCCAAAGCAGTTGCCTCCGAAGTGAATAATCCTTTAACCGATGCTGCGCTTGAGATCCTCTCAGCGAAGTCTTTCACTGAAGATAGCTTGCTCGTAGCTGATGCTAATTTACCGGAGGAACCAGCTACTATCGCTGGCAATAACATGACTGATAATACTGAGAAAACTGTCACCACAGCTTCAGGTTTGAAATATGTTGAATTGAAAGAAGGTGATGGGGCGACTCCAAAAACTGGTCAGACGGTTGTGGTGCACTACACTGGCACTTTGGAGGATGGCACGAAGTTTGATAGTTCGCGCGATCGCAATTCTCCATTTCAGTTCAAAATTGGTGTAGGCCAAGTAATTAAGGGTTGGGATGAAGGTGTCGGTACAATGAAAGTTGGAGAACGCCGCAAGTTGATTATTCCCCCTGAATTAGGTTATGGTGCTCGCGGTGCGGGCGGGGTGATTCCTCCTAATGCTACGCTGATTTTTGATGTGGAATTATTGAAAATTGCTGGCTAGGTAGCTCAACCTAACTAAGTGTTAAACTTTTACGCTGTTTAGAAACCCGGTTTTTTTATTAAGAAACCGGGTTTCTGCGTAAGTCTTGGTTCATTTAAGTACATCGACCTAATTAAACGTAAAATACGGATCGCGAAAAAGCTTGCTGTGTGTTCCTTCTTCCTTCTTGCTTCTTCCTTCTTCCTCCTTCCTTCTTCCCTCTTCCCTCTTCCGACGGACTTACATCCGTTACATCCCGTACATTGCTCGTTGCCGAACTTCCTTCTTCCTTCTTCCTTCTTCCTTCTTAAGAGCGCTTTGGAGATGCTAGATTGCGGAATGAGGTAAATTGGGCATCGAATAATAGTTTGATGATGCCTGTGGGGCCGTTTCGGTGTTTGGTGATGATGACTTCGGCAATTCCGCGATCGGGCGAATCGGGGTTGTAATATTCATCTCGGTACAGCATAATGACTAAATCGGCGTCCTGCTCGATCGAGTTGTGAACTATGATGTCATTAGCGACAAAATTATGCAGTGCAGGCACTGTTAAATCGTAAACCTCAGCTTCACCATCAACTTCTATTGAGGCGATTTCATCCCAGTAAATATCGCTTTTAGATAAGAGCGCAAGTTCATCAGATTTAACAATTGTAGCTAATCTGAATGCTGGTTCCCGACCAAGGTTGTGTTTGTAAAGGGTTGTACCACAATATAAGTTGCCTAGCTGTGCTTGCATCTGGCGTGTAGTTAAACCAAATTGCTGCATAGCAGGAACAGCATACATTTTCCACACATCACGCGGTATGACATCTCTATTAGTATTGCTAGAACGAATTTCAATGTATTCTGCAATTTCTGTTAGAGCTTGCTGTTTGTAGTTACCTACTGCACCAATCAAATGAATAAACTTATCTAAATCAGGTCTTCCTGTTACCCAAACTTGATGTTGATCTCGCCCTTTCCCTGGCTGGGGGCTTAAAAATAAGCGGGCATTGATACCAAGTCTGAGTAAGAGTGACTGAACATCTCTTGCCAATTTTTCACTACTGGAAGCATAATAAACACTAGGGTAATGACATTTACCCCTACCTGTTTTTATGCAACCATCAGTACACCAAAGATGGCGTAAAAATAAAGATATTGCTTCTTGAGGCTGCTCAAATATTTGATTGGGGACAAACTTCTGGTAAGAACGCAGACCAAAAACACCTAAAGCATCTAGCCATTTAGTTACAGGATTCCTCACATTATGTGTCAGATGATAGGCGGCAGGAAGATAAACTTGATACCAATCACGTTCTTTACAAATACGAGGTATGATTCGCTCTCCAAATACTTCTATGGCAAGGTTTGCAACAGTATTGGCTAAATCTTCCTCTCTAGTAGTGTATTGAATAACGTGTCTAGGTAGAGTACATCCGTCTCCAATCATGTGTCCTAGCAAGGCTATTTCGGCATTGTCCATCGATTGGATCAAGGAACTTGATACGTATCTAGGTAGGGCAATGCGATCGCCCATTTTTAACTCATCCAATCGTCGCCAGCCGTGAATGGTTAAGAACTTATGATTGCCAGTGGCTCTAATTGCCCGTCCCAAACGAGTTTGCAGTCGTAGTACAGGCTTAACACCTGTAGCAAAGGCATTGCTAACAACGGCTTTTTCTAACTGCATAGTGGCTTCATTGAGCGCCCAAACTGTGAAGCCAGATTTTCCTACTAATTCACGAATTGGTACGCGCATACCAGTATCCGCCAGCGTAACTAAACTATCACCTGTTAAGCAGCCACTTTCGCGTAAATCAGACATCATCGGCCGCTTATTTGTCCTCGCTTCCACACTGCGACTCAACTGAGACAAAGCAATAATCGGCACGTTGAGTTCGCGGGCTAAACCTTTAAGGCCTCTAGTAATTCGAGATAATTCTTGCACGCGGTTGTCGCTGCTACCTTCCATTAA
Organism: Microcoleus sp. B4-D4; assembly: GCF_036705185.1. Lineage (NCBI taxonomy): Bacteria > Bacillati > Cyanobacteriota > Cyanophyceae > Oscillatoriales > Microcoleaceae > Microcoleus > Microcoleus sp. B4-D4. The sequence goes on along the minus strand of NZ_JAUBTX010000002.1, from coordinate 211,255 downwards.
TTGCAGATAATCTAGCAAGATTAATCCGAGAGATCCGCCTTGTTCCGCTTGAAGGCGGCGGGCTTTGGAGCGAATCTCCATCACGGTAATATTAGGAGTATCATCAATAAACAGCGGCAATTCTGATAAGTTACCTATGGCTGTACTGATTGGTTCCCATTCGTTTTGACTGATTCTGCCCGATCGCAACCTGTTACTTTCTATTTTGGCTTCACTGGACAAGATACGCTGCACTAGCTGTTCTTTAGACATTTCTAAGCTAAAAACGGCAACCGGCAATTTTTGCTGTCCAGCAGCGATGTGGTGGGCGATGTTGGTACAAAAGGCCGTCTTCCCCATCGCCGGTCTAGCAGCAACGATGATTAAATCCGATCGCTGAAAGCCTCCTGTCATGGCATCTAAATCATAAAAACCGCAGGGAATACCGGGAAGCGTGAGGCCTTCATTGCGATTTTCTAAGTCTTGAAATGTTTGGTTTAGGGTTTCGCCGATCGATACTAAATCCTGTTGCGGGCGGTCTTGAGTGATGCCAAAAACTTCTTGTTCGGCGCGGTCTAATACTGTTTCTAGCGGTGCTGCTGTCTCGTAACCTAATTGTACTATGTTGTTGCCAGCTTCGATCAATCGGCGGCGCTGATATTTGTCTTCAACTAAGGCTGCATATTGGTCGATGTTGACTGCTGAAACTGTGCGATCGACTAATTGTGCTAATTTAGTTAATCCTCCGACTTGTTCTAACTGGTTGCGATCTGTCAACCAAGTTGTCACCGTCATTAAATCTGTCGGTTGGCCTTGCAAAAATAGCCCTAATGCCGATCGATAAATGACTTGATGAGCGGTGATGGCAAAAAACTCCGGTCGCAGAAGTTCGGCAATTCGGGAAATCGCTTCGGGGTCAATTAAAATCCCGCCTAAAATTGCTTCTTCTGCCTCTATATTTGTCGGCATCAAATCGCTCATTAGTCAATAGTCCTCAGTCAGTTTGCAGTTGTCGGTTGGCAGCAGTTGTTAGTTTTTATAGCAATCCTAAATGAATTGTATAATTTATTGTAGGGGCAATTTCCCCACGCCCGTGCGTTCGCGAAGCGTTCCCGAAGGGTAGCTGTCCCTATCCTGAATATCCTCGCTATCGGAGGTAGGCAAAGAAAGGCACTACCGTTAGATATTTGTACAACTGATGCGAGGATTGCTACAATTGTGAATTGTGAGTTGTTAGTTGTCAGTAGAAATGGGTGATTCGGAATTAGAACCAACAAATAACAAATAACAAATAACAAATAATAGCCAACTGCCAACAACTTTCCTGCCAACTGACAACTTTTAATTACATCGGGACAACTTGAATATTAACTTCGGCGGTAACTTCCGCGTGAAGTTTGATTTCAGCTTTGTATGTACCAGTTTCGCGAATTTCGGGTAGGGTGATGCCGCGCCGATCGACTTCTTGACTGGTAGAGTTGAAAATCAGTTCTGCTACTTCTTGGTTGGTGACAGTACCAAAAATCGCGTCTCCTTCGCCGACTTGCTTGGAGATGATGAAAGGCCCGGCTGCTTCCAAGGCGGTTTTGCGGACTTCAGCTTGCTGCTTGAGTTCTAACTGGCGCAGTCTTTCTTCTTCACGGCGGCGCTCTGCTTGCTTGAGAATGCCCGGAGTGGCTCTAAATCCCATTCCTTGGGGTACTAGGTAGTTGCGGGCGTAGCCTGGGGCTACTTCTACTACGTCGCCAGCTTTGCCGAGTTTGCTGACATCTTTGTTTAATACTAATTGGACGCGCTTGGCCATGATCGTTGCTTGTGGGGTTTTAATTGCAACTTTCTATAATAGCGAAGTTTGAAGGACGATCGCAAGGGAGAAGGAAGAAGGAAGAGTTGACAGTGGGCAGTGGGCAGTGGGCAGTGGGCAGTGGGCAGTGGGCAGTGGGCAGTGGGCAGTGGGCAGTGGGCAGTTGAAAGTGAGCAGTTGACGGTTGACAGGGCGAAGAATCCTTCTTAATCAGGTTCGTAAGCTGCTTTGCATCTAATTTAACAGTCAATTTTTATACAATTATTGTGGGATGGGCAGGACAACCCGTCTCTGTATTCAATTTAGATGCGTAGCAGCTTAGTAAGGACGAAGAGTCCTCTCCGATTTCTGCACCACGTTCGCTGTAGACGGATGAACCCACCAAAAATGATCTCTCATCCTTCAACTGTCAACTGTCAACTGTCAACTGTCAACTGTCAACTGTCAACTGACTGCGAACCTGTTATGGATTTTTTAGCTTTTGGCTCATCAATCGCCCTACAGCGGCCAATAACTCACTCGGATCGATCGGCTTAGATAAATGTTGGTCAAATCCGGCTTGCAAAATTTGGCGCTCGTTCGCTTCTCCAGCATAGGCCGTTAGGGCGATCGCCACCAAATCTCGATACTCTGGCGCAAGCTGAGTGCGGATGTGACGTATCAGCATATATCCGTCCATCTCGGGCATTCCGATGTCGCTGACGAGCAAATCCGGTGCAGTTTGGGCGATCGACTGCAGCGCCTCAGCAGCAGAAGACAGCGCAATCACCTTTGCACCCCCTTGGCCGAGGACGAAGGCGACAAAATCGCGCGAGTCGAGCTCATCATCTACCACCAAAATTCTCAATCCCGAGAGCGGGAAAGATGAAATATCGCAACTACCAGACGAATTGACCGCTTCTAACCGCTGCGCTCTAGAATCATCATTTAATAGCGGTAATCTCACCGTAAACGTCGCTCCTTGACCTTCTCCAGCGCTTTCTACAAATACCGTCCCGCCGTGCAGTTCAATCAGTTGGCGGACGATCGCCAATCCCAATCCCAAACCCCCAAATTTGCGAGTAGTCGCGCCGTCTTCTTGTCGGAAATGCTCGAAAACATAGGGCAAGAAATCGGGAATAATACCTTTACCCGTGTCGGCGACTTGAATTTCCACTTCTTCGCGCCCGACTTGCGCTAATCTAACTTCAACTCTACCGCCTTCGGGCGTAAATTTTACCGCATTCGATAACAAATTCCACACAACTTGCTGCAAGCGACTGGTATCGCCGAGAACGAGTCCGACATCGGGATTTAAAATTGTTTCGATTTGAATTTTTTTAGCTTCGGCTGCTAATTGCACCGTTTCCAAAGCAGACAAAATAATCATTCCCACATTCACCGGAGCCACAGTCAATCTGAGTTTACCTTGCAGAATTCTAGATACATCTAGCAAGTCTTCGATTAATTGAGATTGCAGTCTGGCGTTGCGCTCGATTGTCTCCAACGCTTTGGCTGTTTGAGTCGGGCTCAGCTTGCCTGCTAGCAGCAGTTGCGACCAGCCTAAAATCGGATTTAGGGGCGATCGCAACTCGTGAGAAAGCACCGCCAGAAACTCGTCTTTAATCCGGTTAGCTCGCTCGGCTTCCGCGCGGGCAGTTTGTTCCAATTCCAGAACCATCTCGCGCTCGATTTCCACTTGTTTGCGATCTGTAATGTCGATGACAGAACCGATATAACCCTCAAATTGTCCGCTTTCGGAAAATCTGGGAGCAGCCGCATCTATTGCCCAAGAATATCCGCCATCCTTACGCCCGATGCGATATTCCACGCGGAAAGATTCCTGGCGTTCGTTGGCGGTCAAAAATCCTTTCTTGGCCTGTTCTCGGTCTTCTGGATGCAGTGCGTTTACCCAACCCAATCCCAAACCTATTTCCTCAGTTTGACCTGTGAAGTCGTACCAGCTTTTGCTCAAGAAAGTGCAATAGCCTGTGGAGTTTGTTACCCATACCATAAATGGAGCATTGTTAGCCATATTGCGGAATCGTTCTTCGCTTTCTTGCATCGCTGCTTCTGCTTGTTTGCGTTCTGTGATATCCCGACAGACAATCACTCCGCCTTTGATTTCGCTGCTAGCATCAACTACCGGATAACCGCTGATACTGATCCAGCGATCTTCGGAATTTTCGCGGCGGACAAATACCTCTACATCATTGACATATTCACCTTTGATTGCTCTGGCTAGAGGTAGTTCAGCGTCGGGAAAGAGGTTTTTTTTGTCAGTCATAAATAGCCCGTAGGTGCTCGACCATTCCTCAGGGGATTTTTCATTCGATAGCTGACCGAATATCCCCTCGGCGGCTCGGTTAAACAGCACAAACTCCCCTTGTTGGTTGGCAAGAATTAAACCGTCACCAATGCTGTCAATAATTACTTGTAGTAACTTTGTTTGTTCTTGCCGCTCGATTTCTGCTCGTTTGCGATTTGTGATGTCGCTGGAGATGCCAATCAAGCCGATCACTTCTCCCGCCTGATTGCGGTAGGGAGCTTTCATTACCAGAAATGTCCGAATGCCATCGTGAGATTCTTCGAGGACTTCTGTTTGTCCAGATTCCATAATGCGCCGATCGTTTTCCGTGACTGTGACTGCAAGTTCTACTACTGGGTATAAATCGATATCGCGCCGGCCAATTACTTCAGCAGCAGGTTTTCCCAGTACGTCCAGCGTGGCTGGATTTGCATAAATAATCCGTCCTTCTCGATCTTTGACAAAAATTGGGGTGGGTACTGACTCATTAATTAGATTCAAAATCGCATTCTTTTGTCGCAGTTCTTCTTCTGTGCGTTTGCGATCGCTAATATCGCTCCAATAAGCCGTAAGTCCTTCGGCTGCGGGATAGGCGCTGACTTCTACATACATTTGCAGCGACGGCGAAAACTTTTCAAACTTGACAGAAACTTGTTCGGAAACGACTCGATGAAATTCTTGATACAGCCTCGAATTGGATTCTGACTCGGCGGAGAATTGCTCCCAGATCGATCGACCTAGCAAGTCGGCTCTCGATCGATCCAGCAGTTTTTCAGCAGTCGCATTAACGTAGGTATAGCGCCATTGTGAATCGATCGCCATAAAGGCATCGGTAATACTTTCTAGAATATTAGTGACTTGCTGATTGGCCTCGGCGATGGCGAGTTCAGCGTTTTTGCGATCGGTGATTACTTCAGAAAAAATCATGATCCCGCCAATCTCACCGCTGTGGGTTTGCCAAGGGTGAATTTCCCAGCGCACCCAGTCGATCGAGCCATCAGCGCGGGGAAACTGTTCTTCTGGGCAGATTTCGACTGCTCCCCCCAGACAGCGCTGGTGGATTTGTTTCCAACGATCGGGCAAATCTGGCAATATATCGTAGTGCGATCGGCCGATAATGTTTTGAGTACCGAGCCCGTAATTAGCCAGCCAGCGATCGCTCACCAGCATATAGCACATCTGGCGGTCAAACATCGCCACCCCCACAGGCGAATGTTTGACAAACAGCCGCAACTTGCTGTAGTGTTCGCGCAAAAGATTTTCCGAATGTTTGCGATCGCTGATTTCTTTGAAAAGCAAGGCGACTTTGCGGCTCTGCGGCTCTGGAGTGCGGAACGCCGAAACCTCAAACCAGCGGTTCATCACTTCCGAGCCGTGTTCAAAGCGCAGCGGTTCCCCTGTCAGCGCCACTTTCCCGTACATCTCAAACCAATAATTTTCGAGGTCTGGGAGCATCTCGCGCGCGGTTTTCCCCACAGCCTCTACGAGTCCAGTTTGTTTCTCGAAGGCGGGATTGACTTCCAAAAAGCGGTAGTCGATCGGCTTTTCGTTTTCGTCAAACAGCATTTCGATGACGCAAAAACCTTCGTCTAGGGATTCAAACAAAGTGCGGTAGCGTTCTTCGGATCGGCGCAAAGCTTCTTCTGCTTGTTTGCGATCGCTAATATCCACAAACACTCCCACACAGCCGCGAACTGCGCCCTGTTCGTCAAATAACGGCACCGCATTCACCAACCAATCAAAGGCCGCGCCGTCCGATCGCACCATTTGAATTTCCACATCCCGCACTTCGACACCCGAAGCCGCAGCCCGCTGCATTGGGAGTTGTTCTGGCGGGATTTCCTTTCCGTTGCTCAGTTGTCTGAACGGAAGGATTTCGGCTTGCTCTCCGGTTGCAGAAACATTGGCATCCGGCGGTACTGCGAGCATCGACTCACCAAATCTGTTAGCGCGAATTACTTTACATTCTGGGTCGCGGGCGATCGTAATGCCAATAGGTACAGCATCAAGAATTGATTGCAGTTCGTTAACTCGTCCCTCTAGTTCCTGGTTGAGCCGTTGAATTTCTTTTTTGCTAGCTTGGCGATCGGTAATTTCGTGTACCGTCACATTCACGCCCAAAACGCGATCGTCCTGGGCCGAGAGCGGATAGAGACTCAACAGCCAAGCGCGATCTGCTCCCGGCTGTGCTGCATTTTTCCCGCGAACTTCGATCTGCGCGATCGGAATTTTAGTTTCAATAACTTGTCTGTAAAGCGGCTCTAAATTATCTGCCATTTCTGGCAAGATTTCGCGCAATGTTTTACCGATGTGGGTGGCGGCTGGAATTCCGTTAATTTCTGCTAGGCGATCGTTAATGCGGACAAATCGCAATTCGGTATCGATAAAGCAAAGTCCGATCGGCGCGCTAGCATAAATCGCCTCAATTTCTGCAAGTTGTTGCCGCGCAGTTTGGGCTTGTTGAATAAAAGCAGCCCGATCCGCTTTCTGCTGGGTGACATCTTGAAAATAAACCGCAATTCCCGAGGCGATCGGATAAGCTCGTACTGCATACCAAGCATTGAGCGGCTCATAAAAAGATTCAAAACTAACCGTAACTTGCTCTCTGGCGCAGCGCAGGTATTCCTGCTCGAACAAACTGCCCGCAGAGCCTGGAAATTCTTCCCAAACGCTGTTACCAATCAGCTCTTGCGGGAGTCGATTCAGCCACTGCGCCGCTTGAGAATTGAGGTAGGTAAATCGCCAGTCTCGATCCAAAGCAAAGAACCCGTCGGAAATGCTTTCTAGGGTGTCTGAGAGTTGTGGCGCAAGGGTGTCAGATACTACTTCCGGTTGAGGTTGAGCAATTTCGGTGAAGGTTGTAACTACCGCGTAGGGAGTCGATCGATCTCCCTGAAATAAAGGTTGAGAATTGAGATTCAACCAAATCAATTCTCCCTGCGGTTGATAAAAGCCCATAATAACATTTGAGCTTGGCTGCCCGGTTGAAAGCGCCACCATCGGCGGGTGCATCTCGCCGGGAAAATCCGAGCCATCTTGACGCACAGTCTGCCACGGACAGTTTATCGAAGAGTTGCCCTGCATTTGTTGTGCTGTCATCCCCAACAGTTTTTCGGCGCGAGCATTGCACCCCTGAATGCTACCGTCTGCCAATTGCAAAACCATGCCTATATCTGTTGGTAAAGGCGCGCCCGGGTAAAGCGCGTTGTTAGAATACGTTGAAACACAGGGGTCGATGTGCTGTTGGGGTTCAGTATTGCTGCCTAGATTTTTCATCAATTTCTAACAACGGTTTGAGTTTTGGCTAAGCCAATCGCGATCGTTAAATAATTATACGGAAATCATTCCGAGGAAGTATTACTTTAAACAGGGTTACAATTCAAACTTAAGAGGGATGTCGATCGTCCTGCTGGAATGTTGATATCGCCACAATTTATTGTATCGCACAGTCCCTGAGCTTAACCAGTTGCCGCCACAGAGCAAAGGCCAAAGGTAGTTTTTTGGCTGTTTCAAAGGAGGGGTAAGCCCGATCAGTTTTCTTGGTGGCTGCATATTATCAACGGCTGTGGCTCGTTACAAACATTTGATGTGATGCAGGTATGTAAGGCTGACGTTGCTATTGTCAAAATCGGTCTTTCATGGCGCGCAATTGAGCGAAGGTTTGGACGGGTTCGCGGGTGTTGGCGGCCCGTTGGAGGTTGGGAAAATCCCAGCGCAAAAATGGGTTGGTCTTTTTCTCGATGCCGATCGAGGATGGTATGGTAGGTTGCGATCGGCTGCGTGCTTCTTTAACTTCGGCTAAGCGCTGCTGCAGATCGGGATTGTCTCCATCCACAGTCAGGGCAAATTGCAAATTTTGCAGCGTGTATTCGTGGGCGCACCAAACTCTGGTACTGTCCGGCAAGTTTCGCAATTGTTCTAGAGAAGCTAGCATTTGAGCGGGATTGCCTTCTTTCAGTCTGCCGCAGCCTCCAGCGAATAAAGTGTCCCCACAGAACAATTCGCCGGTTTCGCCTTGGTTGCGCGCGGGGAAATAGTAGGCTATGTGAGCTTTTGTGTGGCCTGGTACGAAGAAGACTTCGGCGGTTCTGCCGGCAAATTCTACTCGATCGCCCGCTTGCAAAAACACTTGCTGTCCAGGAATTCTGCCTCTATCTTGTGCGCCGCCGTAAACTTTAATTTGGGGAAAGCGATCGATCAGTTGCTGGTTGCCGCCTATGTGGTCGTTGTGGTGGTGCGTGTTGAAAATTGCTGTTAATTCGGCTCCGAGCGAGCTCAGTTGCTGCAAGACCGGTTCTGCTCGGGCTGGATCGACGACTGCTGCTGTCTGGCGATCGGGGTCGTGCAGCAAGAAAATGTAATTGTCGGACAGTACCGGAATTCGATCGACCTGCATAGAAAATTGCCTCTGGATAAAAATTATTATAGAATTAAACTTAGTGCGATCGCACTTCAGACGCAGGGTTATTTCAGAATTCTCGACTCCCCGCATCTATCTTTGGGAGTATAACCTCGATCTTGTGTCCGATCGATTAACCGCAGGCGCGACGGGTTCGTAGTGCGGAATGCGAGTCCGTACTAGCAACCATTTTTGTTATCGTAATCGAGCGGACATGATATGATAGATTATTTCTGCTGTTCCACAAATCGATTTGCATCATTTCTGAGTTAAGAATTCCCAGCATCTTTAACTATTCTGACATAAAGGCGATCGAATAAATGCGAACATCTCCCAACAAATCGAACTTGACAATTTCTCAAATGGTCGATCGGATTGTAGCGTCTGGCAAAATCGCTCGCCGCGAACATTTAGTTTTGACTTCCACTATCCTATCTGATGATAAAATTTCTGAAGAAGACCGGCACCAAATCAATCGCATCTTTGATTATATTCAAATTGGCCGCCTTAAGTTTATCGATTAAACTTTTTAGTTTACAGTTGATAGTTGACAGTTGACAAAAAAACAGACTTAACCCAACCCTAAAATAATACAATCGACTATCCAACTACAAAAAACAAAGCAGAATAAAATGATCACAAAAAAACCAACAATTTTGGTAACAGGCGGAGCTGGATATATTGGCTCTCACGCAGTATTAGCACTGAAAAAAGCTGGTTACGACGTGATAATTTTGGACAATTTAGTTTACGGACACCAAGATTTAGTAGACCGGGTTTTGCAAGTAAAGTTGGTGGTGGGCGATACGAACGATCGCGCCTTGCTCGACAACCTGTTCGCTACTCACGAAATTGCAGCAGTAATGCACTTTGCAGCCTATGCTTACGTGGGCGAATCTGTTACTGATCCAGCTAAATATTACCGCAACAACGTCATCGGCACAATTACACTTTTGGAAGCAATGATCGCTGCGGGAGTGAAAAAATTTGTGTTTTCTTCAACCTGCGCGACTTACGGTGTACCGCATAAAATTCCGCTCACAGAAGACCACCCGCAAAATCCGATAAATCCCTACGGCGCTACTAAGTTAATGGTAGAACGAATTTTGTCCGATTTTGATGTTGCGTACAATTTTAAATCAGTTTGTTTCCGCTATTTTAACGCGGCTGGGGCAGATCCGAACGGGTTGTTAGGAGAAGATCACAATCCAGAAAGTCACCTGATTCCGTTGGTGTTGTTTGCTGCTTTGGGTAAGCGGGATTCGATCGCAATTTTTGGCACAGATTACGATACTCCCGACGGTAGTTGCATTCGCGATTACATTCACGTTAACGATTTGGCATCGGCTCACATTTTAGGATTGGAATATTTGTTAAATGACGGCAAATCTGATTTCTTTAATTTGGGAAATGGCGGCGGATTTTCGGTAAAAGAAGTGATACAAACGGCTCGCGAAGTGACTGGAAAAGAGATTAAAGCGGTTGAGTGCGATCGCCGTCCGGGAGACCCAGCAGCCTTAGTTGGTAGCAGCGAAAAAGCTATCAAAATTTTGGGTTGGTGTCCAGAATATCCCGACATTAAGGATATTTTAATTCACGCTTGGCAGTGGCATCAAAAACGACACTCCACTACTTAGTAAGCTGTTGCTCATATAGATTGTGTATGGCAATTGAGGGGGAGAGGGTGAGAGAATTTGACAATTTTTGATTGTCATCAAAATCTACAATGTTTATTTGCACAACAGCTTATTTAGGGTGCTGACAACCAGAGAAAGTCTGGCGCGAGATACAAGGTAAACTCGAAAGAATCGAGGGCGACAGCTTCCACGGAGTTAAGAAAATGTTTTTTGGTAAGCCGGAAATGCTGCCGCCAGCTCGTTAATAAGAGGAAAAAAAAAGAGTAGACTTTAGTTGCGTAAATATTGGATTGATTGGTTAACCGCAGATGTCAAGCGGATACACACAGATGGACGCAGATAATTCCATAATTGAAAGTGAATTAGTGCCAGATGTCTAGTGGATGATCCAAACCATATTTGATGATATGACTTACCGGCAGAAAACTCCCATCAGCGTGCTGGTGGAATTACCCAGCTTGAATTATATATATGAAGTTTGCCCGATCGCTCCGAAAAGCAATTCTGTTATTTCTGATCTCCTGTTTGCTATCCGTTGCAATTCCTCCCGCAGTTGCTCAGATTCAGTCACCGCCTGCTGTGCAGCTTGTCCGACAAGCTCGCACTCTGTGGGAAGAAAAACGTTTTTCCGAAGCTGTACCGCTCTTGCAGCAAGCGGCGGTACAGTTTGAGAAAACAGGCGAAAATCTCCCTCTCGCCACAGCCTTGAGCAATTTAGCTGCAACCTACGGGCAGTTAGCACTTTGGGAACAAGCAGAACAAGCTGTGAATTCGAGTTTGTCGGTGGTGCGAACCGAACCCAAAACTGCCGAACAGCAGCGGATTTTGGCTGAAACTCTCAACATTCAAGGACAGTTGCAACTCGAACGGGGACAGACTCAAAATGCGATCGATAACTTCGACTTAAGCGCTAAAATATTCGAGCAAATCGATCGCAAAAACCAACTTTTTCAAGTTCAAATCAATCAAAGTCGGGCTTGGGAAACTCTCGGACTTTACCCAAGAGCTTGCAAAATTCTGTTAACTTCCTTGATGTTGGAAAACCAAACTTGTGCAGTTTCGACTGCAGATTTGGCAACTTTAAAAAATCAGCCTATTTCTGCCGAAAAAGTCCGGGCAGTTCATGCTTTAGGGCGGGTGCTGCGGGTTTTGGGACAACTGGAAAACTCCCAAAATTTGCTATTAGAGGCACTGACAGCAGCCCAAAAATTAGGTATCAAACAAGATGAAGCGGCAATTTATCTCAATCTGGGAAATACGGCGCGGGCGAAAAGTAATAAACCGGGTTTGAACACCCGACAGCAGGCTGACTTGGAAGCCTCGGCTCTAGAATATTACGATCGCTCGGCGGCAATCGCAGTCGCAACGCCTCTACAAATTCAGGCGCAGTTGAACAAATTAAGTCTGTTGGTCGATCGCACAAACTGGTCGGAAGCAGAGGTTTTGTGGCGTTCCATCGAACCTCAAACCGCTGAATTGGCTTCAAATCGTGCGGGACTTTACGCTCGAATTAACCTAGCTCAAAGCTTGATGAAATTAGCTCAGTCGCCTGCAAAAACTTTGAGCTTAAGCGATGTTGACAAAATGCTCGAACGCTCAGCAGCACCGGCAAATAGTTTGGGCGACAAACGCATACAAGCTTACATTCTGGCAGCTAGGGGCAAACTTTCGGAATTGCAGCAGCAGCATCAGCAGGCGGAAAGTTTGACAAATCAGGCTTTGAGTTTGGCACCAGTGTTTGAATCTCCCGATATTGCCTATCAATTATTGTGGCAACTCGGACGGATTCGGAAAGCTCAGGGAAATACAGAAGGGGCGATCGCCCAATATACTCAAGCTGTAAATGTATTGTCTTCTCTGCGGGGCGATTTGGTGACAGTGAATCCCGAAGTACAATTTTCGTTTCGGGAAAGCGCCGAACCGGTTTATCGGGAATTAGTCGGACTGCTTTTGGCAGAGGAATCTCCGAGTCAAGCTAAATTGAAACTGGCGCGCCAAACGGTGGAATCTTTGCAGTTGGCGGAATTGGATAACTTTTTTCGGGATGCTTGCGCTGATGCTAAACCACAGTCGATCGAGCAAATCGATCCTGCTGCTGCGGTAATTTATCCGATTATTTTGAGCGATCGTTTGGAGGTGATTTTATCAATTCCCGGCAAACCACTGCGCCGCTACACTACCAATAAGTCTCAAGCCGAGTTAGAAACAGCCTTCAGACTAGCCAAAAATACGATCCGGCCTGCTGCTTTTCCCCGCGACAGGTTGCCCGCCGTCCAACAGGTTTACGACTGGTTAATTCGCCCCGCAGAGGCTGATTTGACTGCCAGCGGAATTAAAACTCTGGTATTTGTACTCGACGGTTATTTGCGAAATCTGCCGATGGCGGTGCTGCACGACGGCGAAAAGTTTTTGCTAGAAAAGTACAGTATTGCTTTGGCACCAGGACTGCAATTGCTGACACCCAAACCGCTGAGGGAAGTTAAGTTAAGAGTGCTCGCGGCTGCCCTCTCAGAAGCGCGTCAAGGCTTCTCGGCTTTGCCGGGGGTGAAACGAGAAATTCAACAAATTTCTGCTCAGATTCCCGCTACTGACCTGCTGAATGAAGATTTTGTTAGCGGGCGGTTGCAGGAACGAATTAAGTCTTTGTCTTACCCGATCGTCCATTTGGCAACTCACGGTCAGTTTAGCTCGAATGCGGCGGATACTTTTATTGTGACTTGGGATGAGAAAGTGAATGTCAAGGAGTTCGATCGACTGCTGCGATCGCGCACTGGGGATAACCAACAGCCGATCGAGCTTTTAGTCTTGAGTGCTTGCGAAACAGCTTCGGGCGACAATCGCGCGGCTTTGGGTTTGGCCGGGGCGGCAATTCGATCGGGTGCCCGGAGCACAGTCGCCACGCTTTGGCAAGTCAACGACGAATCTACTGCTATCTTTATGACTGAGTTTTATCGGCAGCTTGCTGCTTCTAAAACCAGCAAAGCTGAAGCCCTCCGCAACGCTCAATTAACCTTGCTGCAAAACCAAGAATATAAAAATCCCTATTACTGGGCACCTTTCATACTCGTGGGGAATTGGCAATAATTTAAGATGGGAATCGGGAATCGGGAATCGGGCATCGGGTATCGGGCATCGGGCATCGGGCTTCGGGCTATGCCTGGTAATGCAGATAGGCGAGGAAGAGCCTCCTTCGATCTGGCAACTTACAGGAGAGAAGACTGTAGGAGGTTTTTAAGTTATTAAGTTTTCGATCCTTAAGTCTGCGCTATGAACCTTATTTATGGCGATCGACTAAAAACAATATTGTTTTCTCAACGGTATTAGTCGGTTAAAACCGACTGACGCTATACCGCTAGGGAATTGATTCCCTAGCGGTATAACTGCTGTGAGGGTTTGCAGGAGATGTGGATAATCACAAGGTTTCAACTCCTACCCGAAGTCGGTACAAACTCAAAGCTCGATCGAACTTTCATTCAAATTCGGCAGCACTAAGTATCACCAACTAATTTTAAAATAAAAAATATACAACTATTTTCAGTGATATTACTTAGTCCAATATTTTTTCAAACTTTCTCAAATTAGCGATCGACTGCGCCACAGGGAACTAGCATCGCCATTCAAGCTATACCGCTAAACTTTAAAATTTATTACTTTTGACACTTGACATGAATCGAGTGTTACAATGAACAAACAAATTAAAAAACTTTATAGTCGCAAATTTGAGCGCTTACTACAATGAACACACAAGTATTTAAGCATTTCAATGAATTACAGCAACATATCGATCCATTACCTCTAGAACAAAAAGAAAATTTTCCCAGTAATATTAACAATTTATCCTGCTCTTTGCAGGAATTTTCAGTCGAAACTCAGCAAATTTTATCAACAAAAGAAAAGCAAACTAAATCAGAAAAAATCAACCACATTTTAGAACTTAAAGTATCTCACCAAGGTGCTCGAATCAGAAATTTAGAGCAGCAGTTAGACGAAAGTCAGGCGCAGTACAAAAAAGTGACTCAGGTGCTGACAAAAGCAGAAGTAAGATTGCACACTCTCCTCGCAAATTCTTCCGATTTAATCACAATTATTGAAGCTGACGGGCGGATAGGAGACGAAACTTCGCTGGCGCTAGAGCGGATTTTAGGCTACAAACCAGAACAAAAAATCGGTAAATTATATAATGATTTAATCCACCCAGATGATGCCCCTGCTTGGCAGGAATATTTTGCCAACTTGCTCAAACAACCGGGGATTGCACCGCCCATAGAATATCGCAAACGCCACGCTAACGGTGACTGGGTATATTTAGAAAGCATTGCTAACAATTTGCTGCACGATTCCAGCATCAACGGCATAGTAATCAATTCTCGCGATATCACAGAGCGGAAGCTCTCAGCAGCAGCGTTAGAAAAATCGCAACAGCAAATCGTTAATATCTTAGAAAACATCACAGAGGGCTTTTATACGCTCAACCGCCATTGGCAGTTTACTTACATCAACCAGAAAGCAGAAGATTGCTGGTACAGAAAGCGTCAAGAGCTTTTAGGTAAAAATATTTGGGAGCAGTTTCCAGAAAGCGCAAAGACGATTTTTTTTAAGGAACTTCACAATGCCGTCTCCCGTAATGTTGCTGTTAAATTTGAATGGTATTACGAGCAGCAAAATATCTGGTTGGAAATCGAGGCTTATCCGTCGGAAGAAGGTTTATCTGTGTTCTTTCAAAATATCACGGCTCGCAAAAACCAAGAAGATGCGCTGCAAAAAATCCACTCTCAGCTCCTACAGCAAACCAACCTGCTCCATAGTGTCCTCTCAAATACACCGGGCCGACTTTTGATGTTCGATCGCGCAGGGCGGTTAACTTATATCAATCGCGCCGGATTAGAGTTAACTCCGCTGTCAAAAACCTGCATTTTAGGCAAATCAGTAGGAGAAATTGGCTGGCCGCCAGAACTGATCGAACTCCACAATAATTGCTGGAAAAATATACTAGCCACAGGAGAAAGTTTAACAACAGAAACAGAGTTTATTAATCCGCGCACCGGGCGCAGGAATTATTGCAGTTACATTTTTAGCCCGATCGCAAATGCGGAGGGTAGCATCGAAGCAGTTCTCGTTACAAATAGAGACATTACCGAACTTAAAACAGCCGAAGCAGCTTTGCGGGAATCAGAATCCCGGTATCGCATTCTCTCGGAAATTACCTCAGATTTTGCCTATTCTTTTAACCTATTGCCCGATCGAACATGGGCCTGCGAGTGGATGACTGAAGCTTTTACTCGGATTACAGGTTATAGTGCATCAGAAATCGCAAATTCCGGTTGGCCCGAATGCAACTACATTCATCCCGAAGATCGAGAAATGCTGCAGGAACAAATGCAGTCTCGCTCCTGCAGCAGCAGCAAGGAAGTCAGCGAATATCGAATTGTCACAAAATCCGGTGAAATCCGCTGGCTGTGGGATTGCCGGCAAGTTGTGTGGGATGAAGCCGAGAATCGCGCTGTAGGTGTTTACGGTGCTTGTCAGGACATCACCGAACACAAGTTAGTAGAGGCTAAATTGTGCGAAACCAATCAAGTTTTAGAAGGGTTAATTGAAGCTTTGCCGGTGGCGGTTATTGCTGTCGATGCGTCGGCTTCGGTGACGCTGTGGAATCCGGCGGCGGAGCAAATTTTGGGCTGGGAAGAATCTGAGGTTTTGGGGAAGATTTTGCCGATCGTCCCGAGCGATGAAATTCTCGACTTTAGCGCTATGCTTCAGTCAGAATTGGCAGGAAAAGCGCCAGTTGCCAAGCAGTGCCAGCGGCAGCGCAAAGACGGTTCATTAATCGATGTCTGTGTCTCAAGTTTACCGCTGCGAAATCCCCAAGGCCTGATTACCGGTAGTTTAAGGATATTTTCTACGATTTCCGCAGCCCTAGGAAAGCAGGAGAAAAAAGATAATATCAAGGGCGAGGGCGATCTACTCGATCCCTTTTGGGCGCGTTACGTCAGCCTTCCTCACCTCACCAACAAATAAACAAGTTCTCAGCGAATAATATCGCTAACATAGGTTAGTATAGCCTTTCTGTGCTCTCATATTATGAGGTACTATGCGGCATAGGGCATAGGGCATACCTCACTTTTTTAAGAAAGGCTATAGTGCAATACGGTTCACTTAAAATATTTATGCCCCTGAGATCCCCCTCGCATCCCCCTTAAGAAGGGGAGTAGGGGTTGACTTTGAGGGGATTCTTGTTCCCCCCTTTTTAAGGGGTGTGCCAGGGAGATCGTCTTAAGTAAACCGTATTGGGCTATAGTGAGGACTTCATTCCTTCTTAAATCCAACTAACAGCTAGCAATAATATCACTCAAATAAGTTAGTAGTGAGGACTTCATTTCTTCTGAAATCCAATCGGTAAAAACTCAAATCCTCAATAACTAATATCAAATCCTCTCTTCATCAGAATAGTAAATTTGAGTTGACTGTTGACGGTTGACAGTGAACAGTCAACAGTCAACAGTTAACATCATTCCGGTGTCACCGGAAATGATATAACCCGTAGTTTTCAATCTTCAACTCGTCTGACAGCCATGCGTTGCAGCGGCAGGCTGAGGATGCTAGAAGCAGTCAACAAGTAAGAAAGAACAGTAGTCAGCTTCAAACTGAGCAATAACCAGCTATCCTCTGGTAAATGAAGTTTCAGCCCGAAGACAGAAATGCAGTACACTATCCAGTAAGTAAAGCTCATCTCAATCAGCATTTCTTCGCTTAAAGCACGATCGCCCGCCAGCTTCGACTCACGCTTATCGCCCAGCAACAGCAGACCTGCAATTGAAGCCATAAAAGAAACCATCACCACACAGTCACGCCAGTTAAGCTCAACCATTTTCAACTCCGCTGCGATCTGAATTTTTGAAATTAAAAATCAGTCTAAGGGATAAGTTTTCCCGCTTCCAGCAATAGTTACAAATTGAAACAGCAGCAGTTACAAATCGCAATGAAAATGCACCGCAACCGCCCGCAACCGTCTCGTTTAGTCGGCCGAAAAGAAAAATCCACCTTAAATATTGTGAAGTTGGGAATACCTCGCCTGCATTTTGCCGACCTCTACCACAAGCTGCTAACTCTTTCTTGGCCGCAATTTTTCATTCTGATTTGTCTTTCGTATTTAGTCATGAATGGTTTATTTGCCTTAGCTTACTTGGCGGGAGGAGATTGCATTGCTAATGCTCGGCCTGGTTCTTTGAAAGATGCCTTTTATTTCAGCGTGCAAACAATGGCGACGATCGGCTACGGCGCAATGTTTCCCCGCACCGATTACGCTAATATTATAGTCGCGCTCGAAGCGTTTTTGGGTTTGTGGGGAGTGGCGATGGTGACGGGACTAGCTTTTTCAAAATTTTCCCGGCCAAGCGCTAGAGTTATCTTCAGCCGCGTAGCAGTAATCGCTCCTTTCAACGGCGTTCCCACTCTGATGTATCGCGCGGGAAATCAGCGCTTCAATCAAATTTTAGAAGCCCAGCAGGGAGTTACTTTGATCCGCGACGAAGTAACATCGGAAGGAGAATTTATGCGGCGTTTTTACGATTTGCAATTAATGCGGAATCAATCTCGTATTTTTTCCTTAACTTGGACGGTAATGCACGCAATTGATGAGAGCAGTCCTTTGTACCAAATTACTGCTAAAGACTTGATGGAGCAACAAGCGGAAATTGTAATTACGCTCACGGGAATTGATGAAACAGTTTCGCAAACTATTAACGCGCGACATTCTTTTATAGCGTCGGAAATTATGTGGAATATGCGGTTTGTAGATATTATTTTGAGAACGCCGGATGGCAGGCGGGTGGTTGATTATACTCGGTTTCACGATGTGAAACCTATTGAATGAGACAAAATTTACCCGCGAGTGCGTCGAAACCGGGTTTGGTGCAAAATATGGCTTTCCCACCTTGAATTTCCATAAAAACCCGGTTTCTTTGGTATCGATCCAGGAGTGCTATGAAAATTTTGATTTAGTCACTGCTAGAATACTTGTATGCCAAAATAAGCTAATATTTATGAACTCAATAGCTGCGAATATGACACTGAAAGAATTGCAACCGCAACTCCTAGCGTTAAGTCCCGAGGAAAAGACTCAAGCTATACAATTACTCGCCCAAAGTTTAACCAACTTTTGGTCTGGAATTCAAAAGACTCCTGGCGTATGTGGTGGCGATGCTTGCATCAGACAAACGCGGATTCCTGTTTGGGTGCTCGTGAATGCTCGTCGTTTAGGTATTTCGGAATCTGAACTGTTAGAAGATTATCCGACTCTGCGCGCTGCTGACTTGGCGAATGCTTGGGCTTATGCTGAGGCCTATCCTGACGAGATTGAAACAGCAATTCAAGAAAATGAGGATGATTGAAAAGTGGCATCTTTTTATGCAGATGAACAATATCCAAAGCGAGTTGTGGAATTTCTAAGGACTTTAGGTCACGATGTCCTGACAGTACAGGAAGCAGGAAATGCTAATCAAAAAATTCCTGATGATGAAGTATTAGCTTTTGCATTGAGTATTGACCGCGCTATTTTAACACTCAATCGCCGTCATTTTATCAAGCTGCATACATTACAACCAGACCATGCTGGTATCATTGTTTGTAAAGATGATTCAAATAGGGAGCGGCAGGCTGCGCGGATTAATGAGGCTATTTCTAATCTAGAAACTTTGAGAGGGATGCTGATTCGAGTTAACCGCCCATCGGTTGAAGATAAGTGATAGAATACATCGAGTATGAAATGAACTTGCACACTTGACAAATAAATCCACTATCAATTTACCTAATTAAACATAAAATACGGCTCTCCTAAAAGCTTTCTGTGCATCTTTTATTTCATATTCCATATTCCATATTCCATATTCCATCTTCCTGATGACGTTGTACGGAAAGCTCGGAGGCGACAGCACTGATGACTGATGACTAATGACTTCTTCCATCTTCCATCTTCCTTCTTCCATCTTCCATCTTCCATCTTCCTTCTTCCTTCTTCCTTCTTCCATCTTCCTTCTTCTTACTATGCGAATAATTCATACTGCTGACTGGCATTTGGGGCGGCGTTTTCGAGGGATAGATCGCACTTCCGAAATTGCGATCGCCCTCGAACAGATTTTGAAACAAGCCAAAGAGCTCGATGTCGATGCCGTGCTCGTCGCCGGCGACATTTTTGACGTTCCCAACCCTCCAGCTTACGCTGAGCGCGTTGCCTATCACTTTTTCTGCGAGCTCCAAGCTGCCGGAATTCCCGCAATTGCGATCGCCGGCAATCACGATTCCGCATCCCGCATCGACAGCATCGCCCAATTGCTCTCCCTCGCCGGCGTTCGCGCCCTAGGCAAACCCAAGCGTTCCGCCGACGGCGGCAGCATTATTCTTAATACAAAAAGCGGTAAACTCTGCGTGGGAGCGATGCCTTTTGCTTCCGAACAAAGACTGTTAGATGCTAATGCTATCTGGCACTCCGGCGATGCCAAAATCCGCCAAGATTACCGCGAACTTGTAGCAGATTTACTGCAAGATTTAACTACAGATTTTCGCGACAATACTGTAAATATGCTGATGGGACACATGAGCATTGACGGCGCTCGCTTGGCCAAATCCGAAGTCGCTTATTACACGCGAGAAAAATACTTGCTTTCATCGCAAACTCTGCCAGCAGAAGCCCAGTATATCGCCCTCGGACACATCCACATCCACCAGCGCATTGCTAAGAATTCCCTCGCTTATTATTCCGGTTCTTTAATTCAGTTAGATTTCGGAGAAGCCGAACAGGAAAAAGGATTTTGTTTGATAGAAGTTGAGCCGGGAAGTCAGGCAAAAGTAGAATTTAAACCTGTGGCTTGCAACAAACCGTTAAAAGTGCTTCAATGTGATAATGACAATCTTGATGCTGTTTTAAAAGCTCATCAATATCATCCTGGTTTCTTAAAGGTAATTGTCGATCTAGACAGCCCGCAAATCGGATTAGCCGATCGCGTGCGGCAAATCTGTTCTCAAGCGTTGTTGATTGAACCGCGCTATCGAGATGCACCGCTAGAAGCCACGGAAATGACTAATATCGATCCCAACAATTTCGATCCGGCGGCAGAGTTCTGCAACTATTACCAAAACCGCTTGGGAACGACACCACAACCCGCTGTATTGGAGGGATTTCAGGATTTGTACAAGAAGTTTAAGGAAACAGTTAATAGTTAAATTGGTAATTGGTAATTGGTAATTCTTTGCCATTACTCCCGATGCCGAATGGACTTGATAAGTGCCATAGCACTCGGAAAAACATCATTGTAAAAATTCCAAAATCTAAAATCCAAAATCTAAAATCTAAAATCTTTTATGCGTCCACTAGAACTTTTACTCGAAGGATTTACCAGCTTCCGCCGGGAACAGCGTTTAGATTTTTCTCAACTCGATTTGTTTGCAATTACTGGTGCTACGGGTGCGGGCAAATCTTCGCTGCTAGATGCCATGACTTACGCGCTTTTTGGTACGACAACTCGCAGCGGCAAACAAGTAGGCGATTTAGCAAGTCAAGGTAGTAAAAATTTAAAGGTACAGTTACGTTTTACTGTGGGTTCTGCCCAGTATCGGGTGACGCGGACATGGCGTTTTCGTCCAAAAACTCCTGAAAATAAGGTGATTTTGGACTGCTGGCAAAACGGCGAGTGGGAAACTTTGGGAACGAGTATTGTTGCAGTGCAAAATACGATCGAACAAATTTTAGGAATGGATTTTGATACTTTTACACGAGCAATTATTCTGCCTCAAGGAAAGTTTGATGAGTTTATTAAAGGGGATGCTTCTAAGCGCCGAGAAATTTTGCGGCAGCTAGCAGGATTTGAGATTTTTGAGCAGATGCGGAAGGAAGCAAACGAGCTCGCAAAGTTGCTGAAACAGGAACGGGAAATGGTGGAAAGGCAGTTAGCTGACTTGAGCGCGCCGACGGCGGATGAGGTGGCCGGAAAGCGATCGCAACTTGGGATTTTAGAGCAGCAGTTACCTGAGTTCGAGCGCGCCGTGATGAAAGCTCAGAAAACGTTAGACGAAGAGGAACAGCTATTTTCACAAATCGCTCGCTGGCAAGAATTACAACAAAAATTGGCTGAGTTAAATGCTAGTTCCGCCGAGATTGAAATTTTAGCACAGCGTTTGGAAAGAGCGCAAGCTGCCAATCATTTACAGGGAGATTGGGCTTTAGTGCGATCGGCTCGCAGTCAAAATGAAACTGCCGAAAAAGCCGCTAAATCAGCGCGGGAAAAATTAATTAAAGCTCGCTGCGAGCTAGCAGCAGAGCAACAGCAACTTGACGCGGTTCAAGCCAAAGCAGAGGCACTAGCACCACAATTTAAGGCTCGTGAAGATGCTCTGGCTGCTGCGAAAGTATATGAAGAACAGCGCGCTCAATTAGAAAAAGAAGTGGCAATCGCCCAAAAAAGACAACAGGAAAAACTCCGCTTTTTCCAAGCGGCAGAAAAAGAATTGCAAGCTACTAACATTAAAATTCAGAATGCGGGTTTTCGAGTTACTAGAGCAGCGGTACTGCTCGAACAGTCTTCGCCGGGAGGAAAGCGTTTAGAGCAGTTGCAGGAAATTGCACCTTTATTGGTGGAACTTCAGCTTATTGCCAAGCAGGGAAAAAGTCAGCAGGAAATGTTGGGTAAGTCTCTGGCAGAAAAAGAAAGCGCTCAACAGAATTATGTCGAAGTTGTCACTAATTTAACAGCGGCAGAAATCCGGCTCAAAGAGTGCAGCGACGAGTTAGAAGCGGCGGAAACTGCTAATGCGGAAGCGGCGCGTTTAGAGACTGTTGCTGCTGTCAGAATGTCGCTGAATTCTGGCGATACTTGTCCGGTGTGCGGCGGGGTGCATCCTGAGAGCGATTTGCTCCCTCCTTTACCGATTTCTAAGATTGTAGATGTTGCCGGTTTGCGCCGGAAACTGGCGACAGCAAATCAGTTTTTTCAATCAGCTCAAATGGCCGTGGCTGAGGGAAAAAGTGCAGTTTCATCCTGCGAGCAAAAACAGTCGGAAATTGCTCAAATGTTAGAATTGACGGCGAAAAGAGTTGGCGAATTGCAGCAGCAAATATCGGAAATTCTGGAGGAGCGAGAATGGGAAGTGTCGCAGTTACAGCAGGAGTTGGCAATTCTTAAAGAGAGCGATCGCCAATACCGAGAAATTGAGCAGCAATTCCAAATCGCATCCTTGGAATATAATAATTACGAAGAAAGATTAAATTTTGCAGCGACGACAAAAGCTGCTAAACAGCAGGAATATCAAGAGGCGATCGCCGAATCTGACCGCCGACAGCAGCAGTTACAAAGTTGTGTAAACGCGCTCTATCAAATTACCGAATATCAACCTTATGTTAATTTAGCACAGGCTTTAGAAACAGACAAGCAAGAGTTAAAGGATCGGCTGAGAATTGCCGAAAAATCTTATCAACTTGCTCAAAATATTGCTATTCAAGCAGCAGAAAGAGAGCAACAAGCGGGAGAGGTTTTTGCACGAATTCAGGCGGAAAAACAGCAGCTAAATCTGGATTGGTTGGCAAAATTAACAGCGGCTGATTTCACCGAAGAGACTTTTTTAGCAGCGGTGACATTAGTTAACGAACAATTGCAGTGGGAAAATGCGATTCGATCCGTGCGCGAGTCAAAAATTCAGCTAGAGACGCGGGCGAAAGATTTGAGCGAGGCGATCGCGGGTCGGACTACCGATGAAGATACTTTAGCACAAGTGCGATCGGCAAAACAAACCGCCCAAGAGAACCTCAAACAAGCCAACAACAACCGCACCGAGCTTTTAGCGTGGGTACAAGTAGCAGCGCAAACCCTCGAACAATCCGAAAGACTGTCGCAGCAAATCACAAATTTCGCAGAACAAGAGCAAACCTACCACACATTAGCGCAAAATCTGAAATCCAACGAATTTCAATCCTACATTTTAGAACATTTAGAAGCAGAATTAGTCGGCAGCGCCACCGTAATTTTGCAAGAATTAACCGACAATCGCTACCAGCTAAAAAACCAAGAAGGCGAATACTGGGTAACAGATAATTGGAACGGCGGCGAAGCGAGACGAGTCCGCACCCTTTCCGGCGGCGAAACCTTTGCAACTTCCCTATCAATGGCTTTAGCTTTATCAGAAAAACTATCTCAAGGAGCCCAATTGGGCAGCTTATTTCTCGATGAAGGATTCGGTACCTTAGACGCAGAAACTCTCGAAAGCGTTACTCAAATTTTAGAATCTTTGCGGCAGCGAGAAAGGCTAATTGGAGTGATTACCCACGTTCGAGGATTGGGCGAAAGATTGCCCGCCCAAGTTAAAGTTTTCAAGTCGCCCCAAGGTTCTAGAATAGAAGTTGAAAGAGTTTAGAATCCAGGGCGGTTCAAACTGCGTCTACACAAACAAAACCCGGATGGTGCGCGGGTTGAAGATTAGGCAGTTAAAATTACGCTGTTTTTTTCAGTTATTTTATTCAGTCCGCGAAGGCGGACTTCCCTTTTGTAGGCGCGGTTTCAACCGCCGTCTACAAACAAATTTAATCCTTAAAACCGAGTTAAATTAAATGAACAATCACCAAACTCGAATGCAATCGGTACAATCGCCAATAATTCCAGTAGTAGGCGAACTAATCCGCCAAAATCCGGGAACAATATCATTAGGACAAGGCGTAGTTTACTACAATTCGCCCCAAGAATCATTTAACAAAATCCCCGAATTCCTCGCAAACCCCGACAATCACAAATACAAAGCCGTCGAAGGAATTCCCCAATTACAAGATGCAATAGCAGCCAAACTAAAGACAGATAACGGCATAGAAATTAACAACAAAAACTGCATTGTTGTCACCGCCGGCAGCAACATGGGATTTACCAACGCCATTCTTGCCATCACCTCGGCGGGAGACGAAATTATTATCCAATCACCTTATTATTTCAACCACGAAATGGCAGCAATCATGGCAAATTGCCGCCCAGTCATAGTAGAAACCGACGCTAACTATCAACTCGATATCGATGCGATCAAAAAAGCAATTACTCACAAAACGCGAGCAATTGTCACCATTTCACCCAACAACCCAACAGGCGTAGTTTATGATTTTGAATCACTGCGCGAAGTAAACGAAATTTGCCGCCAGCACAACATTTATCACATCAGCGACGAAGCTTATGAATATTTCACCTATAACGGCGTTAAACACTGTTCTCCCGCAGCTTTTCCCCACAGCAGCGAACATACAATTTCCCTGTTTAGCCTTTCTAAAGCCTACGGTTTTGCGAGTTGGCGCATCGGGTATATGGTAATCCCAGAACATTTGCTGGTTTCCGTGAGAAAGATTCAGGATACTATCTTAATTTGTCCGCCGGTAATTTCTCAATATGCAGCCTTGGGAGCCTTGCAAGTTGGTAGAGCTTACTGCGATAATTATGTAAGCGCGATCGCATCCGTGCGACAACTCGTATTAAACGAACTCAATACCATCCAAAATCTGTGTACAATTTCCCCAGCCTGCGGAGCTTTCTACTTTTTCTTAAAAGTTGACACAGAACTCGATACAATGGAATTAGTAGAACAATTAATTCGCGAATATCGCGTAGCAGTGCTTCCCGGTACAACTTTCGGCATGGATAGCGGCTGCTATTTGCGCGTTGCTTACGGTGCTCTGGAAACTGAAACAGCGGCCGCAGGAATTAGCAGGTTGGTCAAAGGTTTAAAGGCAATTTTAAACAAGTAAAATAGGATGTAAAAAATGGTTACAACTAATTTAATAACAGATAAAAATATTAAAATGTTACCCGCTGCTAAGCTTAAAGACTTGCGCGAGTTGATGGCAAGTTACGACTTAGATTGCTATTTAATTCCAGCGGTTGACGAACACTTAAATTTATCAGTTCCAGCAGCCAAGCAGCGGCGAGCTTGGATTTCCGGTTTTACTGGTTCGGCCGGCGATTTGTTGGTTGGGAAAGATGCTGCTTGGTTGTTTGTGGATTCCCGCTATTACGAACAAGCGGAATTGCAAGTGGATGCTGCACTGATTCAAATATCGAAACTCGGCTTAGAAGGAAATTTAAGTTTAATTGAAACCTTAGAAAAAATCGCGGTAGAATCTGCCCAAAAGTCAACTAAAATTAGATTTGGTTTTGACCCGTTTACTGTCGCGACAGAGCAATATCAAAACTGGATCAGAAAATTTGCAACTGCTGGAATTGAACTCGTAGCGATATCGGAGAATTTAGCAGACAAAGTTCGACAAACTACAGAAATTTTACCCGCAATTGACGAATCTCCGATATTTAGTTTACCAGTATCTCTGACGGGAGAAACCGCTGCTCAAAAGTTAGTCCGAGTCAGGGAAGCGATGCAAACTGCAAACATCGACGTGCTACCAATTAGCAACCTGAATCAAATAGCGTGGCTGTTCAATCTCCGAGGTTCGGATATTCCCCACATTCCGATTTTTATATCCTATGCGATTGTCACCGCAGATGCTGCGTTTTTGTTTACCAATCTCGATCGCATTTCAGCAGAAATCAAGCAAGAATTGTCGCCTGCTGTAACTGTGCTTCCCTATGCAGACTATCCGTCAATCTTAGAATCGTGCGTCAATTTGCCGAATAAAGTTCGGGTGCTATTAGACTCGAAGCACAGCACAGCAGGCACGTACAAGTTGATTTTAGGTCAACAAACAACTGAAAATAAGATTGAAATAGTTTTTGCTCCGAATCCGGTGGAAGGGATGAAAGCTCGGAAAAATCCTGTGGAAATCGAGCAGATGAAATCAGCCAATTTTAAGGCAAGTCGAGCGAAAGTTCTGACTTTAATGTGGTTGACAGAGCAGCTAGAAAGTGGTAAGGTTTTGACTGAGTTTGATGTTAAAGAAAGCATCGAAAGTTTTTATCAGCAAGAAACGGATTTTCAGACTTTAACGTTTAGAACGATCGCCGGTGCGGGTGCAAATAGCTCGATCGTACATTACGGAACCCCAAGCCCCGAAATCACCTTAAAACCCGGAGAATTGCTGCTGCTGGACTCAGGCGCGCAGTATTTAGCAGGAACAACCGACGATACGAGAACCATGATTGTCGGGGAACCGACGGCGCTGCAAATCGAACACTACACAACCGTCTTAATCGCGCATATCAACTGTGCGCTGCAGCAATTTCCCAAAGGTACAACCGGATCGCAATTAGATGCGATCGCCCGTGCGGTATTATGGCAACAACAGCTAGACTACGGACACGGCACCGGGCACGGAGTCGGCGCATTTTTAGCCGGTCACGAAGGCCCCAACGGTATCAGCAAATTTGTCCAATATCCCCTAGAAGCGGGAATGGTAACAAGTATCGAACCGGGATATTACGAACCGGGATGGGGCGGAATTCGCCTCGAAAATCTCTATGTTGTCAGGGAAATGCCGTCAAAAAACGCTACGGTTTGGTACGGATTTGAACCGCTGACGTATATTCCGTTTGAGCAAAAATTGATAAATGTCGATCGGCTGTCAACAACTCAACTACAATGGTTGAACAACTATCACGCCTCCGTAATCGAGAAACTCTCACCCGTACTCAATGCAGCAACAATTGAATGGTTGAAAACCGCCTGCGCTGCGTTAGGTAAAATTCAATAGGTTCAGTTAAGCCAGATCCCCCTTAAAAAGGCGGGAAAATAGCTGCATCAAAGTCAACCCCTACTCCCCTTTTTCAGGAAAATTTAGGGGGATTTCCGAGCAAGAAATAGTCCTCTCCCCAGCCTATTGGATTATAAATCCACCTTAAGCAAACGTCTTTTCAATCCAGAGCGACTGCTATATTTATTATGCAGTTCTTGAAGCCGTGTTAAAAACTTAATTTGCTGCTTTTGATAATCCGCCAAATCTCGCAGTTTTAAAAGTAACGGCACTACTTGGTCGTAAGAGTTAGAAGTTCCTTTTTGAATAAGAGCGTCTATCTCTTCCCAAGCAGCCGTTTCTCGCTTAGCCAAAGCTTCTAAATCTCTGATTCGTGCAGCTTTAGCTTCCTGTTCTATTCTGTATTCTTCCTTTTTTTCTTCCTTTTTTGCGCTTGCTAAAAGCTGACGAATTGTTCGTTTGCCGGGATTTTGCTCTTGCCTAACTTCTATCATTCCTGATAATTTCTTACCCAACTCAATAGAGAGATTAGATTCTCCTTTAAGTAACCGCAGTAAAAAAGTATCGACTTCAGAACGTTCAAGTTTTTTGATAGCTTTTTTGATGCTACTTTCGGGAATTGAATCTTTAGTAACACTCGCACTGATTGCAGTTTTCAGTAGATGCTCATCCACTTCAAAAATATCGATAAAAGCCTGTAACGATGAAGAGAACTTACCGAAATTAGGAGGAACAGGTGGCTCTAGTCCTTCTCGATCATCATTTTCATCATCGTCCTTTTCATCATCATCATCTCGCTCATCTTCATCTTCGTCGAATTCATCAAGATAGGTAATCCCTTTCAGCCAAGCCAAATAAAGTAAACGATAATCTCCCTGCAAAATTTCCTGGCGCAAACCTATCAAAGAGGATAAATTTCCTTCTCCCTCTATCCACCCATCAAAACCTCCTTCCTCGTTAATAGAAATCTCTAAAATGACAAAATTATTAATTTCCGAAACCTCAACTATATCTTCAACGCAATATTGCCGCATCAGTTCGATATCAATCAAACCTTTGGGAAAACGAAACATTAGCTGTAACGATCCCCAATTAGCTATGTAAAACATAGCATCGAAATATTTGATTAATAATTGTTTTTCTTGGCCCGGTAAGTCTCCATAGTTATAAACAAAAATAGCTCTACTAGAGCTGATTTGCGCGCGACTAGAGAGTTGGCTGAGTGCTTCTTGTTCGGATTGAGTCAAACGTCGATCGACGCTTTGAAACTCGTAATATTGATATTCGCTCATTTTGGGTTATTGCAAGTACATAGAAGAGATCTTAAAGGCTTCTTCAGGTGTACCGTAGAAACTGCCATTTCTGAACATACAAGGCTCGTATTTTTCACTGCTATAGGCGTAAAACCCCAGACTCCAAGCTTCTTCATCACTAAAGTAACGCAGCCGACACAGGTGAAGGGGGGTATTTCGCCTTCGTTCTAAATATTCTTCACGAGATATGCGAAGCTCTTTGCTCGGAAAATCTACGGGGACATCAGGTTCTGTATAGGCATCAATGTAACAAAACTGACTGCGAAAGCGGATGCCTAGGCGAGTGTACTTACCAGCGTAGTTAGCAGCAGCATAATCTAGAATACGCTGCTTCACCCGTTCTTGAACTGCCGGAGGGATTTTAACTCCGCCTGAATGTGGATCTTTTACCCAAGGGGACATTTCGCTGCTCCGCTACAGTGCTGACAAATTTAGTTTAGAATAGCTTGCTCACCTTAGCTGCTAACATTTAATCAAACTTGATAATCAGATGTTCAAGTTGGCGATCGCCAGATTCAATATAGCTCTAAATATTTCTATTTTTAGAAAAAAGATTACGTTAATAATCAAAATTGCTGAGGCGGGTGACAAGCGTATGAAGAGTTGATCGCCCACGATGCAAAAAAATAAAGGCTAGAAGTTTTATCTAGCCTTTATTTCATTAAATAAGCTGGTGACAAGACTCGAACTTGCGACAGGCTGATTACAAATCAGCTACTCTACCAACTGAGTTACACCAGCAGTGAAACTTAATATAGCAAACTTATAGTCATTAGCGCAACCCCCCCAGCCATTTTTTTTTCAAATTCGCCCAAAACCCCTGCCCGCAAGGACAAAACCGAAATTATCGTCTTTTGAGCGCAGCCACACCTCAGAAACCGGGTTTCTTCCGATATTTCTCGTTACTCAACCCTATTTGTCGCAGAAACCCGGTTTCTCGCCCCGGTAGGTAAATGTTGTTGAACTTCTCGCCGCGACAGGGCGGACTCCCAGCCACAGCAGATCGTCTAAACTACTGACTAATGACTAATGACTAATGACTATTGGTTAATTTACCGAAGCCAACAGCCCACTGCCAACAAACAACTGCCAACTGCCAACAAACAACTGACTAATGACTAATCGCAGCGCCAAATCTTAATTGTCTCATCCGCGCTGCCGCTGGCTAGCAAATTGCCCGAAGGTGCGATCGCCACCGAGTATACAGTACCCGAATGTCCCTTAAGAGTGCTCAATAGCTCCCCCGTATGCAAATTCCAAAGATTAATCGTATTATCATCGCAGCCACTAGCCAAAGTCAAACCGTCCCGACTGATAGCAACCGAATCGCCCCTACTTACATAATTCTGCAAAATATGTAGCGCCTCATTCATCCCTAAATTCGCTACACCCTTTCCCCTTGCAGAATGAGAATTGAAAATTCGCAACAAACTGCCCGTATGCAAATTCCGCAGCTTAATCGTATAATCATTGCTGACGCTAGCGAGAATTTGACCATCCGGCGCGATCGCCACAGAATTCACCCCCACATTCACCCCCGAAAGAGTCCGCAGCAACTTACCGCTTTCCACATCCCAAACCTTGCTAGTCGCATCCGAACTACCGCTCGCCAATATCTTACCATCCGGGCTAAAAACCACCGCATTCACATTGTTAGAATGACCCCTCAAAGTCCGCAGCAACTCACCAGTCCGCAAATTCCAAAGCTTAATCGTATTATCTGCCCCGCCGCAGCTAGCAATTATCTGCCCCTTCGGGTTAATCGCCACCGAATTCACTTCCATAGAATGTCCCGGAAAAGTACACAACAAATCGCCGTTGTACAAATTCCAAAACTTAATTGTTTCATCCGAACTGCCGCTGACCAACATTTTTCCGTCATAGCTAATAGCAACAGAATTTACGCGATCGGAATGTCCCGTCAAAGTACCAATTAATTCCCCTTTTTCTAAATTCCAAATCTTAATAGTTTTATCCCAACTACCGCTAGCCAGAATTTTACTATCAGGACTAATCGCCAGAGAATTCACAAACGATGAATGTCCCGGCAACGTATATACGCACCGCCATTTCAGATTTTTTAATTGGTGAACTAATTCCTTCGCTCGTTTAGATGCCTCCTCAGTTTCCTCTCTGTGCTTGAGTTCCTGATCCTCCAAACGCTTCCTTTCTGCCCTAGCTTTCGCCTCTCGCAGCGCCAACCGCCGCATCTCTCCTTTATAGACTATTCGCTGCTGTTCCTGAATTTCTTTAAGAGTTTCAATATACGGTTGAGCCCAATCTTTAGAAAACCATTCTTGAGTAAATTCCGCCTCTAATTTGAATAGCTGAGGTTCGTGGGTAAAATCAATATTTAAATAATACAAATCCGCTAAAAAAGCCGCTAATAACTTGTGAATTGTGACAATTATTTGCCGAATAATCCGCAGGCTCACCTTTTCATCTTTGCCCTCAGCTTCCAACTGCTGATAAACCTCTTCCCAATTCCAAGGGTGCATCGCCACTAGAGAAACGCTCTGATTGATGATTCCCCAAAAACCAAGATGAAAATTGACTTCATAATCGCTGATATCGCTGTACAATATAGCTGTCGGCACGGGAGACAAAACAGTCTGCAACCGCTCCACATCAATATCAGAAATCGCCTTTTTAAAATAGTCTCCGTAAAATTGAACCGGACAAGATTCTCCGTGATGGGGGTAGTGCTGATTCAAAAAAGATCTCAACTTAGCCGGCAGCTCGATATTTAGATTGTTGCGAAACGAATCCGGGCAATCTTGGCTAATTTTTGCGGGAGCAACCAACAGCAGCAATCGGTGCTGTTGCTGCTGCAAAATCTGTTCGGTTTCCTGTCTGCTCAAATTAGAAAACCAGTTGTCTTTGTCCCAAATAGTTTGAATTTCGCTCAGCTTAACTCGAATTGCTTCTGATTGAAACTCCCGCATTAACTCGCGGCAAAGCCGGCTAATCGCCCGCTTATCTCTCAATTCTTGTGCCTTAACTCGATTGGCGCGTTCTTCCTTTACCCATTCTTCTTCTATGCTGGCGATCGCGATTAATTCTTGTTCGCGGCTGTGCTGTCGCTGCAAATATTTCACTTGTGCTTTAATCCAGCGGGGGTCTTTTTTGATTTGCTGGTTCAAAGCCGAAGAAGCAGCCGAAGGCTCAATTTCTGCATAGCGTTCGTTAACAGCGCTTGCTCCCAATCTTTCTCCCAATTCGCTAGCTACAGGCTTCAACAGTTCAATTATCGTGTCTGAGAGGGGGCGGGGTAAGGACATATCAGTCAAAACTTTTTTAACTCAAGGGCGATCGCGCGAGTGAGGCATATTCGCCAAGGCTGGACTCTTACCGCGATCGCGCTTATTTGGGAGAGCAGCCAGCGCATCCGTAAGGCGTATCGTGCAGGCTTAGCACCTTGACTCAATCATGGTATTTATACGGTTTACATTTTACCGCGAATCTGAGTCAAAACCACCGAGCGTAAGACTTGAGAATAGTCGATCGACCCCGAATTCCCCCAATTCATTTTTTTTGTTGCTATTTTTACTTGCGCCTGTTTATAATCGTACTTCACAAACATAATTACGGTATTCCGACCCAAAAACCGTAGTTTCCCTATAGGAACCAATAGAATGAGCCACCAGCAACACCCAACTCAACAATTTCACCGATCGCCACAGCCACCAGCAGCCAAAAATCGATCGTTGACTTCACTCAAAAGATTCCTGTCCCTATTTTTAGTAGGAATAACTTTAAGTCTGGCCGTTGTATCCTGCCAGCAGGGAACCCCCAGCAACCCCGCAGCCACTGGCGGTGCTAACCCAGCAGCCAACAAAGGCAACATAGAACTAACCCTCGTTTCCTTCGCCGTCACCAAAGCCGCCCACGAAGCGATAATTCCCAAATTTGTAGAACAGTGGCAAAAAGAAAAAGGGCAAACCGTCAGCTTCAACCAAAGCTACGGCGGTTCAGGTTCCCAAACCCGAGCCGTAATTGACGGATTAGAAGCCGACATCGTACACCTAGCCCTCGCCCTCGACACCGCCAAAATCGAAAAAGCCGGACTCATTGCGCCCGGGTGGGAAAAAGAAGTGCCCAACGAAGGCATCGTCAGCAAATCCGTAGCCGGAATCGTCACCCGCGAAGGCAATCCCAAAAACATCAAAAATTGGGAAGACTTAGCCAAAGACGGAGTGAAATTGATTACCGCCGATCCCAAAACATCAGGCGTGGCTCGCTGGAATTTCCTAGCACTTTGGGGCTCAGTTGTCAAAACCGGAGGAGACGAAACCAAAGCATTAGATTTTACGAGCAAAGTCTACAAAAACGTTCCCATCCTGACCAAAGATGCCCGCGAAGCCACCGACGTATTTTTCAAACAAGGCCAAGGTGACGCCTTAATTAACTACGAAAACGAGATTATTCTGGCAGGTCAGAAAGGCGAAAAACCGACTTATACTATTCCCGACGTGAATGTGTCGATCGACAATCCGATCGCCATCGTGGATAAAAACGTGGACAAACACGGCACCCGCGAAGTCGCCGAAGCATTTGTCAAGTTTCTCTACACCCCAGAAGCCCAGCGAGAATTTGCTAAAGCAGGTTTTCGGCCCATAGATGCCACGGTAGCCAAAGAACCCGAATTTGCCCAAAAATATCCCCCCGTCAAAACCCTATTTACAGCTCAAGACTTAGGAGGTTGGGGAGAAATTCAGAAGCAATTCTTTGATGACGGAGCAGCTTTTGACAAAATCCAAGGTTCAATTAAACGCTAAGCAAATCAGAATTTACTCGTTTCCAGGCTCTGCCTGGAAACGCATATCCAGAGGCTCTGCCTCCCTGTAAAGCTTTCCGATCTTCCTCACTTGCTGTTTCGTCAAAAAGCAAGGCAGAGCCTTGAGATCGGCATTCCCAGGCTCTGCCTGGAAGCAAGTAAATAAGCGTTCATCTGCGGTTAAAAATTACCCTATGACAGTATCATCTCCAGCAACCAACCCTCAATCTGCGATCGCCAACATCAAAAGAGCGATCGGCAAAATCACCCTACCTTGGGGAATCACCATAGGCTACCTCAGCCTCATGCTATTTCTCCCAGTCACAGCCATGCTGGTAAAAGCCAGCACAGCAAACCCCGCCGAATTTTGGAAAATTGCCACCAGCCCGATCGCCCTTTCCGCCTACAACGTCACGTTTTTTACCGCATTAATTGCCGCATTAATTAACGGAGTATTCGGCACATTAATTGCCTGGGTATTAGTCCGCTACGACTTTCCCTTAAAACGGATTGTCGATGCAGCAGTAGATTTACCCTTTGCATTGCCGACATCAGTCGCAGGTTTAACCCTCGCCACAGTTTACAGCGATAACGGCTGGATCGGCGGGCTGTTTGCACCGTTAGGAATCAAGATTTCATTCACTCGCTTAGGCGTAGGCGTAGCCATGATATTTATTTCCTTACCATTCATCGTGCGGACTGTACAGCCAGTTTTAAACGAAATGGAAAAAGACATCGAAGAAGCAGCTTGGTGCTTGGGTGCTTCTCAATTTCAAACCTTCTGGCGAGTAGTTTTGCCGCCACTGTTTCCGTCAATTTTAACCGGAGTTGCCCTCGGATTTTCGCGAGCGGTGGGCGAGTACGGTTCTACTGTAATAGTAGCTTCTAATATACCGTTTAAAGATTTAATCGCCCCGGTCTTAATTTTCCAGCGATTAGAGCAGTACGACTATGCAGGAGCCACGGTGATTGGCACTTTCATGTTAGGTATTTCCCTGACAATGTTATTCGCTATAAATTTCTTACAATCATGGAGAAGACGCTATGACGGCTAATCTTAATTTATCGAAAGAGTACAACTTTCCACCAGGTGGTTCAGCTCGGAAAAAAGAAAAAACTTGGGTAAAACCAACTTTGATCGGAATTGCGATCGTCTATCTCGGCCTCATCTTATTTGTTCCAGCTCTCAACGTTTTTTACCAAGCTTTCAAAAAGGGAGTAGATCCGTTTTTGAGCAACTTAACCTCACCAGATTTTCTGTCAGCAGCACAACTCACCCTGCTGATTACTCTGATTGTTGTACCTGTAAATACGGTATTCGGTTTGTGTGCAGCTTGGGTTATCGGCCGCAACAAATTTCCGGGACGCACACTCTTAATCAGCATTTTAGACGTACCATTTGCCGTATCTCCCGTAGTAGCAGGTTTAATGATTGTACTGCTTTACGGTCGCTTGGGATGGTTCGGCCCGTTGCTGGAGAGTGCCGGAATTAAGGTTATCTTTGCTTTCCCCGGAATGGTACTAGCAACTGCTTTTGTCACTTTACCTTTTGTCGCCCGCGAAGTAATTCCTGTTTTGGAAGAAGTGGGAACCGATCAAGAAGAAGCGGCGAAAACGTTAGGAGCAAATGATTGGCAAATCTTCTGGAATGTCACGCTACCGAACATTCGTTGGGGCTTACTTTACGGAGTAATTTTGACCAATGCTAGAGCGATGGGAGAATTTGGAGCCGTCTCTGTGGTGTCGGGAAATATTGCTAAAAAAACCCAAACTTTGCCTTTATTTGTAGAAGATGCTTACAAGCAATATGCGACGCAATCGGCTTTTTCTGCGGCGGTAGTTCTCGGATTGTTAGCAGTTGTTACTCTCGTGCTTCAGGAGGTTTTGGAAAAGAAAACTAGCATTAAGGAGGTTGAGTAATCAAATATAATGATGTGTTTTTGCGATCGCCAACCAATCGCAACTCTCAGTAAATGTAGGTGCACACTACGCACCTTACCTCGGAAATAAACATTAGGAGCCTCAAATGTTAAGCCAGAATAATAGCGATTTTCAATTTGAATCGATCGACAATTTTCACAAAACCAAAGAATCAGATATCCCCCACGCTGATTCACGAGACACCAGATTAACTCAAACCCGCATTCGGATTCGTGTTCCTAAAGAATATCATCAGGAACCTGTTATTTCTAACCTGATTTCGCAATACGGTTTGACGGTGAATTTTAATGCGGCTTTGTTGGGTGTCAAAACTTCGGATGACGGTTGGTTTGATTTGGAACTTAACGGTACAAGTCAACAGATTGAAAGTGCTCTGTTTTATCTCAACGATTTAGATGTGGAAATATGGAGCAATTCCAATCATCCCGATCAAGAAACTTGGTAAAGGTTTGTAGTGGGGACTTGAGTCCTCATAAAACTAGAACTGTGGGTTCTCACTACAAACCAATTTTATCGCCGTTGTTCGATCGCGCATCCATATCTTTCAGCCGCAAAAAATTATGGTAACATCACTTTACAGCTAATCGCCGTGACTGATGAATCTTGACTAACAAACAAATATCGATCGCCCTCAGTTAATTATTAGATTGACAATTTTTATCAAATTTGGTATAGTTCCTATCTCGGGAAAATCCAAAAATAGCACGCCGCTCTTTTCCAAGATTTTTGTAACAGCCGGAACAATATCCCCGTTTAAAACTTCTAAACAATCAAACTAAGTCATTTTATGCTGGCAAAGCATAAAATAAAGTTTTTGTCAATATCTATTTGATTGATAAAAATTAAGGGCTATCCTGTTAGTTGGCGCAGTCCCCGTAGAGGCGGGCTTCGCTAACGATAGACACCAGCGCAGGAAAAAGCTCGATCGCTGGTGTGCGGGGTTTGTGATATGAATTTGATGTGTGCGTGTACCAGAGGAATTTAAGCGTGGAATTTTATAAAGAACCGAAACACCAGATAGTTTTTGCAGATTCACAAGTTACAGATTGGGCAAGTTTAACAGAAACTGTAAATCCAGATACAGAAGTTATTATTCTCAAGGGCGATCGGGACGGCATCGAGCAAATCGCTGAAACACTCAAACAGTGGCAAAACATTGCAGCCGTCCACATTTTGTCTCACGGCGCAGCAGCCAGCTTGCAACTGGGAACCACAGAACTCAATCTCAACAATATTGAAAGCTACCGCAATTATTTAGAAACATGGTTTGCTTTACCAGCGGCCTCGGCAACCTCGAACTATTCAACTACAGCTAAACCCGAAATTCTGCTTTACGGTTGCAACGTTGCCGCCACAGAAGCCGGTGTGGCCTTCGTAGAAAGGCTGAGCCAGCTAACCGGGGCGGAAGTTGCGGCTTCGGATAACTTGACCGGTAGTGCAGCCCTCGGTGGAGACTGGGAACTCGAAGTGACTACGGGGAAGATCGAGACGGCATTGGCATTTTCCCAAGAAGCGAGAGAAGCTTATAGTGGGGTGCTAGCTGACTTAAACCAGAGTGCTGGCGACTTTGGCGCACTGCAAAATGCCATCAATGTTGCCAACATCAATGCTGGGATTGACACAATTACCCTGACTGCGGATATCACCCTCGCGGGGCTGCTGCCAAAAATTAGTGACAACACCAATATCATTGGCGGAGGTTTTGCCATCAGGGGCGGTAGTAATTTCCGCGCCTTCGTAGTTGATAGCGGTGCAAACCCAGTCAACATCTCCAACCTCACCATTGATTCTGCAAGAGCATTAGGTGGCAACGCACCAGTTGGTGGTGGTGGCGGCGCTGGTGGTTTAGGCGGCGCACTTTTTATCAATACTGGCAGCGTAATTGTTGACAGAGTGACTTTCTCGAACAACCAGGCGATCGGCGGTAACGGTACTCTTGGCAGCGGTGGCGTTGGTGGCAACAGCGACTTAAACACTGGTGTTGCTGGTGGCACTCCTGGTGCGGCCGGGATCGGTGGTGTTGGTGGTGTTCCTAATGGCGTTGGCGGCACTGGTGGCACCGCTGGAAATGGTAGCCCTGGCTTCCCTGGTGGCACTGGTGGCATTGGTGGTACTGGTGGTACTGGTGGAGCCACCGCCGGCAGTGGTGGGCCTGGCAGTCCTGGTGGGATTGGCGGTGCCGGAATCTTCGGCGGCGGTGGTGGTGGCGGTGGTGCTGGCGGTGCTGGCGGTGCTGCTGCTGGTCCTCCTGGTGTTGCTGGTGCTGCTGGCCTGGGCGGTGCTGGTGGTGCTGGCGGTGTTGGCGGCGGTGGCGGTGCTGGCGGTGCTGGCGGTGCTGGTGGTGTTGGCGGTGCTGGTGGCTTGGGCGGTGGCGGTGGTGCTGGTAGCACTGGTGGTGCTGGCGGTGTTGGCGGCGGTGCTGGTAGCACTACCGCAGGTGGTGGCGGTGCTGGTTTGGGTGGTGCGATTTTTGTCGGTGGCGGCAGCTTGACCTTGACCAACAGCACCTTGTATAGCAATACAGTCACGGGTGGAAATGCTGGTGATGCTACCGCAGGTGCGGGTACAGCGGCAGGCGGTGCAATTTTCGTTAACTTAGGTGCAGCAGCTACGCTGACTAACAACACGATCGCCTATAACTCTGCTACAGCGGCTACTGTTGGCGCACCGGCTAGTCTGATTGCTAGATCCGGAGGAATTGACAACGGTGGTACTGTCACGGTCAAGAATACGATCGTCGCTGGCAACACTGCTGCTACCAACACCGATGTTACAGGAGCATTCACAGGGAACAACAACCTGATTGGAGTTATCACCGGGAGTACAGGTTTTGCGGCTACTGAGCAATTAGCAGTTCCTATCGCAAATGTATTAGCACCAGCCGCCGCTGCCGCACTAAACGGCGCAACAGCCGGGCCTTTGACCCTTGCCCTAGTTGACAATAGCCCCGTAACTACCAGCAGCAACCCTGCCATTGGTGGAGGCGACCCAACCACAACGGCAGTGGGCGCTACTACTTTCGACCAACGCGGCGCTGGTTTCCCTCGCAAAATTGACAATACTCTCGTTGCCAAACCCAATGTTGACATCGGTGCTTACGAGTACGGGCCAGTTGTTCAGGGTCAGAAATTCAACGATCTCAACGGCGACGGCGTTAAAGCTGCGACAGATCCAGGTTTAGGTGGATGGACTATTACCGCAGGAACTAAGACTGCTGTTAGCTCTGCGGTTGCTGCAACTTTGGGTCAATACACCCTCACCGATACTAAGGCAAATACTGCGATCGCAGAAACACCACAAGCCACTTGGACGCAAACTTCCCCTACCACTGTGCCTACCATTGGTACTACGGATCTCTTTGGTACCACCGCCGTCAACTTCGGCAACTTCCAGGACATGACCATCAGTGGTCTGAAATTTAATGACCTCAACGGCAACGGTACTCAAGATGCAGGGGATGTGGCAGTAGCTGGGGTTACGCTTAATTTAACCAATTCCGTCACAGGGGCTGCGATCGGAACACCAGCCACCACAGATGCCACTGGTGCTTACACTTTCACAGGATTGAAGCCCCTTGCAGGTGGTGCTCTCTACCGTGTCCGGGAAACGGTGCCCACAGGTTCCACACAAACCACAACCGATCCCGCCGACATCACTCCCGAAAGCGGCGCAACGATAACTAATGCTACCGTTGCGGGCCTCAACTTCGGTAACTTCCAAAACATCACCGTCAGCGGCACCAAATTCACCGACCTCACAGGCGACGGCTTCTCTGCCGACGATACCCCCCTCAACGGCACTACCGTTCGCTTGTTGAAGGATACTAACAATAACAGCACTTTAGATACCGGCGATACCGAAGTCGCCAGTCAAGTTACCGGGACAGCGCCTGCGGCTGCTGGCACTTATAGCTTTACCAACGTTGGCATCGGTCGGTACTTTGTGAGAGAAGATGTGCCGATCGGTTTCTCACAAACCGCCGGCCCGGCTTCTTATACAATTAACACCGTTAGTAATACGCCGATCGCAGGTCAAAACTTCGGCAACTTCCAGTTCGGTAAAATCAGCGGGATCAAATTTAACGACCTCAACAAAAATGGCGTGCAAGATGCGCCAGCAGAAGAACCCCTAGGAGGCTGGACAATTTACTTGGATGCCAACGACAACGGCGTGCAAGAACAAGTAGCAGCAGAAACAGGCACCAACGCCACCGTTACCGATGCCGCCGGTAAGTACGAGTTCACCAACTTACCAGCCGGCACTTATACAGTGCGGGAAGTTGGACAAACCGGCTGGACGCAAACTGTGCCGCCCGCCGACGCAGCCACGCCTACCCTTTCCGGGGCATTTAAGATCGCAGTCACCAGCGGCACCGACTCCCAAAACAACAACTTCGGCAACTTCAAGCCCAACTCAATTAGCGGGCTGAAATTCAACGACGCCAACAATAGTGGCTTTAAAGACCCCGAGGAAACAGGACTGCCCAACTGGCAAATATTCCTCGATACCAACGGCAATGACACCCTTGACACCGGCGAACCAAACACCCTCACCGATGCCACCGGTAACTACAAATTCCTCGATTTGTCAGCAGGAACCTACAAGGTGCGGGAAGTCTCGCAGCCTACTTGGACGCAAGCTACCCCCGATCCGGCCGACATCACTGTCGTCAGCGGTCAAGACATCGCTAATATCAACTTCGGTAACTTCAAGTCGAGCACCATCAGCGGTCAAAAATTCAATGATGCCAACAACAATGGCCTTAAGGATGCCGGAGAACTGGGGCTGCAAAACTGGCAAATATTCCTCGACAGTATCAATCCCGATGGCATATTTGAACAGGGCGAACCGACTACCATCACTGATGCCCTAGGCAACTACACTCTCAAAGACATACCCGCAGGCACTTTCCAGGTAAGGGAAGTACCGCAAACCGGCTGGACGCAGACGACGCCTAACCCCGCCCCGATTACGGTGGCTGGTGGAGATGCGATCGCGGGCATTGACTTCGGCAACTTCCTGCCGGAACCGGGCACGATCCGAGGTCTGAAGTTCCGAGATAGCAACAACAATGGCACTCAGGAAGCCGGAGAACCGGGTTTACCCAATTTCCAAATTCAGTTAACTAAGGTCGTACCTCCAACCCCAGGAGCTCCTGCTGCGCCTGCTGTTACTACTACTACCGACAACAGCGGCAACTACTTGTTCGCGAACCTAACGCCGGGAACCTACAGCGTCCGGGAAGTCAACCAAACTGGTTTCACCCAAAGCACGCCCAACCCAGCCGACATCACGCTGACTTCGGGTGCTATTGTCAGTGGCATCAACTTCGGGAACTTCCCGACACCGACACCAACACCGACACCGACTCCGACACCTGCGCCGATACCTGTACCGACACCGGCACCGGCACCTGCGCCGACACCTGTACCGACACCAGCACCGACACCGGCACCGACACCTGCGCCGACACCTGCGCCGACACCTGTACCGACACCAACGCCGACACCGGCACCGGCACCGGTACCGACACCTTCACCTGTACCGACAGATTTGGTTTGCCCTGCAGACTTCCCCAGAAACCCTATTTCTAATCAGTTCGGCAATTCTTCTGGGGGTAATGTCATCAACGGCCCTAACGGCGACGATACGATCGTCGGTACGGCCAACAGTGACTCGATCTTCGGATTGGGCGGCAACGATTTGATTTTTGGCCAACAGGGCGGCGACTACATCAATGGCAATACGGGTAACGATACTGTCTACGGTGGCATCGATAACGACACTCTCTTTGGCGGTAAAGGCTTTGACCTGATTTTTGGCGATCGCTCGAATGATACGATTTACGGCAATCGCGGCAACGACTCGCTCAGCGGCGACGAAGGCGATGACCTATTGTACGGTGGCAAAGCCGATGACGTAATGTTGGGAGGCGCTGGCGACGACGTGCTATTTGGCGATGAGGGCAATGACACTCTCTGCGGCAACGACGGTAACAATACCTTAATTGGCGGCAACGGTGATGATTTGCTCTTTGGTGGCACCGGCGATGACTTGCTCTTTGGAGGTATTGGCAACGATACCCTCGTCGGCGGATCTGGCCGCAATGGTTTTATCTTGGCAGACGGCGCGGGAATTGATACTATTTTCAACTTCACCGCAGGAGTTGATTCACTTGTGTTGGTGGGAGGCTTGGACTTCAATCAACTGTCAATTACCGAAAATAATGGCTCAAGTGCGATCGGGCTTGCTAACAGCGACCAGATTTTAGCTGTAGTGGCGGGCGTACTTCCGACACAGCTATCGGCGAGCAGTTTTAGCTTGCTGGTTTAGTCAGCAGTCCCCAGCACGCAGGGGTTTCAACTTAAGCAGGCTCAAAGACTAAAGTCTTTGAGCCTGCTTAAGTCCACGCTTTGTGGACTTTGAGTTTGAGGTAGCAGTTGAAACCCCTGCTTTCCCTGCGGGTTTGAGGTTTAATATCCTGTGCGATCGATTAACCGCGCGCAGGTTCGTAGTGCGGACTTCAGTCCGCATCTCAAAAAAGCCGCGCACCTTACCCAGACAATTGGAAGTAGGGAAACGAAATTCCGTTCCCATTCTGCGGTCAAATTTGTTCCAGATACTCCAGCAAGTCAGCCATTTCTTGCGGGCTAGGCTGAAACTGCGGCATTGGTGGAGTTCGCCCGCTGGTGACTTGGCGGATCAGCTCGAATTCGGATTTGCGCTCGGACACTCGGTGCAAGTTAGGCCCGACTTGACTGTCTGCAACCGATATGTGACACCCGGCACAGTTCATTTGAAAGATGGCTGAACCCTGAAGCTGGTTGCCAGTCAGCGACAGTACGCTTTTGACGTAGGGATCGGCGACTTGAAACTGACGAATTGTCATACTCGCCAATATGATGGCAAGCAACACCGCGATCGCAAATATGGCAAGTCGCTCGATCGGGTTCTTAATTTCATTCCTGGCAAGTTGGTGATTCAAAGGATTTCAATTTAAAAATTGTATCTACAAGAAAATTTATTTCTCATAACATAGCTTAATCCTTCCCAGCGGGGAGATCAAGCCTTAAGAACGCTTGAAGGGCGTTTTTGCGAAAATTCATCTGTATAAGTGCTGGTAATATTAAAAATAGGTTGTTAAATCTTAACGTTAAGGAGCTCTCATGGTAGAACCGCTACTTTCAGGTATTGTTCTGGGTCTAATCTTTGTTACTCTGTCGGGGCTGTTTTTTGCTGCATATCAGCAGTACAAGCGCGGCGATC
Source organism: Microcoleus sp. B4-D4 (assembly GCF_036705185.1). Taxonomy (NCBI): domain Bacteria; kingdom Bacillati; phylum Cyanobacteriota; class Cyanophyceae; order Oscillatoriales; family Microcoleaceae; genus Microcoleus; species Microcoleus sp. B4-D4. The sequence continues at coordinate 169,195 of NZ_JAUBTX010000002.1, read as the reverse complement.
AGTTGGGTATCAACAAGTAAAAGGGGCCTATAGTGCCTCGGTGAAGCGAGGGGGAGAGGGGGAGATTGGGAGAGGGGGAGATTGGGAGATTGGGAGATTGGGAGATTGGGAGAGGGGGAGATTGGAAAAATCTTCCTGCTTCCCTCTTCCTTCTTCCCTCTTCCCTCTCCCGTCTTCCTTCTTCCCTCTCCCTATCCCGTCTTCGCTCTCCCGTCTTCCTTCTTCCCTCTTCCCTCTTCCTGATGACGTTGTACGGAAAGCTCGGAGGCGACAGCACTAATGACTAATGACTAATGACTAATGACTGATGACTAATGACTAATGACTTCTTCCCTCTTCCTTCTTCCCTCTTCCCTCTTCCCTCTTCCTTCGTCAAAGATATCGATCGAGAATAGCAGCAGTTTCCCGGCCTGTCTTTTCCCAGCTAAATTGTTTTGCTCTGGCCAAACCGAGTTGCCGCAAGTGCGATCGAGCTTTGGCATCCGTTACAAGCTCTTGCATAGCAGAGGCTATTTCCTGGACGCTGTAGGGATTGACTAACAGTGCGCCGTCCCCCGCGACTTCTGGCATCGAAGATAGGTTAGAGGTGATAACAGGAGTGCCACAGGCCATTGCTTCGAGTACGGGGAGGCCGAATCCTTCCCAAAGACTGGGGAATAGCAGGGCGATCGCCCGATTGATGACTTTGGGCAAATCAGCCGCCGGGAGATAATCTAGAAATTTTACTCGATCGAACAATCCCAATTCTTGAACCTGCGCCTTCAGCAGCGGCGTATAGCGCCGATCTTCGGAACCTGTTATCCACAATTCGTACTCGGAATTCTTGGGTAAAGCTGCAAACGCTGATACAACTCGCTGCACGTTTTTATGGGGATTGTGGCGGCCCATATAAAGAAAATAATTGCTTGTTGGTAAGTCTAGAAACTTAAAAAAACTCGCATCATAGCCGGGAAAAATTCGCGAAATCAAAGAACTGGGAATCTTGCAAAAATTCATGAGATCGTTGGCCGTCGATTCGGAATCGCAGATGATATGTTCAGCCTGTCGCAAAACTTGCGGAATGTAGTAGCGGTGATAAGGTGTCAGCGGATCGAAGCGGCGGGGAAATCGCAGCGCTATTAGGTCGTGTACTGTAATTATATAGCGACAGCCTGCAAATAAAGGAGCTTCGGGAATTGGAGAAAATAATAAGTTAGATTTTAGCTGTTTGTAAATTTTTGGTAGTTGGGTTTGTGTCCACAGCAATCGATTGATGTGTCCTCTGCTTCCTTGTTCGGGTGTGAGGTTGGCGGGAATTTCGTAGCAGTTATTGTTGGGAAAGTTCTGGGCTGTAAGTAAGGTGGGATTGAGAGAATTTAGGTGGGGAAATAGGTTTTTGGCGTAGATGGCTAAGCCTGTTGGTTGGGAAATTAGGAAGGAAAGGTTGATTAGCAGGTTGGATTGGGGATTGGACATGGGATAATATTTAGATTGCGGTTTTGTGGTGGGATTTTTTTTATTTAACCGCAGAGGGCGCAGAGGGCGCAGAGAGGGAGGTTTTAGAGATATTTTTGTAAGATGTTGGCGGTTGCTTCTCCGGTTTTATGCCAGCTAAATTGATTTGCTCGTGCTAAGCTAGCAGTTTTTAAGTTCGATCGCACTTTTGAATCTGTGGCTACTGTTTGCATGGCGCGGGCAATTTCTCCGATGCTGTAAGGATTGACTAATAATGCCGCATCTCCGGCTACTTCCGGCATTGATGACAGGTTGGAAGTGATGACGGGTGTACCGCAAGCCATTGCTTCCAAAATTGGCAAGCCGAATCCTTCCCAAAGTGTGGGAAATACGAGGGCGATCGCCTGATTCATTAGTACGGGCAATTGAGAATAGGCAACGTAACCGAGAAACTTTACTGAAGATTGTAAACCCAATTCTTCAACTTGGGCGATCGACTGCGCTGTGTAGGCGTTGGGAGGCCCCGCCAGCCACAATTCATAGTTTGTGCGATCGGCTAAACTCGCAAATGCAGCAATTAATCTTTCTAAGTTTTTGTAAGGATCGTGTCTGCCGGTATAAAGAAAATAATTTTTAGCTGGCAAGTCGAGATATCTAAAATTAATATTATCGCAAGCTAGGGGAATTGCGGTCATTTTTTGACGCGGAATATGGTAAAAATTAGCAACATCCGCCGCCGTTGCTTCAGAATCACAAATAATGTGTTCCGCTTGTCGCAAAACCTGCGGTATGTAGTAGCGAAAATAAGCCGTCAAGCGAGAAAATTTTTGGGGAAACCGCAAAGGAATTAAATCATGTACCGTAACAATGTAGCGGCATTTTGAATATAAAGGTGCTTCGGGAATTGGCGAAAAAATTAGGCTTGACTGCAATTTATTATAAATTTGGGGCAATTTAAATTGAGTCCACAGCAGCCTGTTAATTTGTCCTTTCGGGCCGCGATTCGGTGTCAGAGTTTCGGGGATTTGATAGCAACTATAATTATCAATTTGCTGGGAAGCGAGTAATGTTGGTTCTAGCTGTTGCAATTGCGGAAAAAGATTGGCTGCATAAGTCCCGATTCCTGTAGGTTCGGGAGTTAAAAAAGACAAATTGATTAACAGTGAATTAGACATGATTTTAGATATCCGGCGACTGGAAGTCGCGACTACACATACAAAGTCCGCAGCAGAGGAGGACTGAAGAAAATGCTAATAAAATCGACTTTGATATTTGTTTTATGCAAGAGAACTTGAGCTTTGAGTCAGGAATTAAAAACCCCTGGCGGATTTTTTAATTAGCCTTTAAGGTCGATCGAGCATTTGAGCAATATCAGCAGGATTTGGCAGCCGAATTGTAGCATATTCTTGGTGAATAATCTCAAAAAAACTATTGACTTTTTTCTCAAAACCTGCAAGTCTAAAGTTCTGACTGCGCTGCTGTGCACCAGCTTGAAGTTCAGCTAACAAATCGGGATTAACAATTAGTTGATGCGAATGCTGGCAAAGTTCCTCAACGGTATTGAACAAAAAGCCCGATCGCCCGTGTTCGACAATTTCCACTTGGCCACCACCAGCAAAGACGATCGGAGCACAACAGTTTTGCATTGCTTCCACAGTCGCCATCCCGAAATGTTCAAACCTTTGAGGATTCACTTCACCCAAACCGCAGCCGTGCCAAAAAATGCTCGCTTTAGCATAAAGCAATTTTACCTCCTCAAAAGAAGCATTAACTTTGAGTTCGATCGCCCTTGAATCTTGCCTCAATAAATTTTGAACCGTCTTTAAATAAGGATTTTTGGGAATGCTGCTACCAGCTAAAATCAGCCGCCATCCTTGAAGTCGATCGGGATAATCTGCTAGCAAACTGCGGAAAGCTTTAATTAGTTCAATTTGCTTTTTTGTTCCCCCAGCTTCAAACTGTCCCACAGCTAAAATGACCTTTTCTTTCGCCACTTTCACCGTTGCCATTTCCACGGGCGGATAAAGTAAAAAAGTTGGCTGCAAGTTCCAGCGTTTTTCCAGCCACTTGACAGTAAATTGACTGTTAGCAATAATAAAAGTGTAGTCATCCACAGCAAAGTGACGGTTGTGAAAAACATTGGGAAAGTGGCAAAAAAATATTGATATCGGCGATAGCGGTTTCACTTTTTCTAATTGGTTAGCATTGATAAAAATATCGTAATTTTTGCTTTCTCTGGAAATTTCATCAAAGGGATTGTCCATGTCCTCCACGATGATGCTGGAATCGATACACTGCATTCCGCGTTTGTCGTAAAACTGCAACGGAATAAGTTTAATTTTGCATCGAGAAAGATTCAGCCCGTACCAGGATTCTAAGTCGGAAACAGCAACGGGTTTGTTGGCGATGAAGGTAATATCAAATTCATTTTGCAGCAACGAGGCGATGGTAGCGACGTATTTTTGGCCGCCGCCGATAAAATGGAGTCCGTGATCGTAAATGGCGATCGACATTTTGCGATCGCCCCGAACCACCTCTAATCGAGGTAAAATGCGATCGACCTTGCTGCGGCTGTAAATCACCGCCAACTTTTCCAACAACTGCGGCAGTACATTTGCGATGATTTCCGGTTTCTGATAATCTAGCAGTTTTTTAATCGCCACAAACAAACTCTCGAACAGCAAATTGTACTGTTTGTTAGAAAAAAAATCTGAAGTATGAATCGCCTTAACTAATTGCAAAGGTTCGTGTTTCGCCAAATACAAAAACCGATTGCGGTTGCAGAAATACTCAGTCAGCTTGCTACCTTTACTCGAACCCCGATACTCGTGATGGGCGATAGCTGCGGGAACATAAAGCATTTTCCAACCCAGTTTGGAGCAGCGTTTCGCAAACTCTACATCCTCAAAATACATCACAAAATCTTCATCAATCGACCCCACATCTTCTAGACATTCCCTGCGAAAAAGCACCGCCGCCCAACAAAGTCCCTCGACTTCCCCTTCTGTATCGTACTGTCCCGAATCTTTCTCGCCAAAACCGATATCTTGCCAATAAAACTCAGGTAATTGCTGAATTCCCGCGCTGTTAATTCGCCCGTCTTTAAACAACAATTTACCGCTTGCAGCGCCGACTTTATCGTCAGTTTCTAGCCGTTTTACTAATATTTCCAACCAGTGACTGTCAAGGGTTGCATCATTATTTAAAAAGGCGATATATTCCCCTTGTGCTTCGCCGATTCCGAGGTTGAGAGCTTTGGCGAAGTTGTTCGCGGAATTAACAAATATCCGAACTTTAGGAAACAGTTCGCGCAAAGCATTAACCGAATCGTCTTGAGAACAGTTATCAATTACAATTAAATCAAGTTGTTCTTCTGGATAGGTAAGTTTTTGTAGAGATTTCAAGCAATCTTTAGTGTGGCGCAGATTGTTATAATTGACTATAATCAACGAGCATATGGGCAGTACAGTCATTCGATTTTAGATTCTTAGATTTTAGATTGAAGATTTTAGATTGAAGAATTGCTGGCGCGAATAAACCCTGAGCCTTGTTACCAAATTATTTGGGGTCATTTTTGATATTTGATGGCGATCGATCGCGCAATTGAGCGGTAATCATCTCTAAAATAGCAGTATGTTGCTGCTGCACTGCTTTAATTTCCTCTATTTCTGACTGAAAATTGGCGATCGCCTGTTGTTGAGTCTCAAGCTGTGCTTTAACTTCGGGAAAACAGCCACTGAACTCTGATACAATTTTTTTCTCTAGAGTTTGTTGATTTTCTTGCAATTTTTGCAACTGTCTGCTCAACGTTTGCACCACGCGGGTATTAGCAAAATTGTAAATTACTTGTCGTTCTAGTACCGGCCTGAGCAATTTTCGGACGATTTTCCTAACGGCTATGACTGCGGAACCCAATTGCCTTTGGTAAGAAGTAATGGGGACGTTGTAAATGTCGAAACCAGTCTTCAAAAGCGCGATATCTTCGTCATCTTCATCTCGGGCGATCGCACTATTTTCTCTTGCAAACATCACCGAATCAGCAATACCAATTCGCGGCTCCAAAGTTTGTCGCAATTTATCTATAATTTGTTGAGTTGGTATTTCTTCGGACTTCAATCTTTCACCTCCTTAAAACCTAGGGTTCCCACTGCGAACCATCCCGCCAATGTAACACCATCCCGTGAATTTAGGCGTGCGCCGCACAGTATCCCGTGAATTATCGGTCAACCCGCGCGCAGCGCGCACCCTACAAACCGCCCGCCATTCCCTAGATTTTGCCTAGGAAAATGGTGCGCGTCTCAACTTAAGTTAACTCAATTTGACTGTCATCACCGATCATAAACCGCAAAGCCTTTGGACGCGCCGGCGCATTAATCAGTTGAGCTCGTTGCCCGATCACGCTATCAACAATTCGCTGATGAATGCCAATTATTTTCGCCCCTTGCAATATTACACTGTGTTCGATATCAGCATCAATCATCGTCACGCGATCGCCAATACTGCTGTAAGGCCCGACAAAGCAATTTTCAATGCGGCTATTTTCTCCAATTACCACAGGCCCGCGAACTGTAGAATTAATAATTTCCGTTCCTTCGCCTATTTGCACGCGCCCGATAATTTGACTTGTGCTGTCTACTTTCAATTCAGATGAAGCTACGATACGGCTATCTAAAATGATTTGATTTGCACTCAGCAAATCATCTTTTTTCCCTGTGTCCAGCCACCAACCCTCTAAATTACAGGCTTCTACCTGTTTTTTCTGATTGATGAGCTGTTGGATAGCATCAGTAATTTCCAGTTCGCCGCGGGGCGAAGGTTGAATTTGATCGATCGCCTCATGAATAGTAGGAGCAAAAAAGTAAATTCCTACCAGTGCTAAATTTGACGGTGGAACTTTTGGTTTTTCTACCAACTGCAAAACTCGCCCGTTTTCATCAACTTTTGCCACACCGAAAGCCGAGGGATTTACAACTGGACGCAACAAAATTAGACCGTCTAGTTTTTGCTTTTGAAAAATCTCTAAAAACGGATCTAGCGAATTTTCAATTAAGTTATCTCCCAAATACATAATAAACGGAGAATCACCTAAAAACGGTCGGGCAACTTTCACCGCGTGAGCGAGTCCCGCCGGTTCTGATTGCAAGATATAAGTAATTTTTGCACCGAAGCGAGATCCATCTCCAGTTTTCGCCTTCACCTCTTCCCCAGTTTCGGGACTAATAACAATCCCAATATCCGTAATCCCAGCCGCCACAATTCCTTCTATTCCGTACCACAGTATCGGCTTATTTGCCACAGGAACCAACTGCTTAGCACCCGTATAGGTTAGGGGACGCAAGCGTGTTCCTTTGCCGCCAGAGAGGATGAGTGCTTTCATGGGGTGAAATCTAAGTTATCCTTTAGGGTTTGCGGTGCTGGCTCGATTTGCCTGCACTTGTTCGCTCTGGTTAATTTTAAAGCACCGCTACCCCGCTGGCAATAGCCTCGATAGCAGAAAGCAGGCTTCAAAGGCTTCAATCGAGGTAAAAAGAAGCACGAAGGAAGAAGGAAGCAGCAATCAAAGCAAGGGTTTGAGCAATGCGAGAACTTTCTCAGTCTCTTGGCGGTTGCTGTCCAATTGATTTATAGTCGATCGAGCATTCAGTCATCTCAAATTGAAAAATGGAAAATCTCAAATAGTTTAATAGCGACCGTATCTAGCGATAACTTTATTACCACTATTATTGTTATTTGTCAACCATGCCCACATTTGATCGCCCAGACAAAAATGCCACCACTCGTTAGGATGCTGCTGAAAACCAGCCGCTATCATGGCATCTTTTAATATTTGCCTGTGCAGGTGATATTGCTGTTTTTCCGGCTGCTTGCTATTGGCAAAATAATCGGGATAAGAGCGTTCTGATGTTTCATCAATCGGAGAACCCATATCAATTTGTTGATTATTTTCATCCACTAAAGTTATATCTAAAGCAGCGCCTGTACTGTGAGGCGGAGGCGTAGCCAGATCCATAGTCGGTACTGCCCAAAATTGATATACGTGATTGATAATTACTTCACGTTTGTCTTCGGAAACCGGAAATTCGCAGCCTTGAGCTACAGCAATTTGATTGAAAGTATAATCTATCATAAATTGCTGAACTTCTACCGGCCGATAAGCGTCAAATATCAGAATTTGCCAATGAGGATAATGTTGCTGTAGTTGCGTTTTAGCTGTTATTAAACTATTGACAACTCCTTGCCGCAAATAGTAAGGCGAATCTGCTTTGCTGTTGTGATAAGGAGCACCGAGTTTTTGATAGGGGGGCGGCGTTTCCAAGGCAAAATGTTCGGTGGGAATTGGCACTAAGGGTTCGCCGCATTCATCGATCGCTATTTGCTGATATGGTTTCATATCAAGGTTTTACCTGTTTAATTATTACTGATGAACTACAATTTTATCGCGATTCAGTTCTATCAATGAATGTTGCTGAAATAGTTCCGCCAACAGCGGTAAATTATTCATAAATAAGTCGATAAGCTGGTTATTATTTATGTTGCCTGTAGTCAATATTAACACCTTATAAGGTTGCTGTTTAATCATAAATGAATCGATAAAATCTCTATCTTTTGTGATAACAATTCGACCTTCTTGGATAGAAAGCAAGTTAATTTCTGAATCGGGAGTTGCGTTTTGTCGAGGTAAATCCTTAGTATGAATAGTATCGTGACCAACAGATTGCAGAACGCGCGCCAGACGTACTGGTAATTGTGCATCTACCAAAAACTTCATTACACTAATACTCGATATATGCTTTTCACTTGAGTAAGCCGTGCTGCAAAAAGCAAGGCAGCTAGAATATCCTCATGTTCTAAATCGTCATAATCATCTATGATTTCTTGAAAATTCATACCAGAACTAAGTAATTCAAGAATCAACTCTACTGGATATCTGAGGCCGCGAATACAGGGTTTTCCGTGACAGATATTCGGGTCAAGCGTGATGCGCTGCAAAAGTTGGTTTTCCATATTTGAGGAGCAACTATTAAATATATTCTAACTTAAAGAGCGTAGCACTGGCTCGGTTTGTAGTAAGGACTAAAGTCCTTAAAAAAATCCTAGGACTAAAGTCCTCACTACAAACCTTAAAAATTCTAACTTTGGCGATAAGCAACTACTGCATAAAACGGATCGCCACTTCCTATTCGCAGCATTTGCATAAAACTCGGCAAGTTAGGCTTGCGAACAATTACTTCGGGCTGGCTAAATCCGGGTATGTTCGCTCCTTTGACCGAATCAAAGTAACTCTTGACCAATTGTACCCGATCGCCCTCCGAACCTTCCCGCCAAGCCGCAATTGCCTTTTGAGAAAACATCCGGTTGGAAAAGCTGATAATTGCTACGCCCCCGGGCTTCAAAATGCGGCGAATTTCGGCAAAAATCGCATCCGGCTGTTGCAAATACTGCACGGATACGCAGTTGACAACTGCGTCAAATTCTGCATCTGGCAGCGGCAATTTGGGATTTGCGTTCAAATTTTGCAAGAAATAATGATTCAGCCTGGGATTTTTTGCTAACTCCTCTTCATTCATGCCGTGGCCTTCGACATGGGCAAATTCCATTTCTTCCGGCAAGTGAGACACCCAACTGCTCATCATATCAAAAATCCGAGTATTGGGTTTGAGCCGTTCCCGATACAAATCGGTTAGTTGCTGAATAAACCCGTCATCTACATGAGTCACAAACCGAGGAGAGGAATAGAACACTGTATCGTCGGTGTCGTCTAACTTGGTACGCTGATTTCCTTGGAGTGGCATAACGTGCGATGTGCGATCGTAACTTTACTCTTCTTATTTTACTAATAATTAAGAAATGTAAATAGATTCCGCAGGATGGATTTCCGGCACTCGCCCGCTCCAATCTTAAATCATCCCCTTCAGAGTCTATTGAGTATTTCTCTTATGCAAGACTCTGCTTCATTCAGCTTGTCACCACAGCTTCCGGCTCGTTTATGCGTTGATGCAGGACTGAGAATAGCTGAACGAGCGGTTTCAAAATAAGGCATGAGCTGGCTCTTTATAGACGGATCGATCGACTCATCTTTTTTTAAATCATCACACAGGCTAGACAGTGCCCATTTGGCATCACTCATCATTGTTGTTTCGTAGGCTTCTTGCACCTCGGATTGGGCGTTGTTTAATTGCTGAAGGATTTGATGCAATTTTTTTCTTTGCTCTTCGGACATCACATTCATCACTCCTTGAGAGACTAACTTATATAGGAATAAAACAAATTATCGTCGGTATCATCAACTTGGTGTGCTGATTTCCTGGGAATAGCATTACGTGTGATCGCAACTTTACCCTTCCTATTTTAGGAATAATTAAGAAATGCAAACAAGTTTGACGAAAATTTAGCTGGTTTTTGCGATCGAGCGTGGGCGATCGCCCTCATTATACCAATCCTGAAAAATAAAGCTACAGATAGTTTTGACCAAGTAAGCCCAAAATAACAGATATCCGACTTTTGAAAGAAGTCCGGGAGCTGACCTGGGTGAAGAATTGGCATTTTGCGTACTACCTACGTAAAATCACTCTAATAAAAACTGACTTGCTTGCTGCAGGCTCAATCTCAAATCTCAAATCCGATGACCGAAAATCCGCGATCGCCCTTGACAACTTCCAAAATACATTTTACACTGATAGTACGAACGCTAAGTAATAAACCGATGGTTACTACATCCACTATCGATCGCAAATATCTAGCTCAGTGGCACGACGTTCTTGCTCCCCATAGCCTGGGCTACCGGCTCAAACTGCTGGGGCAGCTAGGAACTCGCAGGCTGCAAGAAATACTCGAACCCTTCGGGCTGACACCTTTCCACTGGCTGGTACTGTGCTGCTTGTGGCAAGAAGACGGTTTGCCGACTTCCAGCATTGGCGACAAACTGCAACAGGTAGGCGGGACGCTGACAGGCGTGATCGATCGCATGGAAGAAAGAGGCCTAGTCCGCCGGGAGAGAGACACGCGCGATCGGCGTATATGGCGCATTTGGCTGACAGACTCTGGTTCCCAACTGCAAGACGTACTGCCCCCGCTGGTAGCTGAAACCCGCTCGCGAGCTATGGAAGGCATTCCAGAAGCCGATCGACAACTCTTTTCCCAACTGGTCGATCGGGCGATCGTTAATCTTTCCTAAACCGACAAATCGCTCTTTCGAGTGAAGCGCTGCAGCATCTACCTCCACTAAATTACAAATAACTGCAAAATACTACGTATTCTCTTTGATAGCACCAAAAAAAGCCGTTTTAATAAATAAAAACTACGTACCCTAAACAAACGACATCTTATTAAAGAATTAGGAGTCAAATACCATGAAAGACACAAACGAAATCAACCAAGCAGAATTCAACGGCAACGGCAACGGCAACGGTAAAAGCAAAGCAGTAGCTGTATTAGAAAAGCCGATCGATGACACTATAGCCAAAAGCCTACCAGTAATCCCCGCCCCAGAAACAGAAGTCAGCGCCGAGGTCAAAACCGGCCCAGAAACAGAAATCCAACCACCCCTGCCGCCGTCGGAAACACCCAAGAAAAAGTCCAAGAAACCACTAATTTTCGCTGTATTGGGCATCGGGGCGATCGCAGCGGGCAGCTTCGGCTACCACTACTGGCAATACGCCTCCATCCACGAAGAAACCGACAACGCCACAGTTGCCGGACACATCCACCAAGTCAGCAGCCGCATCAACGGTACAGTCAGCGAAGTCTTAGTGCAAGACAACCAACAAGTCAAACCCGGACAACCGCTGATTAAACTCGACCCCCGCGACTACCAAGTTAAACTGCAACAATCCCAAGCAGCCTTAGAAAACGCCCGCCGCCAAGCCGAAGCCGCCCAAGCCAATATTGCCCTCGCCTCTCAAACCAGCCAAGGCAAAACAGCCCAAGCTCAAGGAGATATCAGCACCGCCAATGCTGGCATTTCCACCGCCCAAGCAGCCATTAAAGAAGCCCAACAAGGCGTACCCGCCGCCGAAGCTGCAGTCGCCCAAGCCGAAGCCGGCGTGCCCGCAGCAATCGCCAAAGTCGCCCAAGCCGAAGCCGGAATTCCCCAAGCACAAGCCAAAGTGACGGAAGCCCAAGCCGGTATTGCAGCCGCGCAAGCTCAGCTAGTACAAGCGCAAGCTAGTCTGGTTAAAACGCAAGCCGATTATAAACGTTACGAAAGCTTGCAAGAAGAAGGTGCGATCGCCCGCCAGCAACTAGACGCAGCCAAAGCCGCCTACGAAGTAGCCCGAGGCCAAACCACCGCAGCCCAACAAGGAATTGCCCAAGCTAGAGCGCGCTTAGCCCAAGCCAAAGAAGGTGTAACCGAAGCCCAAGCAGGAGTAGCCCAAGCTAGAGAAGGGGTAAAACAAGCCGAAGCCCAAGTAGCGCAAGCCAAAGTCGGCATCGCCAGCGCCGAAGCTAAAGTCGCCGTAGCCCAAGAAGGTATCAGTACCGCCGAAGCGAAACTTGCTGCATCCCAGGGCGGGTTGCAACAAGCTCAAGCTACGGGCGAGCAAACTAAAGTCAGCCGATCGCAGTATGATGCTGCTAAGGCTGCGATCGCCCAATCGGAAGCTGCGGTTAAAGACGCTCAACTGCAACTTTCCTACACGAGTATCACCGCACCAGCCGCCGGACAAATCGGCCGCAAATCGGTTGAAGTCGGGCAGCGGGTGCAGCCGGGAAGTCCATTAATGGCGATCGTCAGCAACGATTTGTGGGTAATTGCCAATTTCAAAGAAACGCAACTGGCAAACATGAAACCAGGCCAAAAAGTAGAAATCAAATTAGATGCTTTTGGTGGTCGCAAATTTGAAGGTCATCTCGATAGTTTCTCCCCTGCTTCTGGCGCTCAATTCTCCCTATTGCCTCCCGACAATGCGACGGGAAACTTCACCAAAGTAGTGCAGCGGATTCCGGTGAAAGTTGTGTTTGATGCCGAAAGCATTAAAGGCTACGAAACTCGGATCGCACCGGGGATGTCTGCTACAGTGAATGTGGAACTGAAATAAATTAAGCAGTCATTACACAGGCCAAGAAGCCTGGTTTGGTCGCAGAATCCCGGTTTCTGGAAATTATACACGGGCTAAGAAACCGGGTTTCTGCGATTATATTTGTAGCGCAGCGAAAAATATCGGAATCAACCCGGTTTCTGGAAATTTATGCACGGGCTAAGAAACCGGGTTTCTGCGATTATCTTTGTAGCGCAGCGAAAAATATCGGAATCAACCCGGTTTCTGGAAATTTATGCAGGGGCTAAGAAACCGGGTTTCTGCGATTATTTTGGTGGCGCAGCGAAAAATATCGGAATCAACCTGGTTTCTGGAAATTTATGCACGGGCTAAGTTTCTGGAAGATTATTTTTATTGCCCTAAAAACAATATTAAAACTTCATTCTATCACGAATCTAAGTTTTTTTGCGAATAAAACAACTTTATGGTACACTACCAGATTGTGAATATTAATCAAAAGTAAAGTAACAAGCCGGGAGAAATCTAAATGACACAGCAAACCCTGCACGGAACCAGCCGCAAAAGAAAAAGAACATCCGGTTTTCGCGCCAGAATGCGTACCGTAAACGGTCGATTGGTAATCAAAGCCCGCCGCAGCAAAGGTCGCCACCGCCTCGCAGTCTAGCACTGCAGCCTTGGTGGAGAAGCCTCAACGATCGCAGCTACCATGTTGCCTCCTACAAACCGACTCAAGCACCGAAAAGACTTCAGCGCCGTTTACCGCAAGGGAATGCGCCGCAACTCGGCTCATTTCAGCTTAAGAGCTCTTCGCAAACCTAAAAGCGTCGAAATCAGCAAACCGACGACAGCCGAGAAATCGGTGCCACCAACTCGCACGGGCATTTCTATCAGTCTCAAGGTGAGCAAGCGCGCTGTAGTCCGTAACCGGATTAAGCGCCAGATTCGGGCAGCTTTGCGAGAGCTATTGCCCAGATTAAAATTTGGGTGGGATTTAGTAATTGTCGTGCGTCCGATCGCACAAGAGTGCAATTATGCAGAAATTCTGCAAGAATTAGAGCAGTTGTTGGTAGAAGCCGAGGTACTAGATGGGAATTCGAGAGGAAGTATATTATGAAGGCGGCCCCGCGCTTGGAGACTTGATCATCAACTTGCTCCTGGGGCTTACTGTCGTGGGAATCCCCCTCGCAGTAGGAGCAATTGTCCGGGCTCTGTGGCTGCGCTACCGGATCACCAGCCGCCGTGTCTCCATAACTAGCGGTTGGATGGGGGGCGATCGCACAGATGTTATCTACTCCGATATAGTCAAAATGGTCACAGTACCTCGCGGTTTCGGGAGTTACGGAGACATGGTGCTGACAATGAAAAATGGCGGCCGCTTAGAATTGCGATCGATTCCGAAATTCCGAGCCATGTATGATTACATTAACGAAAAACTGCCCGCAGCCGCTCAAAAAGCCAACGCGGCTAAAACTAAATAACCGCAGCGCTTTCACCCTAGTTTGAAGCCCAAATTAGTCTGTTTTCGCATTTGCAGATTCTTCGACAACGCAAGTGAACAAGTTTGAAATTTGAGATTTATTTGCTGCCGATGAATCTGGAATGTTGAACAAAAGTCTAAAATTAGAGGCTGCTAACGACAGAAGTCGGGCGCTTGTGTCCGTTTGTTGGGTGAAGTCAGGGCGAGTATTAGCCAATTGATTACAAAAACCTGCGGGTCGGGCGGTCGATCGACAGGCAATGTCCTAAGATATAGACAAAAGCCTAAAAAGTGAGACGGCCCGCCTTCAGCGGGTAAAAATAGTTCTCAACAGCAAACAAAGAGCAGCTAAATTAACTCAAAGCGAATGGATTTTGGTATCTCGTTTCTCTCCAACAACCTAATGCTGCCGATCCTAGATTTTTTCTACGGGATCGTGCCAAGCTACGGTTTAGCGATCGTAGCTCTGACGCTCGTGATTCGCTTTGCTCTTTATCCTCTCAACGCAGGCTCTCTTCGCAATATGCGACGCATGAAAGTAGCCCAGCCTTTGATGAAAGAGCGAGTAGATCAAATTCAAAAACTCTATAAAGACAATCCTACTAAACAGCAGGAGGAAATGAGCCAAGTCTACAAAGAATTTGGCAACCCTCTAGCAGGATGTTTCCCGTTGGTGCTGCAAATGCCAGTGCTGTTTGCACTTTTCGCAACGCTCAGGGGTTCGCCATTTTCTGACATAAATTACAACGTCAACCTTGAAATTGTCCCGAAAGAACAAATCGAAACTGTTCAACCGCAAGCTTTTGCTACACCGCCCCAAAATATTTACTTCACAGGTACTTTTCACGCTCCAATTGTGGGCGTGATTCCAGGTGGCAACAAACTCGCAGTCGGCGACACAACCAAAATAAATTTTCAAACCTCAGAGGGCAAAGCTCTTCAAAGCATAGCGACAGAAAATAACACCGAAATAGACCTTGAACCCCGCTGGAAAATTATCAAAGGCGAAGAACTCGTCAACGTAGACGAACAGGGCAACATCACAGCCTTAGCGCCCGGTGAAATCACTGTTGAAGGCATAATCCCCGGATTGGCCGCCAACAAAGGATTCCTGTTTATTGAAGCTCTAGGCCGCGTTGGCGCGATCGACCCAGATGGTAAGATCCACTGGGATATTTTGGTGATGATCCTCGGCTTCGGCATTAGTTTGTATATCAACCAAACCCTTTCGGGACAAGCACAAGGGCCAAACGACAACCCCCAACAGGCGACAGTCAACAAACTAACGCCAGTCATATTTTCGGGGATGTTTTTGTTCTTCCCGCTGCCCGCTGGCGTGTTGATGTATATGCTGATTGCTAACATCTTCCAAACAGTTCAAGCGTTTATTTTGTCCAGAGAACCGCTGCCTGAAAATCTCCAAAAAATCGTGGACGAAGCAGAGGCGAAAACTCAAAAAGAACAGGGATTAGATGCACTTCCCTTTGAACCAAAGCGTTCTAAGAAAAAGGCTTGATTTTAACAAAAATGAAAGACTCTCAAATGCAGCGCGGACAGGAATGGTTAGAAGAATTGCTAACACTGTCCGCAATTCCTTCAACAGTGGTATGCGAACAACAAAAAGATTGCTATTGGATGACCATAGATCACAGCAATCTGACTCCCGAACAAGTGGCAATCTTAGTCGGGCCTGACGGTGATGCACTAGATGCGATTCAGTACCTCTGCAACGCGATTGCGAACATAGGTAACGAATCAGAAGAGTCCATTCCTTATACGGTGGAACTCAATGGCTATCGCATCCGCCGCCAAGAGGAATTGCGCTCGATGGCTGAGTATGCAGCAGATCAAGCGCGATCGACAGGAACTGAAATTGAACTAAAATCGTTGTCTTCAGCAGAACGCCGTCAAGTCCACGGTTTTTTGAGCGAATATGAAGATCTAGAAACTTACAGTCAAGGACATGAACCCGATCGGCGTTTGGTAGTGCGTCGGCGCTGACGGTAAAAAAGGAAAAAAGGAAAAAGGAAAAAGGAAACAGCCCAAAATTAGCTATTCCTTTTGACTTTTGACTTTTGAATCAGCCCAAAAACAGATACAAGCCCCCGATGTCAGAAGTGGATATTCCAAAATTTTAGACCAAAGTTTCAGATCCCAGATTCATCTGTGAAGTAAATCTAAAATCTAAAATCTAAAATCTCAAATCGACTGACTTGTGCCTTGAGACGAAAAGCATAAAACGGCGAAAGATGATTATGGAGACAATTTATATTCCTCATCTACTCACAAAATTAGAGCGGAAAGAGGTTATTGATTTTGAAGAATTTATTCCCGATTTAGAAACTCTCACTCCGGTGCGGGGACGATTGCAAGTTGCTCACCAAGGTAATTATCTTGAAGTGAAAGCAAAAGCAGAAACAATTGTTACTCTAACTTGCCACAGATGCTTGAAACAATACAATCATCGTTTAAAACTGCGATCTTCTGAAATAATTTGGTTGGAAGAAAAAAACCTTCAGCCCGATGCAAGTTCAGGAGAATATGAAGTTGATTTAGAAGATTTGGTGGAAAATTTGCCACCTACAGGCTCTTTTTCTCCGAGTGATTGGGTGTACCAGCAAATGTGTTTGGAACTACCGCACAAACATCTATGCGATACTGAATGTCCGGGAATAGATATAAATGATGATGATGCTGCTGCTGAGACAGAAAGCTCAGAAACATTATCGGACAGTCGCTGGGCTTCTTTGGCAGCACTTAAACGGAAATTGCCTTAGTCAGTTGGCAGTTGGCAGTTGGCAGTTGGTAGTTGGTAGTTGGCAGTTGGCAGTTGGCAATAGTCAATAATTAATGAAGTATTTGAGTTTTGCTTTTACACGCGAGTGCGATCGCCCTAGATCGCACTCAAACAAAAAATATTTTTACTCTCCGAAACAAATGCTTCCGTAGCTAACCACTAAGAACTGTGGAATAACGAGTTCAAAAATAACACCAACTAGCCACCAATGACTAATGAGATCGTACCCGGTCGATTACAATAACAAAAACGGTTCGTAGTGTGGACTTTAGTCCGCATTATTTTCCATTCTAAAGTCCACACAACTCCAATTTTAGCTCGGTCAATCTACCGGACAACAAATAACAAATAACAAACAACAAATAACAAATAACTAATAACTAATAACTAATAACTAATGACTATTTTTAGCGACGAGTTTGAACTGCTGCTACGATCGCGCTACCCCCTAATTTACATTCCCACACGGGAAGAAGAGCGCGTCGAAGCAGCGATCGCCCAATGCGCCAAAAAACAGGGTTCTCGCGCAGTCTACATCTGGGATTTTGTTGACGGCTACCAAGGAAATCCCAACGATGCCGGTTTTGGCAAGCGCAACCCGCTGCAAGCTTTAGAATTTCTCGAAAAATTGCCCGCATCCGCGCCGGCGATCTTTATTTTGCGAGACTTTCAGCGGTTTTTAGAAGATGTTTCAATTTCCCGCAAGCTGCGGAATTTGGCGAGACTCCTCAAATCGATGCCCAAAAATATTGTCATCGTCTCTCCAATAACTTCGATCCCCGAAGACCTCAGCGAAGTAATCACAGTTTTGGAGTTTCCCCTGCCTGCGGCGGCGGAAATAAAAATTGAGGTGGAAAGACTGTTAGGGTCTACCGGACAAGCCATAGAAGGGCGTTTGCTGGACGAAACAGTGCGCTCCTGTCAAGGTCTGTCGATCGAACGAATCCGGCGAGTTTTGGCAAAGGCGATCGCCACCAGAGGCGAACTGCACCCAGACGACGCGGAACTGATTTTAGAAGAAAAGCGCCAAACAATCCGCCAAACTCAAATTCTCGATTTTTACCCAGCCCGCGAAAACATCTCCGATATCGGCGGTTTGGATAATCTCAAAGAATGGCTGCTGCGGCGCGGCGGTGCTTTTTCCGAACGAGCCCGCCAATACGGTTTGCCGCATCCCAGAGGCCTGTTGTTAGTCGGAATTCAAGGAACAGGTAAATCCTTAACTGCAAAGGCGATCGCCCACCACTGGCATTTACCCTTGCTGCGATTGGATGTCGGGCGCTTATTTGCCGGATTAGTCGGCGAATCGGAATCGCGCACCAGACAAATGATTCAGCTAGCCGAAGCCTTGGCCCCTTGCGTGCTGTGGATTGACGAGATTGATAAAGCTTTTTCGGGATTGGACGGTAAAGGCGATTCCGGGACAACCAGCCGCGTGTTCGGGACTTTTATTACTTGGCTGGCAGAAAAAACTTCACCGGTTTTTGTAGTCGCTACGGCGAACAACATCCAGTCTTTGCCGCCGGAAATGCTCAGAAAAGGCAGGTTTGACGAAATATTTTTTGTAGGTTTGCCCAGTCAGGAGGAACGGCGGGCAATTTTTGAGGTACATTTGTTGCGGTTGCGATCGCACAGTATCAAAAATTACGACTTAGAGCGCTTGGCTTACGAAACTCCCGATTTTTCGGGTGCCGAAATTGAGCAAACTTTGATTGAAGCCATGCACATTGGGTTTAGCCAAAATCGAGACTTTACCACAGATGATATTTTAGAATCAGCCAGTCAGATGGTACCCTTAGCCAGAACGGCGAGCGAGCAAATCCAATTTTTACAAGATTGGGCCGCTGCTGGGAAAGCTCGCCTTGCTTCGAGATACGGCAGTCTGAGCCGCCGGATTCAGGGATAGTCGCTCGAAGAGATTGTGCAGATAGTCAGTATTCGCCATTTACCCGAATCTGAAGTTGTCTTCCCAGTGTCTATCCCACCCAGTCCAAATTCATCCATTCCCGATTCCCAATTCCCAATTCCCAATTCCCAATTCCCAATTTTCCTTCTTCCTTCTTCCTTCTTCCGTCTTCCGTCTTCCTTCTTCCGTCTTCCTTCTTCCTTCTTCCTTCTTCCGTCTTCCTTCTTCCTTCTTCCTTCTTCCTTTTTCATATGAACAGTATATATAGCGTTTTCAAGTTTTTAGTGGGTTTTCTGCTAGCGATCGTCCTCATGGCAGGCGCTAGCGTGGCGGCTGCACTTTACTTTGCCGCTAAGCTAACTACTGTGCCCGAAAAACCGATGTTTTCCAATGACAAAACAGCAGTTCAGGTTGCCGGCGCAACACCCAAGTCAACAGCGCAAGCTAGCCCTGTTTCTACATCTAGCGATGAGCAGTCTCCGAAACCCTTAGAACCGGGAGCTTACCGAGCTTTAGTGACTCAGCCGATCGGCTTAATTCTCCGAGACAGTGGGAGCAGAGACTCAAACCGGATTGGCGGTGTCGGTTACAACGAAAAAGTCGTAGTTTTAGAAGATTCCCCGGACAAAGAGTGGCAGCGAATTCGGGTTGAGGATGGCAATCGCGAAGGCTGGGTAAAGGGCGGCAATACTGCCAAAGTCGAAGGTGAATAGGACAATAGCCGATCTCAAGTCCTGCACGACAAGCCCGATCGGCGATCGGGAAATTATCTGCCTTAAGAAAGCGTCGATCTGCCTGATACCTGGGGTTTCCGAGAGCGAAAATCTACGCAACAAGTCTAATCTTAATCTCCGATTCAAAAATTCAATATCACATTTATTTATAAAAGTCAAGTAAAGTTTATTTGCAATATTTGGGATGGCAATCAGAGACTCTGAGACTGTGGGTGCGAGTCCGAGCAAAATCAGCAATTTGACATTAAAGCCAAGCAGCGCAAAGGTTTTTTAACCAAAAATCCCACCCCCAGACCAGGCTTTGTATAAGTAAAAGCTATCTAATTAATTAGAGTATGTTAAGAAACTTAGCAAAATTTTAAGCTTAGTTGCGAAACTGAGGGATTTGTGACCTAGGCAGAAGCAACAGTGATAGCTTTGATCCCAAGAGGTAACTTTTCAGCTTAATAGCTACCAAAAATAAAAGATATGTACGACAAACGTCCCGATCGAGATTTGGCGACTGCTGCTGTAACTGCGGCATTAGGAGCTGGGGTGGTCACTTCTTTTGCAGTCAGCAGAGGCCAAAACCCGCTGGTAGCTTTGGCAATTACTGTTTTTGCGGCGGGAGTAGCTTTGATTTGCGATCGGTTCGGCTTAATTTAAGTTAATGTCCCATTTTTAAGACGAACATTTAACCAATAATATCGTGTCGGGTTGATTTGGTTTTTGTGATTGTAATAGATTAAACTCGATCCAAGATCCCACCCCTATTTGCAACCAGCAAGGGTGGGAATTTGTATTGATGCTTCAATAAATAATATTTTTATCAATCAAAAATAAAAATTTAGTCAAAAATACTCATAACATCATCTCCGGTCGATTACCGCAACAAAAACTTTTCGTAGTGCGGACTTTAGTCTGTTGTGAGCGTATGCAAGTCTTCACTACGAACCTTAACCGCGCCTGTGCGGTCAATCCAATCGGTGATAGAGCCATAAACCGCATTTTGGGCAGTATATCAGGACTAACTCAAAAATTTATCATTTTTGGCGATCGAGGTTACGATGTGGCTGCAAACTTTTTGCCTGACACTCGCGTCAGTACAAACAGCGATGCTATCTTGGTTGTTACCTGTAATTATTTTTGAAGGCAATTTTTTTAGACAAACAGGGTTGCTTCGTGCGAACAGGTAAAACTCAGTCTTGATAGAATCGGAGCAATCCAAAGCTCAGTTTGAGTTTGCTCGTACACCACAGCCACAATTTAACAGTAAAAATTTATGGAATCCCTAGCCTACCTCGAACTTGCTCTTGTTTGCGAAGCACCCGCAGAGTCGAAAATTGTTGATGGGCCAAAGTGGCAAAATCGATCGACTCAGACTTATGTCCGTTTGTTGTCTCTGACCTTGATGCTGTCGGTTTTGAGCGCGGCCGGTTCGGCTTTTGCTCAAATAGATCCTGTTAGTCCAGATGTGCGCTCTGTTCAAGACCGGTTGCGGGAACTCGGCTATTTTCCCCGCTCTTCCACCGGTCAGCTAGGCCCGGTAACTAGACAAGCTCTGACTAACTTTCAACGAGACTATCAATTGTCGCTGACTGGCCGGCCCGATCGAGCTACGGCGATCGCTCTCAACAGTTTAGCCCAGGACGATCGACCTTTTAAAACTACTTATACAAACTATAGCTATACCGAACTCAGTTTTGGAGACACCGGTGCAGAGGTTTCCGCCCTCCAGCGCAGGTTGCAGCAGCTAGGCTACTTCAACACTCATCCCACAGGAAATTTTCGCGAAGTTACTGTCCGTGCGGTGAGATATTTCCAGCGAATTAATGGGCTGCAGGTGACTGGAGTTGCTGACCGGCAAACTTTAGCTTTGCTGTTTGGCTCCATCGGGCAGATTCCGCCCGCTACGCCTCCGGGGAATATTTCGGGAAATGGCGGTTGCAAGGGGCTGCGCTTCGGGGACAGAGGGGCGACGGTAGACTTGATCCAGCGGCAGTTAAAAGCTTTGGGTTATTTTGAAGGCGACGTTGACGGCAAGTTTCGCGAGCGCACTCTTTACGCTGTGACTCGTTTTCAGCAAGATTATAATTTGGTTTCTGACGGCTGCGCTGACACTGCCACTTTGACTGCTATCGATGCCGAGATGAGGTCTAATCAAATTACCTTATATCCTGGAGAAAATGACGAGCAGAGTAATGCTGGAGATTTTCTGGAGTTGGGCGACACAGGCCGAGAAGTTGAATTTGTGCAGCGGCGGCTGCAACAATTGGGTTATTACAGGAGCCAGATTCACGGTTGGTTCGATCGACCAACTCAGATAGCTTTGATCCGGTTTCAGAAAGATAGCGGGATGTTCGGGACTGGTCGGGTGGATCGCAGCACTCGATCGGCTTTGCGACTAGGCCACAGGCAGGCAGCAAAGGCGCAGCAGCCAGTCGCAAGGGGTATCCGGCGGGGTGATAGAGGGCCTGCGGTGCTACAGCTTCAATCAGCGCTCAGAAGTCTTGGCAAAAATCCCGGCCCGATGAACGGAGTATTTGGAGCCGAGACTGAATGGGCGGTGCTGTCGTTTCAGCAGGAACGCAATTTGTCTCCGGCGACGGGTATTGCCACTCCGGCAACTTTGGCCGAAATTCAAAACGGATTGGCTCGGAGGTTGCCTGTTCCTGCTGTTCCGATTAGCAGCACTGTCAATTCTCGTCGATCGAGCATTTAATACTGACAAAGGTGGCTGCAAAACCTCGGCTTTTACAGGGGTTCAGTCACCGGAGTTTTGGATGCTCAGACGAGAGATGCCCTCGATCGAGCTCAGAGCAGTTACGGCGTTAGCAGTGACGATTTGTTGAGTCAAACTTTTTAGGGACTTGCGGACGCTACATCAAACAAATCGGGTTTCTAACTTCCGAGTCATTCGTCAAATGATGTATTTGCCTTAAAAAACCGGTTTCGGCGTAACTGCGATCGCACTTGCGCCGATTTTTTGTTAATTATTGTAACAATCTGTACTTGAAACGCGAAAATAGTGTACCTTCACTCGATTGACTCCAGAATGTTGTGGCCGTTTTCGGCGATCGACTTCGGACAAGACCAATTGCTCGAAACCAAAGACGGCCATCCCATCCGTAAAGCTTCGTGACACACCGTATGAATAGTTAGCTGGCAGTCTAGCAGGTGCAATCCAGACTTTTCAGCTTGCTTCATACCTGTTTTCAAAATCGAATCGTTGTTAAATTCGATCGTTCTGTTGCACTGAACGCACACTAAGTGGTGGTGGTGGTGGGGATAAGGCTGATTTATTTCATAATGCTTGTGACCTTCTGCTAGTTCTAGTTCACGGAGCAGGCTCATCCTTGCCATTAACTTTAAAGTTCGGTAAATGGTGGACAAGCTAATGTTTTCTCCGCGATTTTTTAACAAAGTGTACAAATCCTCGGCACTCAGGTGATTGCCTTTGGGGAGGTTTTGAAAAACGTGCAAGATGGTTTCCCGTTGGGGAGTCATCCGCCAGCCTTTGTCATTGAGTTCGGATTTGAATGAAGACGCGGTGTAAAGTGCCATTATGACCCTCTCAAGAAAGTCTGCCTATTGACAATCATACACAACGATCGAGATATTGTGCAAATATCCGAGCTTATTGAAAAAAGGTTGAGGAAAAAATTTATTTTTTGATATTTTTCGATGGCAAATAGGCCCGAAAGCCCCAGACAGAAGACATAGAAATCCTTGAGAAGTAGAAATCAATACTTCTGCTTTCCGTCTTCTATCTAGATTCAGAAACCGACAGTAGATGCACGCCCATTAATTTAATTGAGAGACTCCAGATAATCACGGACTCGGTTGCGGCGCTTTGGTTGACGGAGTTTTTGCAACGCTTTAGCTTCTATTTGACGGACTCGCTCGCGGGACAAGTCGAGAGCACGACCGATTTCTGCCAGAGAGTAGGGGTGTCCGTCGCCCAAACCAAAGCGCATCAGAATTACATCTCGTTCGCGGCTGGTCAAATCAGCCAAAAGTTGCTGCAAGTCGCGGTGCAGAGCTTCCCGCATCAGCATTTCTTCTGGGGAGATGCTGTCTGTTTCGAGCAAGTCGCCCAATTCTGTATCTTTTTCGTTGCCCACTTTAGTTTCCAGAGAAACAGAGCGCGGGACTCGCAACAAAACTTCTCGGACTTGGGATGGTGTCATTTCCAGCTCGATCGCGATATCATCGATGGTAGCTGTCCGACCTTTTTCTTGAGAAATTTTGCGCTGGGCTTTTTTGATTTTGTTAAGTTTTTCGGTGATGTGAACGGGGAGGCGGATGGTGCGGCTTTGAGTAGCTATCGCCCGCGTAATTCCCTGCCGAATCCACCAGTAGGCATAGGTGCTAAACCGATAGCCCCGCGTCGGGTCGAATTTTTCGACGGCTCGCTCCAATCCGAGAGTACCTTCTTGTATTAAATCTAGCAACTCTAAACCGCGATTTTGATATTTTTTCGCTACCGAAACAACCAGGCGCAGGTTCGCCTTAATCATGTGGTCTTTTGCTTCGATGCCTTCAGCTTGAATTCTTTCTATCTCCTCGACAGTCATCTCTGCCAATTCTGCCCAATGGCGCTTGCCTTCGGACATAATTCGTTTTAGTTCTGGCACGTCGCCTACACCTGCTGTTAATGCCCAGCGTTCCAGGGAAGGCTTGTGTCCCAACTGTGCGGACAGGCGATCGCGCACCTCTATTACATGAACGAAGCGCCCAATTAGCCCTTCTTCCTGAGAGGCGACGGTACTGCGTAATTCCAGTAGTTTGATATAGCGCTGAACTTTTTGAGCTTCAGAAACTTCTTCGTCTCTACCTAAGAGACGAACGCGACCGATTTCTTGTAAGTAAAGGCGCACTAAATCCGTAGTGCGGCGGCTGGCATTTTTTTGCAATTTGGATGCTGTCTCTGCATCCTCAATCTCTGCTGCGCGTTGGTCGATGAGTTCGTCCCCAGCTTCTTCAGCATCTTCATCCAACACATCTACATCTTGCAATGGATTGACTTGCAGTTGTTCGTCGAATTCAGCTTCAGCGTAAAAAGAGGTGGCTGGCATAGTGATTTTCTCAGTTGCTCCGGGTGAAAAGATGCTACGCTTAGCGGCTATTTATAATTATGATGCCCGCTTTATTAAGACGAACCATCACCGCTGTTTGTTTCTTTACTAACTTTCGTGACTTTTTTTGCTGTTGTTCGATCGAACTTTGGCAGCCCCACTTCTTTTACAAAGATTCAGGAAAACCCTAAGAACTTTCTGATGTAACAGGTTGAAGGCCAGAAAAGTGCGTTGTACTTCTTTGTTTGTATAGCTAGTATAGATAGTGACAGGCTAAAAACAAGTGACGTTCGTCAGAAGTTAAGTTAATCTTCATCACCAATAACCTGGTTCCCGATCACTTCGGAAAATTAAGGATTTTTTTAATAAAACTTTATATAACTCGGCGGGATTAACTAAATACCTGCTGTGGGTGGAAGTTTAATCCCTTGCAGAATATGAGGTTCAGAGTTGATCTTATTTTCAATACCGAGTTGCGGCTGACGAAAAAACCGGGTTTCCCGACAAAAATTTAGGATTTAAACTGATAATTTGAGGAAAAAACTCGCTCGATCGAGGTTTTTTGCCGGAATCGCTTTTTTTGAGGAAACAGCAGCCGATAATTATTTTGCTGTTGGCTGTGGCTTCTGGTTCAACCTCACCCAAGAGAAACGGCATCGGAAACCGAGTTTTTTGCACTCGCGCTTGGAGGACGGAAAAAGCTGGTTGTTCCTGCTGTTACCGGAGGTCGATCGGGTTTGATACGGCGTGCGCTAGATTAACCGCACTATTTGGATCGCGCGTGCGGACTTCAGTTTGTTCTCAGACTGCGGAATTTAGTCCGCACTACAAACCCTTTTTTGATGGTAATCGATCGGACATGATATGAGCTAGTGTCCGATCGATCGCCAGTGCACCGCGAGTTTAAATTGCTAGCGCGGGTAAAGTTTCATCAACTCCTTCACCTGTTCGGCGTGATACGAACTGCGAGTTAAGGGAGAAGCAACAACTTGCAAGAATCCCAAAGATTCGCCAAACTCTCTCCAAGCATCAAACTGTTCGGGCGGCACAAAACTTTCTACATTCAAGTGCTTTTGAGTCGGTTGCAGATACTGTCCAACTGTCAAAATATCGCAGCCGACAGCCCGCAAGTCCTGCATCGCCTCCCGAATTTCGCTGTCTGTTTCTCCCAGTCCCACCATGATGCCGGATTTGGTGTAAACTCCCGGTGCGATTTGGCGGCTGCGCTGTAACAGTTCGAGCGTGCGATCGTACTTTCCTTGCGGCCGCACTTTCCGGTAAAGTCGCTTTACGGTTTCGGTATTGTGGTTGAGTACATCGGGGCGGGCTGCGAGAATAATTTCTAAAGCTTGCCAGTTGCCGCACAAGTCGGGAATCAAAACTTCTATAGTTGTATCGGGCATGGTCGATCGCACCGCTTGAATGCACTCGACAAACACAGACGCGCCTCCATCCGGCAAATCGTCCCGGTTGACAGAAGTAATCACAACGTGATTAAGTTTTAGCCGCTGCACAGCTTGCGCCAATCTTTCGGGTTCCGTCGGATCTAAAGCTTGGGGCTTTTTCTCAAAATCGATATCGCAGTAAGGACAGGCGCGGGTACAAGCCGGGCCCATAATCAAAAATGTCGCAGTACCCGCGTTGAAGCATTCCCCAATGTTGGGGCACGAAGCCTCTTCGCAAACCGTATTCAGGGATAAATCCCGCAAAATTTCTTTGACGTTGCCGACGCGCTCCCACTGGGGGGCTTTAACTCGCAACCACTGGGGCTTAACTGTCACGTCTGTCTCCGCCTGAGTAGTGTTTTACTAATTATTATATACGAGCTTGCTCAATTTTGACTTGAATGTGATATCGTAAAATGTGATGACTAAATTCGGGATGTAGCGCAGCTTGGTAGCGCACCTCGTTCGGGACGAGGGGGTCGCAGGTTCAAATCCTGTCATCCCGATTTTAAAATTAAATTTGATATTCTGCAGCCAGTAAGTTTGTTTCGGGCGATCGTCCGGCTGTCTATACTTGTACTGAGCTGAAATTGTCGATCGGGCTGTTCATCCCCCTTGACTCTAAAAATCAACTGTAACGGTTATTTTTGCAAAGCAATGTAGAGAATAATGTATCAAGATTCAGAGCAGCAGTAGACAGTAGAGAGCAAGTCTGAATATTCTCTCTTTGTTGAGATTCGAGACTGTGTTTGATTGTATGTACTCGAACCTGAGAAATTTTACCAAGGTTTGAAACCAGAGGCAAGTAAAAACACTGCCATAGTAATTCTTAACGATTTCTTAATCAATCTTTACACCTTGAGGTAGATGTATTAATAGCTGAATAGGCTTACAATTGTAACCAATATATTAATTGTGAAATTTATCCAAAAATCGGAGGAGATTCTAGTGCAAAGAAGTGGCAAAGCCTTCGGCTCCTGTTCTCGCTGCGAAACAGTACCCCAAAAAATAGAGGGTCGCGGAGGCTTATACCTGTGGTTTCCAGTGTCGCACACGCTGAACAAGGTTATTTCTGCACTGAGGGAGACAAAACTTGAATTCCAGCTTTTAGAGGAGAGCAAGTGTTTGTACATTACCCTGGAGGGAATAGCAAAAGAAAACTTTAGCGCCCTAGCAGCCTCGGTGTTGACAAATCAAGAGTTGAAAGAAACAAAAGTTTTGTGGATGCGCGAAGTTGAACAGCCGAAACTTAGCGATTTTTATCGCAGCACTTCCTTAGACTCTTTTATTAACTTCAACAAGTCTGACTGGCTATTAGATTTATTGTCCCAAGAACGCATTACTACACATTTTCAGCCCATTGTTTATACCTCAGATACTTCTAAGATTTTTGCCCACGAAGCGCTACTCCGAGGTATTGACGAGCAAGGAAACTTAATTCCTCCGGGCCGGATTTTTGGTCAAGCTGAATCAGCAGGTATAATTTTTCAACTAGATGCTTTAGCCCGGACTCGCGCTATTCGCGAAGCCAACGTGCACCAGCTCAAAGAACTACTTTTTATTAATTTTTCTCCTACTGCTGTTTACGATCCCGCTACCTGCCTGCGAATGACAGTGCAGGCTATTGATGAATCGGGAATTCCTCACAGCAATATTGTTTTTGAAGTAGCGGAATCTCAGCATCCTCCTGATATTGATCACTTGATTAAAATTCTGAGTTTTTACCGAGAAGCGGGATTTTTAATTGCCCTGGACGATTTTGGCAGCGGTTCTTCTAATTTAAATTTGATGCACCAGTTGCGGCCGGATTTTCTGAAGTTGGATATGCAATTAATTCGCAACGTTCATCAAGATTTTTATAAGGCACTAATTACTGAAAAAATGTTAGAAGTTGCCGCTCAATTACAGATTAAAACTGTTGCTGAAGGTGTGGAAACTGTGGAGGAATTGGAGTGGGTGCGACAGCGGGGAGCGGATTTTGTTCAAGGTTTTTTGATTGCTAAGCCTTGTTCTCCACCCATCGCAGTTACCAAATATATTGGTGGCGTAGAAGCTGTTTCTTTGTCTGGCTAAACGCTCAAATTTGCTCTTTTCCAGGTTCTGCCTCCAATAAAACAAGACAAGTGCGAGGCAGAGCCTCTAGATATTCATTACCAGGCAGAGCCTGGTAACGAGAAATCAGAAAATCAGAAAATCAGAAAATATTAAACGCTCAAATTGCGCCGCAAAAAGCTTTCTAGGGATTCCATTCTCATGTTGTAAATTGACTCCAAGTTTTGTACTTCTTCGGGAGTGCAGAAAAACTCGTTACCCAACAATACCCGCAAAGTTCCTAAGCTTTTTTGAGCTTGAGGATTCAACAAACCCAAGACATTTCGCAAGCCGTCAAACACAACCAAGGGCGGGTTAATTACCACAGGTTCGCGATTGAACAAGCGTCCGAAAATCCGGGCAATGTCGTCTCTGCTCAGAACATCGGGGCCGCCGACTGCTAAAATTTGGTTGCGCGCGCCTTCGACTGTTGGCGAGTCTGCGGCAATCTTTGCTAAGTCGTCGGTACTGACAACAGAGGTGCGGTTTTTGCCGTCGCCAATCAGCAGGTAAAGTCCGGTTTCTCGAAATCTTTCTGCTAGCGGTAATAAGCTGGAAGCAAAACCGGCAGGCCGCAAGATTGTATAATTCAATCCGCTGTTTTGCAGGTATTTTTCAACTTCTCGTTTGGCTTTGAATACTGCGGAATCTTCGTATCCGCGATCGACTCCCAGTACAGAAATAAAGACAAAGTGCTCAACTCCGGCTGCTTTGGCGCAGTCGATCAGTTCTATGTTAGCGCGGTAGTGTACTGCTTGAACGTCGCCGCCAGTACCGTGGGTGCTGATGATGTACTGCACTCCTTGGCAGGCTTTTTTAATATCTTTGTCTTGTTTCAAGTCGCCGATAAAAATTTCAGCGCCTCGGTTTTCTAGTTCTGAGTAGCGAGATGCGAGGCGAACAAAGGCGCGGACAGGCTTGTCTTGCTGTCTGATTTCTCGTACTATTCGGCGGCCTAGTGAGCCTGTTGCTCCGGTTACTAAGAACATGATTTTTGTTGGTTGTTATGGGAGAAGAAAGTTCGGCAGCGGATTTTGTAACGGATGTAACGGATGGAATGAGCAATTTTCTGCAAGGGGTTTTAGAAACTCGGTTGCTTGATTTTCTAGTTGCTAAACCTAAGATTTATCGTAGAAACCGGGTTTCTTTTGCCAAGCATCGCTTAGGATTATAGAAAGAAACCCGGTTTCTTAAATTTCTGGTTGTTAAACCTAGGATTTATCGTAGAAACCGGGTTTCTTTTGCCTTAATCTTATTTATAACTCACAATTCAAATTTCGACAATTACGGGGGTGTGGTCGCTGGGTTTGATTAATTTTCGGGGAGCAATATCTATTGTACAGTTTTTTGCTTTTTCGTACAGGGAATGGCTGAGATAATGGTGGTCGATTCTCCAACCGTTGTTGCGGGGAAATGCGGCGGCGCGATAGTCCCACCAGCTATAATGGCCGCCTTCTGAGGTGAATTTGCGGAAGGGGTCGTTTAATCCTAATTCGATGATTTCTGTTAGTGCTTGGCGTTCGGCTACTGATAGGCCAACTGAGTTTGCAGCAGCTTTGGGATTGTGGATATCTCGATCGTCCGGGACGATGTTGAAGTCGCCGCAAATACACAGGTTGGGCGATTTGTCTAGTGCTATTTTGAGGTATTCTTGCAGCAGTTTGAGCCAATGCAGTTTGTACTCATATTTCTCGCTACCGACTTCGGAACCGTTGGGAACGTAGACGGAGATGATGCAAATATCGTCGATAACCCCGGCTATGAGGCGTTTTTGTTCGTCGAAGCTGCCGACGGTTTCGGTGCCGAGAAGGGGGGAAAATCCGGTGCTGATTTGTGACATGGGCGATCGGCTAAAAATGGCGACGCCGTTGTAGGATTTTTGGCCGGAAATGTAACAGTTGTAGCCGAGATTGGTGAAGGGTTCTAGGGGGAAGTCTTTGTCTGTGACTTTGGTTTCTTGCAAGCAGAGAATGTCTATTTGGTTGGTTTGCAACCAGTTAGTAACGTGTTCGATGCGGGTGCGAATTGAGTTAACGTTCCAGGTGGCGATTTTCATTTTTTGTTTGTTATGTACTCTCTGATTGCTGGCTCGATCGTGAAGTGCGATCGCCCGTTTTGCTTGACTGTTTCAACTAATGACCGTCGTCCTAAAGATTGCATGACTTTCAAGAGTTCTGGCGGTGATAGTTGCAGGTTGTCTGGCTTTTTTGAGATGTCTGCTGGTTCGATCGCACTTGCTAGCCAAGAGATAACTTGTTGTTCGGATGCGGTTAGGCGATCGCACTGCTGCTGCAATAGTGATTCTAAGTCACCTAAAAACAGGGTATCATAGGAGAGGAATTCGGAAACGCTGCCGCCGAACAAGTCTTGAATTAATGTGGCAATTATATTTAACCATAAGGGATTGCCTCGGTAAAGGTCGATTAGTTGTGACCATTTTTCCGGTTCTGCTAATCCTTTTTCTCTGAATATTTCTTGTGCTTCCGGGCCTAAACCGTTGAGTTGCAGAGATTTGCAGGGGCGGTTTTCGCCTTCTACTGCGGCGATTTCTCTGGGTTTTTCCCAACTCAGGAGGATTAAACAACTGTTGTGGGATGATTCTGCTATTTGTTTGAAGAATGCGCCGTAATTTTCATAGCGTGGTTGGTAAGTTCCTGCGAGTTGTCCGCTGCTGAAGATGGTTTGGATATCATCGAGGATTAGGAGACAGCGGTGCGATCGTAAATAGTTGATTACCCCCCCCAACCCCCCCTTGCTAAGGGGGGGAGAAAGAGGTTGAATCTCTTCGCCGCGCCCGGGAGAAAGAGGTTGAATCTCTTCGCCCCCCCTTGATAAGGGGGGGTTGGGGGGGTTAGTTTCTTGCTGCTGGGAGAGGAATTTAATTAAGTCGGTTTGGAGTGAAGCCAGCGGTGGCGCGTCGCGGAGACTTCGCCAGATAATGCGATCGAATTCGTGTTGAATTTGTGGGATTAGTTGGAGTGTTAGGGCGGTTTTGCCAATACCGGATAAGCCGTATATGGTGATGAGGCGGGTGCGGCCTAAAATCCAGTTTTCGAGGGTGGAAAGTTCGGATGTGCGGTTATAGAATAGGTTGGGTTCTGGTGCATCACCTAAGTCTAAATGTATTTTAGGTTCGGAATTGCTGATTTTTTCGTTAAATTTATCCTTGTCTTGCGCTTCAGGTTGTGAGACTTTTGGAGAGTAAAAAGTATCTGCGGAGATGTTACGAATATTAATACAGCCATTCCCGACGAGTGAGACATTGGAAACTCGTAAATTTTCCAGCTTTGCTCTAAAATTTGCTTTACATACTTGTTCCTCGCCTAATGCAACTGATAAAAGTTTCCATAATTTGAAGCCAACCTCTTTAACGTATTTCTCTGAACGGTTGTGATGCTGTGCAATTTCTTTATATTTCTGATTGTTCCAAGCGCCACGTAGTATAGCTTTTTGCAGACTATCTAAGTGTTTTTCCGTAGTAGTCAAAGCTAGATTGTCAGTAAATTTTAAGGCATCTTCAATATCCATTAGTCACGTAGATGCAAGGGTTTGACTTGATTGTAACCCAACTAAACATGACTTTTTCGGTAGCAACCAGCTAAATGTTACTTTTTATGGCCTAGTTGGGATGGAAAAAAACTACTAAATATGACTAAATATGGCTTGACAAGCTTTGGTATTTAGGGAAAGATTTATACTTAAGAGAGCAAAAGATTATGCTAAGCGCTACTTGTATCTACCTGTTATGACACAACCGAATATTCTGGAACTCGCTAAACAGGGAGATGCAAAGGCGATCGCGCTTCTGCTGAACCGCCAGCTACAAGGCAAGGGCATCACCGCCGCAGCTTCCCTTAAGGATGGTTGTTTACAGGTGATGCTGGAAGCGACAGAAGCGCCTAGTCAGCAAGCCCTAGCCGGGTGGGTGAGTAAGTCGATCGCTGGTTTGGGGGCTGCATCGATTGAGAAAGTGAAGGTTTACGGGCGACAGACGGGGGCGAAGGTGCCGGCGTGGAGTCAAGAGTTTGAAGTGGCGGGGCTAAAGTTGCCTGTCGCAAATGTCACAGACGGGCGGGCAAGTTCTAGTGATCATACGGAGTCAAATCAGCTTAGTTTGAAGGAACGGGCTAAGCTTGGGGATGTGGAGGCGATCGCATCTCTGTTAAATCTTCCGTTGCAAAATAAGGGAATTACGGCGACTGCGAGTTTGCAAGATGGTTGTTTGCAGGTGATGTTGGAGGGCGATCGGGTTCCTGATGAGGAGGTTTCTATCAGGATTGTCCGCAGGGAGTTGACGAATTTGAAGGCGGGGGCGATCGCTTCTGTGAAGGTTTACGGGCAGCAGGCGGGTGAGGATTTTCCGGCTTGGAATCGAGAATTTGAGTTGATGGCACGAGCAAGTCCATCCTCCCATAATCTAGGAGTGAATACTACAAATCGGCTTTCTGCTAATAATTCGTATGCAGAAACAAGCCAGGAGCAATCCTCAATACAAATTCTTAATGAAACCTCAACAGAACTATTATCAGACAATCAATGGAATGTTGCATTTATAATCCTGAGTGTAATAGCATTCTTCATGCTTTTTGTGAATCACACCTTGGCAGTTATTATAGCTATTGCAGCAAGTATTGCTTATGTAAAATATCAAAATACTCCGAGTGGGAAAGCTGCTGCTGCTAAGCGACAGCTAGAAGCTTTACAAAAAGCTGAAGAAGCTTTACAAAAGGCTGAAGAAGCTGAACAGGAAAGGTTAAGGCAGGAAGAACAAAAAAGAATCTTGATCGAGGCAGCTCAATCCGAAGCTAAATTATTAACAACTAATCTGGCTCATACAGTCTTAGATGAATTCAGAAAAGTTGATGCTAGAGTCAGCGTCGGTGTCAGCTATCTGAATTTATCAAGTGTGATAGCTCCAGCTAAATTGGCCACTCAGAAGTTTGAAAAATCCAAGGATTATAAAATTTGCCCATACTTAAGTGAGCTTATAAATAAAAATATGTTGTATTATGAAATATCTCATGAGTGCTTTCAGAGGAACGTAAATAATAAGTTTTTTAATCAAGACTTAGAGCGAATTATACACGCAGAATTCCCTGAGCTAAGAGGTAGCCCTATTTATGGAAGTTTTGAAAAAATTGTCAGTACAATTTGGGGGAAAGCCTCTAGCTATTCTGATGAAATAGAAGCAATACTTGAATCATCAGACACGGAGTAATCAACCATTATGAGCTTAGAAAATTGGGCGACCAAAGCAGATTTTAAGATTGCTCCTAAAAGTATGTTTAAGCAACTTAAAGGAAAGTAAATTATCTATAACCTTGAAAACCTTGTCAACGATAAGGATCATGATTTCATCCATGAACATTCAAAATTTCAAATTCATTATTTACTCATAAAATAGCTATGACTGACTATCCTCTAAGCGCCAATATTTACACAGATCACTCTAACATGGACATTAGTGATATTGAAGTGAGTCATCAATTATCATTTAGCCATATTAAAGCAGCAGCTCACTTTGCAAAGTTAAGTTATAAAAAAGAAGATGAGTATGATGACAGCCAACCTTCGTCAGATTTGCGTGACGAACATAGATCCTATGTCATAGGTTCCATAATCACTGCGGTCTGCTATCTTGAGGCTACAATCAACGAATTGTTTACAAATGTAGAATATATTTCCCGTTCTAATGAATGGAGCCCTGATGTTACCCAAAAAATGAATGAAGAGTGGGATAAGGAACGAAGCTTACAACTTATAATAAAATACGAAAGGGCTCTTTGTATAGTGAAATCAGAAAGCTTTGATAAAGGAGCAGAACCTTATCAATCTGCTGCTTCACTCATTTTCCTACGGAATGCTTTAATCCACTATAAACCTGAGTGGATTGGAACTGGAGAAAGTTATAATAAGACGCTTAATGAAAAATTAAGGCAAAAGTTAGAGAAGAAAATCAAAAAGCTTAACCCAATGACACAAGAAGGAAGCCTTTTCTTCCCGCATCGGTGTCTGGGATATGGTTGCGCTAAGTGGGCTGTGGAATCTTCTCTAAACTTCTCTAATGAGTTCTTTTCTAAAATAGGCTTACCTTCTAACCTAGATCAAGATTACCAATTAAGTTTGAACTTACCAGAGATATAAGCTCGCTCCCTAGATTCTGATATCCTAGTTACTACAAAAGCGCGATCGCCCTTACATCCCAAATTGTCCAAAAGTGCGATCGCCCCTCACTTAGATTATTTAGAGAAAAAACGACCCGAATAATATTTTTTCATCGATTCTTGAGAAATAATCGCATGACAAGATTCGTCTCTGGGTACATCCCCTCTCGCTTCCAGCCAAGGCATTTCACTGCAAATCATTCGTTCCAAAGTTTCATCATCATACTCAAAATATGCCTCAGCAACTTCTTCGATAAATTGCCCAATTTTTTGGGGAAGTTTCGGTTGTTCGATTTTCTCTGTAATTTGTTCCCAACTAAATTCGCGTTGATACTTCTCTAATAAATCAGGAATCACCGGCCCGTGAATCCATGCTTGAAAATCTGCATCAAATAGCGGCTTACCGTAAACTCCTAAATACCAAGCTTGAGCGTAGTACATGAGTTTTTGTAGCTTGTAGACGTTGATTGCTACATCAGTTTGCGCGGCTAACCAGATGAAAGCATTTGCAATATCTCGATCGCTAAGTTTGTCCGAATTAGCTGGAACCGCAACAACTTTCAGTTGACCTTCGCCTATCTGTTCCAATAGTTCAGAAACCGACAAGTTAAATTCTCCGGCAATTTGCTCAACTCTTTGCCAGACTGGAGAACTTACAGTTATTTGATATTCAGTTGTGATTGAGGTAGCTTGAGTCATGGCAGTTCTGAGAGCTAACTTAAATAATTGTAGCAAACAGTGCAGAATAATTACGTAAAGGCGATCGCCCTTACGTCCCAATTTGTCAAAAAGTGCGTGAAGCGCAGATATCCCGTAGGGAATCGCCCTTCTTTCCCCTGTGCTTGTAAAAAATTTCCATCTGAGATAAACTAGGAAAGAGAAATCAAGCAACCTCTGATGATGGAAGCGAAAACCAT
Source organism: Microcoleus sp. B4-D4 (assembly GCF_036705185.1). Taxonomy (NCBI): domain Bacteria; kingdom Bacillati; phylum Cyanobacteriota; class Cyanophyceae; order Oscillatoriales; family Microcoleaceae; genus Microcoleus; species Microcoleus sp. B4-D4. Next base: position 134,173 of record NZ_JAUBTX010000002.1, on the reverse strand, counting down.
AATGAAAACTCAAAGCTTCACAGCCATCATTTACAAAGAAGAAGATATGTATATTGCCGAATGTCCCGAAGTCGGCACAGTTGACCAAGGCGAAACCATAGAAGAAGCGATCGCCAATCTCAAAGAAGCTACAAAACTCTATCTCGAAGAATGTCCCTTACCAAAAATAAGTCCCAGGTTTGTAACTAGCATAGAAGTTAGCTATGCCTAGATTGCCCAGAATATCAAGCCTAGAAGTAATTAGTGTATTAGAACGTTTAGGCTTCTATCAAGCTAGGCAAACGGGTAGCCATATTGTCCTCAAAAAACCTCTCCCAGACGGAGAAATTGTTTGCGTTGTGCCACTCCACCGCGAGTTAAAAATTGGTACACTCAGCGGTGTTCTAAAGCAAGCCAAGGTCACACCTGATGAGTTTATCGCGAATTTATAACTGTCAATAACCCGGTTTCTCTGATACGCGATCGCCCTTACATCCCAAATTGTCAAAAAGCGCAACCTCTGGGAACTGTATCATTCAAACCAACTCCGACACACTCAGCCGCCCTTCCACGGCTTCATACTCATCCTCTAAAAGCCAATACTGTGCCTCATCATAACCCTTACTAAAAAACACAACCTTATAACCCTCAGCCGGATTTTAGATCCGACAATTCCCCTCGCGTCACTTTTTGTTTCAAACTTCCCTTGCCATTTGTACTCCACATCCTCATCAATTGTCGAAAATGTAATATCCCGCCCTCAGCCATTTAACGAAACACCATTCGCTATTTTTGTCAACCTCAAAATTCCCTTAAACACTTCAATTTTGCCAACACCAGACACCCCAACCAATAAGGCAAAATCAGAAAAATAGATTAGTTCAAAAAGCCACTTTCAGAAAATATAAAAAATCTACTTTATTGATGCTCATTTCCCCCTCCAATCCATTAATTGTCAGCGTCCATCAGCCAACATCTGCGGTTAAAAACTAACATAATTTTGTCGCCACCAAGCCCGCACAAACTTAATCTCCTCAAACGTATAACATTCTTGTAAAAAATCATAAATCGCTCTCAACCGTTCATCTCCAATAACTTCAATAGCGTGTACAATAGCCTGCTGGCGTTCCGATTCCACCAACAAATTTATATCAACTTCCCGGCCCGTATCCATCAATTCTACCAAATGTCCCGCAATAGTATTCTGGCTCATCCCCCGCATTTCTGCGATAACTTCTACAGTCACACCTTGCTTGTGCAATTCCCAGGTTTGCATCTGCGAATAAGACGGAACATTAGCAAGATTGGGAGGATTAACCACATCAGAAGGTGCAGCACCTGTGGATAATCCTTGTTCTTTGCAAAAAGTGTGAATTGCCTCTAAAAAAACCTTGCCGTACTTATTTCGTTTGTTGCTACCAACGCCGTAAACATCCTCAAATTCGGTGAGATTTTGCGGGCGTTTTTCGGCCATGTCTCGCAAGCTTCTATCGGCAAAAACTACGTAAGGTGGCACAAATTGTTCGTCGGCAATTTGTTTTCGCAGCGTGCGAAGTATGGCAAATAAACCTTCGACTTCTACAGCCAAAGACCGCACTCTTCCCTGTACTTCCCGCTGTGCTTCTATGGCAATTTCAACTGTGCGCTGGCGTTTCATGATTTCCCAACTTTTTTCGTTGAGTTTTAAGATGGGAAAACCGTCGGTTTTTTCGTCTAACAAACCTTGATTGATCAGCGAACGGCTCAATCTTTTCCAATCCTCTGCACTTCTGTCTTTGCCAATGCCGTAAGTAGAAAGTTGCTGGTGCTGGTATTGCAATATTTTTTGATTTTTTGAGCCGCGCAGTACGTCGATAATATGATTCATGCCGAATTTCTCTTGGCATCTCGCGATGCAGGAAAGAAATTTCATTGCTTCTATTGTCCAATCTTCAACTGGTTTTTTGTTGCAACAGTTGTCGCAATTGCCACAATTGCCGGGAAATGAATCGCCAAAATAATTTAATTGGACTGTGCGGCGGCACTCGCTGGATTCTGCATAGTTAATTACTCGCCGTAACTGTTGGCGGGCTATTCTTTGTTCTTGTTCGTCTGGTTTTTGCTCGATGATGTATTCGATGGTTTTGACATCGCCGAATCCAAAAAATAAGGTGCAGTGGGATGGTTCGTTGTCTCGGCCTGCGCGGCCTGATTCTTGATAGTATCCTTCGAGATTTTTGGGTAAGTCGTGGTGAATTACAAACCGCACGTCGGGTTTGTTGATTCCCATACCGAAGGCGACTGTTGCTACCATTACTTGTACGTCGTCGCGAATGAAGCGGGTTTGGTTGGTTGTGCGATCGCTATCGCTCATGCCGGCATGATAGGGTAAAGCTTGGATGCCACTTTGTTGCAATTTGTAGGCAACTTCGTCAACTTTTTTGCGGCTGAGACAGTAGATGATTCCTGAACCGCCTTTTTTTTGGATGATTTGCAAAACTTGGGCAAAACTGTGTTTGGTTTTGGGGCGAACTTCGTAGTATAAATTGGGGCGGTTGAAGCTGGCGACGTGGATGTAGGGATTTCGCAGATTTAGCTGCTGGATGATGTCTTCACGGACGCGCTCGGTGGCGGTGGCGGTGAGTCCCATAATGGGGATGTTTGGGTAGCGATCGCGCACTCGCTGCATTTGCCTGTATTCTGGTCGAAAGTCGTGTCCCCATTCCGAAACGCAGTGGGCTTCGTCGATCGCAAATGCCGAAATTCCTAACTTTTCTGCTACTATATCCAAAAACGGCAAAAATCTTTCACCCAACAATCTTTCGGGCGCAACGTACAGCAATTTAATTTTACCTTCGAGAATTGCTGTTTGGCGCGATCGGGTTTCCATCGCGCTCAAAGTGCTGTTAAGAAAAGTCGCCCCAATGCCATTATCCTGCAAAGCTTCCACCTGGTCTTGCATCAGAGCAATCAGCGGCGAAACAACCACAGTCAATCCCGGTTTCAACAAAGCCGGTAATTGAAAACACAAAGACTTGCCACCGCCAGTCGGCATGACAATCATCATATCGCGTTTTTGTAAAGCAGCTTCGACAATTTCCCGCTGCCCGGTGCGGAAAGAGTCATACCCAAAAAAATGTTTGAGGGATTGTTCGAGGGATGAGGGCGCGAGAGATGTTGGCGGATTCGACCCTGACATTTGCAGTAATTGGTTGTTGACTTCTACCCTATTCTAGGTCTTTTGAGCACAAATACAGTTACAATATTTGAGAATCTAAATTTAACCAGAGAAACCGATGCCGAAAGCAATTTGGAATGGTGCCGTTTTGGCAGAAAGCGATAAGTGCGAAGTTGTAGACAACAACTATTATTTCCCGGCGGATGCAATCAACCGCGAGTATTTCAAAGATAGCAGCACTCACACTACTTGCGGTTGGAAAGGTGTTGCTAGTTACTACAGTGTGGAAGTCGGCGGCGAAGTGAATAAAGATGCTGCTTGGTACTATCCTACTCCCAAAGATGCTGCTAAAAATATTGCCGGATATGTGGCTTTTTGGAAAGGAGTTAAGGTAGAGGCTTGATATCAATTCCGGTTGAATTCAGAAATAATTGTTGACTGTTGACTGTTGACTGTTTAAACATTTGGACATTTGGACAACATCAATGCGATCAGAAATAACTGTTGACTGTTGACTGTTTGGACATTTGAATATTTGAATATTTGAACAATACCGATGCAATCGGAAACGATATCACACGAGTGGATGAGTTAAAAATTTGGGGCGGGTTTTGTGCGACTTTTGCACTTAAGCCGCCCCCTCAAATTTTAATCTTTTGTCCAAGCAGCGGCTGCTTCCCATCCCAAACCGCGGCGAACGATAGTCGGTTCGCTTTCGGTCAAATCGAGAATGGTAGAAACACGATCTTTGGGATCGGAATCATCATCGACAATGATATCTACTAACTTTAAAAAACAATCAAAAAGTTCAGCTTTGCCAAAGCTTTCTTCTTTTCCAGACGGCGCTGGTGCTGTACCTTCTTCATCAGTGGTAATGTGAGCGGATGTGGAAACAATTGGATTTCCCAAGGCTTCCACAAGTGCAAAACAAAGCGGGTGGTCGGGAACACGAATACCTGTGGTTTTGCGTTTTGGACTCATTACCAATTTGGGCACTAACTTGGTAGCTGGTAGCACAAATGTGTAGGGGCCGGGGATTAACCGCTTGATAATTCGATATGCTTCATCGGTGACACTCGCATACTCGGTGATATTTGACAATGAGGAACACAGGAACGTTAAAGGCTTATCGTTGGATAGTTGCTTGATCCGCCTGACTCGTTCTACGGCTGATTTGGAGTTGAGATCGCAGCCGATCGCGTAAACTGTATCTGTGGGATAAAGCATCACTGCTCCATCTTTAAGAGCTTTTGCAATCTTCTCGATTCTGTCTTTTTGGGGTGCAACTGGATGCAGTCCGTAAATAATTGCCATGTTAAGATTTTGTAGGCTAAGTGGGCGATCGCCAAATGTGCTAAAACAATCAATGTTGAAAATTAATTGCTAATAATGAATAAAATAGCTTATTTTGACTGTCCCACCGGCATTGCTGGCGATATGTGTATCGGAGCCCTACTCCACGCGGGCGTTCCCTTAGACTACCTAATCGAAAAACTCAACTTACTCGGCATTTCGACTGAGTACCAATTGCGGGCGGAATTAGTCCACCGGAATACTCAACAAGCAACTAAATTTTATGTCGATATAGCTGCCGATTTGCCCTTAAAATCAAACAATCCGGCTGCTGACTCCGCCCTCGATCCCTCGGAAACTGAATCGCCGACTTTCGACAACCGCCACCACCACCATCACGGGGAAGAACATTCTCACAGTCACGGCGAAGCAGATGCCGAAATTAGCCACAGTCATCAGCGCCATTTGCCAGAAATTGAGCAGATTATTGTCTCTGCAAAATTGCCTCCGCGCGTGGAAGCTTGGAGTTTGGCCGTATTTGGCAAATTGGCAGATGCAGAGGCTGCAGTACATGGTATCCCCGCAAGCGAGGTTCACTTTCACGAGGTGGGGGCTACGGATGCAATTATTGATATTGTTGGTACTTGTTTGGGTTTGGATTGGTTGGATATTGACGAGTTTTACTTTTCGCCGATGCCGACTGGTGGCGGCACGGTGAAGGCCGCCCACGGTAAGCTGGCTGTGCCCACGCCTGCTGTGATGCGGTTGTGGGAAACGCACCGAGTGCCGGTTTATAGCAACGGGATCGATCGCGAATTGTGCACTCCTACGGGAACTGCGATCGCCTGTACTTTCGCTGCTGCTTTTGGCCCGCCGCCGCCGATGCAGCTTCGGGCGATCGGATTGGGTGCGGGTTCTCGAAACCTGGCAATTCCTAATATTTTGCGCCTCTGGATTGGGGAGAAGGAAGAGGGGGAGAGGGGGAGAGGGGGAGAGTGGGAGAGTGGGAGAAAGACGGCTACTAATTCCCAATTCCCCATTCCCGATTCCCAATTACCGATTACCAATTCCATAGAAACTATTGCGGTATTGGAAACGCAAATTGATGATTTGAGTCCGCAGGCGATCGGCTATGTTTTTGATGCTTTATTTGCGGCCGGAGCTCTGGATGTTTTTACTGCGCCAATAGTGATGAAAAAGTCGCGGCTGGGGGTTTTGTTAACTGCGATTTGTCATCCCGAATTTCAGGATGCTTGCGAAGCAGTTATCTTTCGCGAGACTACTACTCTGGGAATTAGAATCTCGACTCAACAAAGAACGATTTTGGATCGAGAAATCAAGAAAGTTACAACAGAATACGGCGAAGTGCAAATAAAAGTTGCTAAGTCTGGACAAACGATTGTTAACGTGCAGCCGGAATACGAAGATTGCGCGGAAATTGCCCGACTTAAAAACATTAGTTGGCGCGAAGTTCACCGCTTGGCGCTGCAAAGTTGGTACGATCGCACTTAATCAGTTCGCGATCGCACTCCGACAAAGAAACTGGGTTTTTATACCGAATCTGCGGGGCACAACGCAGTATTTTCGTAAAAAACCCGGTTTCTGACTGGATAAATTCAGCAGATTAACCGCAGCATAATCTGTCGGGTTTGCTTTTCGATCGCGCAACCAAGCTAAAATATTGCCGAGATGCTGTTTGAGTTGAAATTGCAGTTTCAAAATGGGTTAATAGACGTTCTATTAAAGGATACAACATCAGTTGAATTTATGAGTCGCCGATCTAGTCTTGGGTTTGGGATTCAATTAAAACATGAGTTTTCATGAGTTAAGTTTGTTTGCGATCGTTTATTGCTCAGCAGTTTGGAGCAAGCGTTCTCTGACATACTCGACGATCGCCGGTTGTAGCATTAAACTTGTTGATGCGGTATCATTGAGCGATCGCCGATCTTCGATGAGCGATCGTTCAGCCAGCGCCTCCAATGCTTCCATCAGGTGCCTTCCAGAAACTTTGGGCAAAATTTCCGCTTTTAACTTCGCAGGGGTCGCTCCTTCTTGATTAATGGCGATCCAGTACATAATTTTTTGTTGCAGGGGTGACAAGCGATCGAACTGGCGATCGAGCAAATCCCACAAATCGCTAAAAACAGTATTTCCTTGCACTAAAAATGCGTGAATATCACCGCCAAAAAGTGTTTTAATAGTCGTTGCAGCAAGTTTGAGGGCGAGGGGATTGCCGCCAAAGTAGTTGACAATATCTTGACACTGCAATAGCGTTGCCTTTAATCCTTTAGCCGCGAGGATTTGCTGGCATACTGGCGGTGAAACTCCGAATAGTTTGAGCGATCGCACGGGTAAATTTTCGCCCGATCGCAAAGCAAACCCGCCCGGTTGTTCTCTTCCGGTTAAAATCAGACAACTTCGGTGCGGTTCGTCAGCAATGCGCGCCAACAACTGTCGGTAATCTTCATAGCCTTGTTGATATTGTCCGCTGCGATTTCCACCTTGCAAAATCGACTCCAAATTGTCGAAAATTAACAAACAGCGTTTTTGCCGCAACTGTTCCATGAGAGCATCAATAGAGTGGTTGTTTGTGTGTTCTGAATTAGTTAAAATCGGCAAAATATTGCTGAGGATAACATCTAAGGTTGGTGCTTGCTGCAAACTCCGCCAAATCGCAAATTCAAACTGAGATTGAATTTGCTGAGCGAATTTGACAGACAGAGAAGTTTTGCCGATACCGCCAAGTCCAAAAATACCGATCAGACGAGTAGAATTGCCGCTAATCCAAGTTTCTAATGTTTCGAGTTCCTGTTGTCGGTTGTAAAATTCGGAAACATCGATCGCTTCTCCCCAGTCTTGGATGCAGTTATCTGATGCGCGGCCATGCTGGTAGCGGCGCAAGACTGCTTGCAGATTTTGCTTTGAGACTTTTTCGCCGATGATTTGAGAGAGATTTCGCCACAAATGCGAACCGACGTGTTTGATATAGTCAGGTTCGTAAAGTAAGCTATCGGCTATCTCTTGATAAGAGTGTCCTTCCCAAGTTTCCAGAAATACGAGGGATTGAATGTCATTGAGTTTTTGCTTTTTCTTAAGAGATTGTAACAGATGGTCGATTAGGGCGATCGCTTCTTCTGCTGTCATAGTTGTTATTTTGATTGATTAATTCAGTAGATTTACCGATTATTCTGAGTGGGGGTTGCTTTTCAGGATAGAAAACAAATTTACTTAATTAACCGCAACGTAGTCCCTTTTATATTCGGCGGTTGAAACCAGGTTTACACAAACAAAGTCCGCCAATGCGGACTAAGAAGTAAGAGGGATATTTAAGCCGGATTTGGGAAGAGGTTAATTCCACAATCTCAGATGTCAAATCTCAAATCGATTGAGTGAATTTACGTAAGTTTACACAACTATGTCACTTTTTCTCACCGGCAGGGCGATCGGGGTGGTTTATTCTTTGAGTTAAGGCAGAGCAGAAGTCGCTCAGACTGTTGAAATTTAAACTTCATTCAAGACATTGACACTAGAGGAAAAATATGAAACCTTCTAACGAATGCTTTGAACTAATCAAAAAATGGGAAGGACTCCATAAAAAGCTTTCTGATGGACGGATTAAAGCATACCTAGATCCGGTTGGGATTTGGACAATTGGTTATGGCTCTATTGAGCATTTGGATCTCAATAGACCGATTGTAGAGGGTGATATTATCACCCGAGAAAAAGCAGAGCGATGGTTACAGATTGAAGTTGGGGAAAAAGCAGAAGATGTTGAACGTTTATGCAAAGTTTCGCTCAAGCAGTGTATGTTTGATGCTCTTGTTTCCTTCACTTACAACATCGGGATTGGTGCATTCGGTGAGTCAACTCTGTTGCGGGAGCTAAACAAAGGCAATTATGAAGGAGCAGTCAGGGAATTCGATCGTTGGGTACATGGTGAAGATAATGGCACAAGAAGACCATTCCCAGGATTGGTCAATCGTCGAAACGAGGAAGAAGCTTTATTTCGGCGCGATGGTTTTTCAGATATAGATCCAGCAATAGGTTTTGTCACAAAGCCTAAAGATTTGGCTCAACCGCCGAAGGGAGATTTTCCATATAAACCTGCTCCCGTACCATTACCGTTCACTCGTACTCTTCAGAAACGACATATTGGAGAAGACTGTTACATACTTAATTGCGCTCTAGCAGGACTCAAATTTCTTCGTTTAGGTTCTCAGCCTAACGAATTTACTGACATTACGGAGAGCGCAGTCAAGCTTTTTCAAACCCGCGAAGCTCTTAGCCGAGTTGATAGTAAGGTAGGTCCAGAAACGAGGAGGGCTATAGAGAATGCTCTCAAACGTGCGCGTGGAGAGATATCTGTACATTCATCTGGGCTAGATGGAGGTGTATACTGCCGTCTCACACGTACAGGAAGAGATGCCTACGAAGGACTTAAACGGTGCAAACTAGATTTCGTAAATCCTCAAGGGAATGTAGTTGTTGATTCATTAGATGTTATTTCTGGCGTACCGGGTGCTCAGAGCTTTTTAATGTGGGATGATCCTGAAAGTCAACCGGGCAATCTGGCACCTATCCCACAAGATAACTACTACATCTCGGATATCGACTGGGCTGGTGGCAAAGACAATTACTCTGCTTCACACCCCATAAATGGAGATGGACTTGGACCTGTATGGGTACCTCTTGTTAAATCGAAAGAGCGTTACGAAAGTTGTGAAAAAAAGGGTATTGGCTGTCGAGATGCCTTCGGCTTTCATGCTGATTGGAACTGGATTCAAAGTGGTAGAAGTGCAGGCAGTGAAGGATGTGTGTGTGCTACTACAATTGATGATTTGATAAAACTTGTGAAATTGCTCCGCAAGTACGATCCACGCCTGTTAGTTGTGGACTGGGGACTGTAGATATTTTTAAACATTTAGGAGGTTAATCAAATGCCACATTCTTCTAGCCTTGAGACTAAACCAAATTTTTCTAAACACGGAAAAGAGTAAGTAAAGTTGAGTTAGATGGATGATTAAAGCAGTCGGACGGCGTGCTTATAAAATCTGTTGTGCTGACTGTTCTCAGCATCAGGTGCATCTACTTCAAATTGGTGCAAATTTAAAAATGAGAGGAGAATAAAAAATGCAATCTCAATCTTCACTTGAGGACAAAAGACAAGATTTAGAGAATGAAGTTAAGGAATTAACTCAAGAAATGACTAAGCTCAGACGAATCAATCGGAACTGGGATGGAGGTTTGACAATTACCACGATCGTTCTTACTTTAATAATTACCCTTTTGTCTACCTGGGATCGAATAGACGAGCAAGACAAAAAGATAGCTACTGGCATTCTAGGCGGAGTTATCGTTGCTATTCAATCAATTGGAAACGCATTTCCAGTTAAACAAAGGGCGGGAGCGTATCGTATTCTTCAAGCGCAAGCTAATAATTTGTTGACTGATGTTAAGTATGTAGAAGGTACAGAAGAATTGAAGGCTATTGAATCTCAGTTTTATTTATTAAGAGGTGATGCAGCAAAAACTGAAAGCTAATAGATCAAATTATGGCGTTTTTGTTAATTTTTAGCAAGAAGTAGAGCCATAGATTGAACGCACCCAGTCACCCATTCATCTCCTCACCAAATAATAGGAAATGAAGGTGAAAACTGCGATCGCTCTTTCCCCCTTGTTCAGCAATAAATAAGTTATGACTTAGTTAAATTTTAACCTTTAAGGTAGCCAATAAAAGAACATATTTTTCTAGCCTTGAGACTCAACCAAATTCTTCTGAACACCGAAAAGAGCTTGCCGAATTTTTCCAGGGCAATAATGGCAAATACTCGACAATACGAGCCATGAGTTTTATTGCGCTGATTGCAGCGATTGTGTTTGGCACAAGCACAATAACTAGCAATGATTCTGAGGTAAAATACATTACGAATGCTTTTTTAGTTGCTGCTTTCGCGCCAAAAGCTGTTCAAAAATTTGCAGAAAATCTGTAAGCAAAGTTGACTAAAATGGATGATTAAAGCCCTCGGCGCGCATCTAAAATTTGTTGTTGCAATTCATCGAAAGCGGGGATTTTTGAGTTACGATCTTTCTCAAATATCGCCCTTATTTGCTCCATCAGCTCGATCGCCAGCGGTACGCCAAGCTGCAATTGCTCCAAAACCTCCCGCTGAGCAAAAACAGCTTCCGGTGTTCCTTCTAGAATCAATTTTCCGCGATCCATCACAAACACCCAATCAGCCCAGGAGTAAATGAAATCTAGATCGTGACTTGCTAAAAGGATAGTGGTTCCGGCTGCGTGAATTTGTTGGAGTAAACCGACCAGTTGTCGCGTGTGACGCGGATCGAGATAGGCCGTAGGTTCATCTAGCAGCAGCAGTTTGGGCTTGAGAACCATGATATCGGCGATGGAAACGCGCTTTTTTTGCCCTAAGCTGAGGTTGTGAATTGGTTCGCGGGCGAGTTCGCTTAGATCGAATTGCTCGATCGCCTCTTGCACCATTCTCGCAATATCCGGTTCTGACAAACCCAAATTGTACAATCCGTAAGATATATCTTCTTCTACCGTGGAAGCTACTAATTGGTGTTCGGGATTTTGAAAGACGAGTCCGATTTGTTGGCGCAGTTGCGTGAGAGATTTGCGATCGTAGCGAAAGGGTTCACCTTCCCAGCGAATGATTCCCTGTTGCGGTTGGTACAAACCATTTGCTAGCAGGAAAAAGGTGGTTTTGCCGCAGCCATTTTGACCGATCAGCCCGCAGCGCTTCCCGGCGGGAACTTTGAGGCTTAAGTCCTGAATTGCTACTCGCGAACCGCAGGGATAGGAGTAGAAAGTGCGATCGAATTCGAGAATTGGGAGTGAGGAATTAGTCATTTGTTATTAGTCATTTGTTATTTGTTATTAGTCATTTGTTATTTGTTATTTGTTATAGTAGCAATCCTCACATCATTTGTATAATTTATTGTAGGAACAATCCCCCGCTCGGTTTCCCCGATCGAGGGTAGGCATTATTGGCACTACCTACAAATTTTGTGAATCATTTAGGATTGCTATAGTCATCAGTCATCAGTCATCAGTCATTAGTTATTGCTTGCCACTAACAAATAACAAATAACTGATCACAACTGTCAACTGTCAACTGTCAACTGCCAAAGTTGAATTTCATAACAAAGATGCTCTTCAAAAAGTTGACTCGCCTCCAATCCTTCAACCACCAATTTTTTAAACCAGCGGCGAAATATCCAGCGCAGGAATTTGTGAATGGGCGGAACGGCGATAGAAATCAAATCTGCCACATAAATCATTGTGTTAAGTCCATACCTGCGGAAAGTATCGACATATAAATCAATTGTTGGTACAATATGAGCAGAAATATCCTCAGCTTTTACTAAATTAAACCCAGCTTGCAACAAGGCCGCATTAAGTTCTTTGACAACATGACAATTAGAAAACATTCCCTCTGTATAGTTAGGATTAGAGCGCATCATATCAGCAAGTAGTACGTAGCCTCCAGGATTGAGGACAGCCGCAGCGCCTTTGGCTATATCGACAGCAGACATATATTGGCTACTTTCGCTAAAGAGAATCAGATCGTAGGAATGGGTGGCTTTGAAGTCTTCAAATCTGGTGAGGTGGAAGATTGCCCGATCGCCCGTACACTTAAGAAAGCGCTGTTGTTGGAACGGATCTGGTGCTAGCCCTTCCACTGCAAAAGCGCGATCGAGCAAATAAGCCGCATTTCCGCCAATCCCGCACCCAACATCCAACACAGTCTTAATTTCTTTAGGAATAAAATCCAAAAGTTTATCTGTGTAAGCTTGCTGAGCAAAACGCAGCCGCCCGATAGTGAGATCCTCAGCCGGCACAGGTAGAGATTTCCAATAACCGTAATGAAGATACGGCGAATCCGTCAACCCCAAATAGTAATTCAGCGCCGCATTTTGGTAGCGAGTCACTTTAGAAATAGAGATTGATTTTTGCTTCGACATTGAGAAAGTTAGATTAATTTAAGGATTTCCGGGAGGGTTAAAATTCTTCCCAGCCCTTGCATACCTGTTCATAACACTGAACTGCCAAAAAAGCAAACTTTTGCAACAAATTGACATCAAAATCACAAAATTCCATCAGCGTTCATCTGTGTTTGTCTGCTGATATCTGCGGTCAAAAAAATCTCAATCTAACTAACCTACGATCGTCCCATTACAGTCGGCCGACAGCGCCGGATTTTCACCCAACTTTCCCCCAAACGTTCGATCGCCCTTCGCCATCACAGCCGCTCTATCTGGCGAGATAATAGCACTATTAGAGCTCTTTGACACCAGACTGATGCTGCACGGGCCCGCATTCATTCATTTTTCATAATTCTTTCATTCTTTGTGATTTTGTGGTAAAGTCAAAAATGAAACGATTATGAAAAGTAGTGGCGGTCGATCGTACCGCCAGCAGAAAACTGTAGCGAAGTTCACTTGGAATTTTTGAATATATGCGGAAAAACCGTCAAATTACCCTAAATTTCCCTCTCCCCCTCCCGGACTCTCCCCCTAGTAAAAAACATCATCTCCTAGGATTCGGGCTGTTGCTAGCAGTTTGTCTCAGCGGGTGCAACACTCATACGACCCAGCCTCAAACCAACCAAAATCCAGCTTCAGGCCCAACCGCCACCGATTTGAGAAACAAAGATAAAAAAGTCATTCTCACCACCTTCACAGTGCTGGCAGACATGGCTCAGAACGTCGCCGGTGACAAGGCAACTGTTGAATCCATTACCAAGCCAGGGGCGGAAATTCACGGCTACGAAGTCACGCCCAGCGACTTAACACGAGGGCAAAAAGCCGATGTGATTTTAGACAATGGCTTGAGCTTAGAACGCTGGGCCACTCGATTTTATAACAGTTTTCCGAAGGTTCCTCACATTACTTTGAGCGAGGGAGTCCAACCAGTTAATATTTCGGAAGATGCCTATCAAGGTCAACCAAATCCCCATGCTTGGATGTCCCCCAAAAATGCTTTGATTTATGTTGATAATATTCGCAAGGCTTTAGGAAATATCGATCCGGCTAATGCTGCAACCTATGACGCAAATGCGGCAAAATACAGTGAACAAATTCGGGCGATCGACGAAAAACTCAAACAAGCTATTTCAGCCATTCCCCCGGACAAACGCTACATAGTAAGTTGTGAAGGCGCTTTTTCTTACATTGCCAACGATTACGGTTTGAAAGAAGTTTATATTTGGCCTGTCAACGCCGAACAGCAATCCACACCGAAACAAGTCGAACGGGTGATTAATACAGTCAAAGCAAATCAAATACCTGCTGTATTCTGCGAGAGTACCGTCAGCAACCAAGGACAGCTTCAGGTAGCCAAGGAAACAGGCGCAAAATTTGCCGGGGTGTTTTATGTCGATTCCCTCTCTCCAGCGGAAGGCCCAGCATCAACCTATCTTAAGTTACTTGAATACAATGTCAATACTTTGATAAAAGGGTTACAGGGAAAGTAAGGAAGAAGGAAGAAGTCATTAGTCATTAGTCATTAGTCATTAGTTATTAATGCTGTCCCCCCGAACTTTCCGTCCAACGTCATCAGTCCGATGTCCGTCGGAAGAAGGAAGAATTCTCATACAGCAAGCTTTTTAGCCATCTGTATCTTACGTTTAATTAAGTAAAGTTACTTAAGGAAAATAAAAAAAATGAATGAAATCGGCATCAATCTTGAAAATGTGACAGTTGCCTATCACGGCAAAGTAGCCTTGCACAGCGCCTCGCTGCAACTCAAGGCGGGGACGATTTGCGGTTTGGTTGGGATGAATGGTGCGGGAAAATCGACGATGTTCAAGGCGATTATGGGGTTTGTGAAGCTAAACACCGGACGCATTTTAATTAATGGGTTGCCGATTCGTCAAGTGCAAAAACGCAATCTGGTTGCCTATGTGCCTCAGTCGGAAGAGGTAGATTGGAATTTTCCGGTGAATGTTCGCGATGTGGTGATGATGGGGCGCTACGGGTACATGAATCTGTTGCGGATTCCTGGAGCTATCGACAAACAAGTGGTGCGAGAAAGCTTGGAAAGGGTGGAAATGTGGCCGATGCGCGATCGGCAAATCGGAGAGTTATCCGGCGGACAAAAGAAACGCACCTTTTTTGCGCGGGCTCTGGCGCAACAGGCAACGGTTTTGCTACTGGATGAACCCTTTGCTGGAGTCGATATCAAAACTGAGAAATTGATGATTGATTTGTTGATGGAACTGCGTCAAACAGGACATACAATTCTCGTTTCAACTCACGATCTAGAGTCTATTACCACGTTTTGCGACCAAGTAGTATTAATTAATCGCAGCATTCTCGCCTATGGCAATACCTCTGATGTATTTACAGAAGAAAATCTTTCGCGAACTTTTGGAGGTTCCGTTGGCGATTTTTCGTCTGCAAAAAGTCGGTCAACCTGAGATATTGTAGCAATGTCAACAAAGGATTTTTTGGTGGGTTTGCACGTTTAATGCCCGATCGCGAATCCGCCCCTATAGGATTATTGATTGTGGTGTCCGATCTCAGTTAACTCAAGTCGATTTGGAGAAAAAATAATGGATTTAATTCAGTGGTTTGCCGCGCCGTTGCAGCATGAGTTTATGCTAAAAGCAATTTTAATCAGTGCTTTAGTCGGGCTTGTTTGTTCGGCGCTTTCGTGCTACATGACTTTGAAAGGATGGGCATTGATGGGTGACGCGGTTTCCCATGCGGTGATGCCGGGGGTTGTGATTGCTTATGTGCTGAATATTCCTTTGGCGGTGGGGGCGTTTGTGTTTGGTGTGGGCTCGGTAATTGCGATCGGCTTTATCAAAGCGAAAACTCGCATCAAAGAAGATACGGTCATCGGTTTAGTGTTTACTGGATTTTTTGCCCTTGGTTTAGTGTTAGTTTCTAAAGTCAGAAGTTCGATAGACTTGACGCATATCTTATTTGGCAATGTCTTAGGCATTTCCGATTCAGATATTGTTCAAACTGTAATTATTAGTGTCATCACCTTAGTGACGCTGGCAGTTTTACGCAAAGATTTAATTTTGTTTTGTTTTGATTCGACTCACGCGCGATCGATCGGTTTAAATATCACGTTTCTCTATTACGTGCTGCTATCTTTGCTATCGCTCACCGCAGTTGCAGGATTGCAAACAGTCGGGATTATTTTAGTAGTAGCAATGTTGGTGACTCCGGGAGCAACGGCGTATTTATTGAGCGATAACTTCGACCACATGATGTTGATTGCGATGGCTTCTGGCGTATTTTCTAGCGTCATGGGAACTTATATCAGCTATCACATTGACGGTGCGACGGGCGGATGTATTGTGGTACTGCAAACGCTGCTGTTTGTGTTGGCGATGATTTTTGCTCCGAAACACGGTTTGTTAGTCAGGGCGAGGAATTCACGGGCGGTTAGTGAATAGAGTAGGAGTCGATAAATGCGATCGGTGTTAAAACCCCGACTTCTTTAAGAAGTCGGGACTCTGGGTATTAATCTAAAATCTGCTGATGTCAACTTTTCAGTTTTCTCAAGAAATCAGCAAGCAAAGTTTTGTTGTGAAAAGTTGCTCTAATTCTATCATTGTTGTTGTAATCAACAATAATTTCAAATTTGTCAAACCCACCACTTGGACTATCGATATCAAGGGTATTTAGCTCTATTAGTGCATCATCAATCCTCTTAAACTCGTGTTTTGTACCAAAAAGCGGGATGATAATTATTTTGGAAATGTAACGTTCAAGGGTCTTTTCCAGCGTATCCATAAAGCTATCGACCTCTTGTTTTGAAACTGAGATTAAAGCTTCTCCTAGCTTCTTTCTATCTGAAATACTCAGATTAGCTAACTGTTGTGAGGCTATGGTATAGGTTGTTTCTGGAGTTGTTTCATCAAATGCAATACCCAAATTAATTTCGTTAAATGCTGCTACCACATTTGGATAAAAAATATAAATAATGGCAAATCCATTATTTCTAAGTTGCTCCAAAGCTGGTTTTGTGAATTCTCCAGCCAATACCGCACCATAAAATGGCGCTGACAAATTATGAAGCTCAACGATGGGTAGTATAGCGCCTTGGATTTCTTGAGCTTTATTTCTTGAGTGTTTTGTATATCTACGCCATGCACACTCGATAAATGCCACAGGTGTACCAAGCTGGGTATCGTTACCATCGACCTCAATTACAAAATCTAGATCGTGTTTATTCTCATATTTGTCTTTCCAAGTAACTTTTTTACCACTTCTAGCTGGACGAGTCCGCTGCCAATCGAGGTAGTAGTTTTTGGTTTGTACAAACTGTTGTAACCTAGGTTTTAGAATATCGTTAAGTACGATATCTTCAATAAGTTTGCCTAGTTCCTGTCCAAATTTGTGTGATGAGGATTCTGCCATAAATTAACCTTCTATCCAAAGTCTACCTTCATGTAGCGGGACACTATGTTTTCTATTTTTCCATTTGATATTACGCTCCCTAATATGTTCAAAATACCAGGAATTAAACCCTGCTGAAACAGCCAGTTTTCCGAGCCACTGCTCAACGGGAACATACACTCCATAGGGAGCAGAATCTCCGATTACAAAGCAAATCTTGGCATCAGATGTTGCAACTCTACGAAGTGCCTTAAATACAAATCCCATATCTGTAAAATAAGCAGCAATCATTGTATGATATGCTTTGTTGCCACTCTTGGTTCGGCGAATCATTTCCATTTCTTGACAAATAGGGAGCAACTCGTCTCTAATCGGATCGATAATCGATTCATTCATCAGAGTATCCAAGCTAAGTCGCTCTTTGGAAACGTGCTGTGAACTTGAACGGATTAGAAATTTACGCACTGTCTCATGTAAATCACTCCAAGAATTAACCTCGCCCCAAAAGGTCATTTCAAGACGTGTAGCATCTGCATAATCATAGTTGTTGGCATAAGGGGGAGAAGTAATCACTAAATCTATTGAATGATCGGGAATGCTTTTTAAGTTTCTGGCATCTTCTTTAATCAAAGTAGCTTGACTAGATGTAGTGATAAATTGCATTTGATACATATCTTCTTGCATCATAGCAACCTGCTTTTCTAGCGCATCGAAGGGTTCACAAGTCTTAGCTTTGCGTTTGTTAGGGAGAATATATTGCCACTGTGCAGTACCTACATGACTTGATGGACGTAGAATGGCACAAATGGCTAGAAAAATGAGATACTGCAATTCTTCAGATAGAGAAGGGGCTATTTCAAGATAAGCTTTTCTAATTTTAAAAATGTCTACTAAAGCTCGATCTGTGTAGCATTTACTTAGCAATACAGGAATGTTTTCTGGGGTAGTCCTGCATAGCAAGGAAAATGTGTTATAATTTTATTTTTTATAACCTACCTTAAATTTTAGCTTATGAACTGTCCCAAGTGTAACTCTGAATACATCTTGAAAAATGGTCGCACTCACTCCGGCAAGCAAAATTTTAAATGTCGAGATTGTGGAAGACAATTCGTCATAACTCCCAGACATCAACCGATTTCATCAGCAACAAAAGAGTTGATAGATAGACTTTTATTAGAAAAGATATCTCTGGCTGGGATTGTGAGGGCAACTGGGGTTTCAGAACGGTGGTTGCAATACTATGTGTTTATAAAAAATTAGGAGCTGTAAAAAGAGAAGTAGAAGTTAAGTCAAAAAAGAAAGGGAAGCTAACAATTCAATGTTATGAAATGTGGTCATTTGTAGGCAATAAAGATAACAAGCAGTGGATTTGGCTGGCAATTGATGTATCAACCAAAGAAATTGTAGGAGTGTATATTGGCAAAAGAGATCAAGCTGGCGCTCAAGGATTATGGGATTCTTTACCACCAGTTTATCGTCAATGTGCCGTAAGTTATACTGACTTTTGGAGCGCCTAGGTCACAGTTTTTCCTCAAAAAAGACACAAGGCAGTAGGAAAGGAAACGGGTCTGACAAACTATATAGAAAGATTTAATAATACGATGAGACAAAGAATATCTAGATTGGTGAGAAAAACTCTTTCATTCTCCAAAAAACTCTCCAATCATATTGGGGGTATTTGGTATTTTATTCATGAGTATAACGCCAGTTTATCTATCAATTAAAACCCTGGACTTTCCTTGCTATGCAGGACTACCTAGATTATTTGAATCCATTGAAAAACTAGAAGCAGTGTTACATAAACTGTTAAATGAAGGAGAACTAATTATGAAATGGAACCGAAAAATAAAAAATAAAGGCAACGCAAGTTAATGCAGTTTAGATGTCAAACAGCTTAACAATTCCCACTTCTCGTTCGCCGATCGCAATTAAGCCCAAAGTCCAGCCAATCTTGGGAATAAAGATAATAATTAGGAAAATTGCTCCTACGGGATAAATCCAAATCGGGATGCTCAATCCTTCTGCTGGGGCTGGTTGAACTTCCTGGGGTTGCGGAGGCGGCGGATTGGTTTGAGCTGAAGTTGGTGGGGTAAAAGTGCCTGCCGCTGCGATCGCAGTTGCGAAAGATACTGCCAATGGTAAAAGCTTGCGAAGCCAACGCGATTTAGTCATAGTTTTTAACCTACTTTAAGCTCAAATGTACTGAAAAGTTATTTGCTACAATCAGTATTCAACACTTATCTTTTTAGGTCAATTCATTAAATTCATTAATTAAGTTCATAAAAGTCATATTTGGAATATGATTTTCTAGGGAGTGCGATCGGTTGATATCAAAATCAAGCAAATTCGGACACGGCAATGCCGTTTCCCTACCCGATTATTTGTAGGGAAACGGCACTGCCGTCTCCTGAATTTGGGTGATATCAATATATCAACAGGTGCTCAGAAACCGGGTTTTTTCCGAAATACTTCGTTAGAACCCACAGATTAGCTAAAAACCCGGTTTCTTTGATTGTGATGCGTAATTCCCGTTGATATCAACCACCGCCACCACCGCCACCGCCACCGCCACCGCCACCACCGCCACCGCCACCACCGCCACCGCCGCCATCACCGCTACTAATGATAATGACTGGAATTACTTCTTCGTACTCCCGATGGTAAGAGCAATTTCCACAGTGATGGGTAACATACCTGTTTCCTGAAGTGCTAGTAGTTGCAGGAATCAAAACTTGATAAGTCCGTTTAAGATTGAACGTTTTGCACTCAGGGCATTGTCGATCATTGATTGATTTCTTGATTCCTTGGTAAATAACGGTGCTGAAAACCAACACAAGGAGAAGAATCATCAACGGAAAAAATATTAATGTCAAACCAACTAGCGGTAAAATTATTACAGCTATTATGTTATTGATGAAAGAGCCTTCTCCTCCGTGATTACCACCTTGTTGCCAACCAGGTTGAGGTATATTCAAAACCGCCTGCGGAAAGGCAATCTGCACTTCTAATTCTTGTTCCGGCTGAATAGCCTGACTTGCCACAAATTCAAAGGTTTTCGGATCTACTTGACGGGGAACCGCTGCTGCACCGAAATTCGTAAACGAGAGAACTTTCCCTGACAAAGCATCTGGTAAATTTACCGTAAATTGTCCAGTATTAACTGGCGCTTTACGACCTGCTGCAATGGCTTTCCAATAAACGAGAGTATTCTCACCATCTAACTGCAATCCACCTACAACTCGATATTTGATGACAAAAGTATGTGTATCTGGCGGTTTTAATTCATGTTCCCAACGAATCCAAAGTTGATTGTTTTCTGTTCCAGTGCTACTAGGAATTATGCGATTGTTTTCGGCAACTGTCACATCTTTAATTGCATCGACTTTATCTAAAGGAATATAACGATATCGTTCATTGTTGTATGCTGCTGTGAATACATATTTTTGCGTTTCAGTAACTAACATATCTCCGTTTGTCTGAACGTCGATCGCAACATTGATGTTATCCCAGTAAAACGGTAGCTGTTGGGCTGTTGCATGAGTGACTGTGACTAACAGTAGGGTTAATGATGCTAGTAATGAAAAAACTATTCTTTTGAGGATGCGTTTATTTATCATAGGATTTCCACAAGATAAGTGTTGAGTACAATTATTCAACAGGTTTCTTGGGGAGTCAATTCATAAAAATCATTAATTATGTTCATAAAAGTCATATCTTCAGTCGGGCAGGGAATTCATATCAATTCCGGTTGCGCCGGAATAATATAGAGGAGACGGCAGTGCCGTCTCCTCATTTCCTAATTTCTTCTCAACTTTGAAATGCCACACTTAACACAGTTAAAACTGTACAGCCAAACACGGCTTCAAATGTGTATCTTTGCGAAGGTTTGTAAGGGGAAGAATGCCAAACGCGCAGTTCTCCATTAAAACCGCGCGACGCTAAACTCAAGGAAACTTGACGGTAGTTTACTAAAGTTCGCTGAAGCAATTGCCCGATTAAAATGCCTAAACTACGCATTCCCAGTTTCCAAGTGCGGTAGCCACAGCGCGAGTTTTGGGCGATCCAAAGTTCATCGGCGATCGCCAACAAGCTAAAAATAAACCGATACATCAACAACAGAAGTTCTGTCAGCAACGGCGGAAAGCGCAATTTTCGGAGGATTTGCAATGTTTCAGTAAATGGTACCGTCAACAGGATGAAATACATACAGCTTGTCGATGCCAAGGTGCGCGGGAATAACAGACTCACTTGGTATAAGCCAGTGCGACTCACATACAGATAAAAATTCCCGATGCTAATCCCCCAACCTTGCCAAATATCCGAGTGAATTGCTTGGATTTGATTTAACTGAATTCCACCCATCGCCAAAGCAGGCAAACTCGTCAGCAAAAACACCAGCGGTACCGACAGCAACCGCAGATAGAGTTTCGCCGGAATTCCTGCATAAACGACGATCCAGATTGTCAACCAGAGGGCGATCGACAACTGCACCGCTACATGGGAAACCAGAGACAGAATCAAAAGGGCGATCGCAAATGATAGTTTGTGAGATGGCGGCAAACCGCGCAAGCGATTTGTATAAGCCAGACTATCAATCTGATGGTTCATTCCAAGGTTTTGCGATCGGAATTTTGCCGAGATTGCGATCGGCCTTTATATAACCCAATCACGTAGCCAATTACGCCAGCCCCCATCGCCGCTTGAGACGCAAACAGCAAACTTTCAATTTCGCCACTAGCAGGTTCAAAAAAGTGCTTGAACCAAGGTTCATAGCCCGGTTGAATCTCGGTAATTGCCTTTTGGGCTTCCCCATCAGCACCGCCGTATTCACCTCGAACAAATACTAGAGGAAGAACAGCAAGAGCAACCACAGCACCAACCAAAATCCAATTTTCTCGCGCAGTAGATTGGTGATTTCTTGTATTTTTCTGACTCATGACTTTATGACTCCTGTCTCAATAACTTCAAAGTTTCCAACTCCGGCTTTCCGTAGGAATGCAGCCAATTCCAAACCAATACAGTCAGCAATCCCTCACTAATAGCCAGAGGAACTTGAGTAATTGCAAAAATGCTAGCAAACTTGAGAAACGAAGCTACAAAACCACCGCTTGCTGCGGGAAAAGCTAACGCTAATTGAATCGAAGTCACCACATAAGTCAGCAAATCCGCCAAAGCCGCAGCACAAAAAATTGCCGCCCGCTGACTACCAGTTCGCAACAGCAAATGATAGACAAAATACGCAGCAAAAGGGCCAACAATTGCCATCGAAAACATATTTGCTCCCAGGGTTGTCAAGCCGCCGTGGGCCAACAAAACCGCTTGAAAAAGCAGCACTAAAGCGCCGAGTACAGCCATCACCGAAGGGCCGAATAAAATCGCCCCCAAACCAGTACCCGTCGGGTGAGAACAACTCCCCGTTACCGAGGGAATTTTTAAAGCAGAAAGCACAAAAGTAAACGCGCCCGCCAAAGCTAACAGTAATTTAAGTTCCGGGTGTTCTTTGGTAATGCGGGCGATCGATCGCAAACCAACTAGAAAAAAAGGTAACGCCACAATCCACCAAAACGCCGCCCATTGCACCGGCAAAAAACCTTCCGAAATGTGCATAGCTGCGGCGGGCGTTGCCGAACCGAGGACAATATAACAACTCAAGCCAGCCATCAATCCCAGGCTGACTAATTTCCGATTTCTGGCCTTCACGCTGAACCTCGCAGATGAGACTATGTAAACAAACACATCGGCGGGCATCCTGACTCAGAAAGCGACATGGCTTTCATTACAGTTGCGGGACAGCGCCGGACTTACACCGAACTTTCCCCGTTTCCTCTAATGGCTGCTCCCCATTAGAACCGAATGATTAGCTTAGTATAGTCGATCGCGCAACTCTCAGCCGAATATTTTACCAAAATTATTTCAAATTAACTAGCTTAGATTGTGTCCGACAGCTTCAAGTGTCATTGCAAAGAACGAAGCAATCGCCAACACTTAGGATTGCTTCGTTCATCGCAATGACAAACAATAAAACTGCCAGCAAACACAATTTAATCTATCTTCCTTCGCGTCCTTTGCGTCTTCGCGGTTCGTTAAAATCTTTAGGAAATACAAAATTACAGCCAAACAACTAAACGCTATAATATTAATGAGTTTTGAGGAAACCCGCCATGTTAAATTACAACTTTCCGACGCACTGGCCCTCAGCCGACGAACTACCAGACTCAGATGAAACACCAGTGGATAACGAACTGCAAGAATTAATCCCAGGATTGCTAAAAGCAATATTGCTCATACTTTGGGCAGAACGCATGGACTGGTTTTTTTGTATAGATATGGGTCTTTACCATCACCCGGAAAAACCTCCGATTGTGCCAGATGCCTTCTTGAGTTTAGGGGTGCAACGGTTTTCTCGGGAAGAATTACGTCCCAGTTACGCAGTGTGGGAAGAAAAGGTGATGCCAATTTTTGTCCTCGAAGTCGTTTCCCCGACTTATCGACAAGAATACACAGATAAGTTGGAAGAATATCAACGTTTAGGTGTACTGTATTACGTCATTTATTCTTCCAGTCGTCGCGATCGACCCCATTTGGAAGTACATAAGTTAGTCAATGGAAAGTATGAGTTACAGCCAGGAAATCCTGTTTGGATGCCAGAAATTGGTTTGGGGATTGGCTGTGAAAGGGGCAATTATTCTGGGGTGACAAGGGAGTGGTTGTATTGGTACGATGCTGATGGCAAACGTTATTTGACTCCTGAAGAACAGGTGAAAGAATCGGCGCTGCGCGCACAACAGGAATCGCTGCGCGCACAACAGGAAGCCCAGCGCGCAGATCGCCTAGCTGAACGATTGCGAGAGTTGGGGATAGATCCTGATAATATAAGCTGATTGCAGTCAAGAGTGCGACACAGATGCACTCTGCGGGCGATCGCCAATCTGAATTTTTCCACGCCCGATCCGATCGCCCTCAACCGAGAATCTTCGAGAAAAACCCGCTTTCTGCGTTCGGGAATGTATAAATATTTATCCAAAAAATTAGGAAATATGCGGCTTTATTTGGAACAGATAGATAGTTTGATAGCAAACATTGAAATGCAGCTCAAAACAATGAAAATCAGGATAGGTTATTAAATAATGGTTATGGATTTGCGTTTTTACGATGTCATCGGCTTTGGTGACGAAGTTCCTGGAGTTCTAGCCGTTATCTCAGCAGCCAGAGAATACCGTCGCCGGACAAAGCTTTATCCGCGAGTTTTGCTGATGTCTAAAGGAAACTTGCAAGAAGGAATTGGCGGGCATTTAGTCAGAGGCGGCCTGGCTTATTTAGATAGAAGTCAGATCGGTCAAGAACTGCGACAATCTTTAAAGTTAGATACCTTTGGTTCACCGGCGACAATCTATCAAGAGTTCCTGCAAAAATCCGGTGTCAGTGCGATCGCGCTTGACCCCCGCAAAGCCAGCGCAGCGCTACAAGAAATGCTGTCACAAGCAGGGGTCGATCTCCTCAGCAAAGTAGAAATTCAATCAGTCAATAAAGAACGCCAAAGAATTGCCAGCATAACCACATCTAGAGGCATAGTTTATGCAGGCAAGCAATTTATTGATGCTACCATCAATGCCGAATTAGCTCAAGCTGCCGGCGCGAAAAAGCTGAAGGGATTTGAAACCTTTGGTCTGCCAAACTCCGAACTTCCAGTCACCCTCGTTTTTGAAACCCAAGGACTCAGTACAAGAAGACTGAAAGAACTCGATTACAATTATCTAAAACGCTTCACAAACCTCGCGGATGCTGAGAGTCAAAAATTTTTGCTGTACGCAGCCCAGAAGGATGCCGAACTAGCAAAAGAACTCCGGCAGGAAATGCTCGACACCAGAGGAAATCTCAAAACTCTGTGGGCGGGCAACGATTACATCGACGTGCGATCGCCCGCGCTGTCTGTAGCTTACCACTCCTTTAGAGGAACAAAGCTATCTTTTCCTGAAACCGGCGTAATTTTAGACGAGGGAAATATCGCAATACTTCCCAATCAAAGACTTTCGTGGAACGCGCTGTTATTTGCAGTCACCGGCAGCGAAGCAGAAGCCTTAGCCAAAAGCGGGAGCAAACCGACGGCTAATATGCAAAAAGAGATGTTATTTGTGGCAACTTGGCTGAGGAGTTTGGGTGCTACTTCTGTTAATTATGCCTCAGAACTTTATATCAGACACGCAGGAAATGTGACGGGAGTTGTAGAACCTTTGACTGGCGCACAAATGCTGTTAGGTGGCGTACCGGCTAATCAGGCACTAGCAACATTTAGCTATCATTTTGATGTACGCGGAGGCATCCCTGGTGTGGGGGAGAAAGCCAAGAGTTTAGGGTGGTTTAAAAGTCTGATGTTTAAACAGCCTACCTTCAATATTGGCATCCGCCACGCATTAATGAAAAATATTCCTAACCTGGCAGTTGTCAGTCCGTGTTCTGGATTTGAAGGGTTTGCCTGTTCTGTCGGTCGAATTGTTGAATTCAACGCCGCAGTTGGTCAAGGTGTCGGTATCGCTGCCATTAATGCTATTCTAAATAAAAAAAATCTAGCTGATGTATCTAACGCAGAAGTGAGACAAGTTCTCGTTGAAACAGGTCAGTTACCTAAAATTTTTGGAGTTGCAAACAATGCTGATGGAACGCTATTAGCGCAATTCGAGACACTTGTCGGTGCGGATGCTATTGCCTAAGAAGGAAGAAGGAAGAAAGAAGAAGGAAGAAGGAGCATCAAGCGCGCCAGCTTTTGTAGTCCTGTCCTCACTCGCACGGGCTTTGATCGCCAAGCGAGCGAGGACAGCACTCAAACAAAAAATGCTTTTTACAAAAATGAAATGCTCCCCTTGAGTCTTCACTACAAACCGATAACAACTAATTTTTAATTTTTCTGGGGGCACTTCGGATGAATCCCACCCTGCAAACAAATGTAAGCAATTTGACTTCGATCTAAATTTTTAGCGTCGGCAAAATCAACTCCTTGGAATCGACCTGATTTACTACCCGCAGGATTTTGAATAAACTGATCGGAAGCTGCTTTCCCCAGAAACACAGCCCCTTGAAAATTCACTCCCGCTAAATTTGCGCCCCTAAAATCAACCGCACTCAGGTCGGCATTCCGCAAATTAGCATCTTGCAACCGAGCATCTTGAAAATTGGCGTTGGCGAGTTTAGCAGAACTCAAATCGGCATTTTGTAAGTTCGCACTTTTCAAATCTGCACCGGATAAATCTGCACCTTGCCATTCCGACTTAGACAAATTTGTCAAGGATAACTGAGTGCCTTGAGCCTTGACTTTACCCAAGCGCGCACCTGACAAATCGGCTCCAGATAAATTCGCGCTGCCGATATCTGCACCGGTAAAAGCTGCATTTTTTAACATTGCTTGCTGCAAATTTGCGCCAATTAAAAGAGCACTGCTAAAATTAGCTGAATTCAAATTGCCGCTTGACAAATTAGCTTTGTTCAGGACAGCGCGCACAAAAGTAGTGCGGTTCATGACAGCACTGTTTAAAGATGCTCCGGTTAAATTTGCTCCTTCAAAATTAGCGCTGCTCAAGTCGGAAATCCAATCGTCAAATGTACCCGGACGCCTGTCTTCGCCGGTGCCGTAAAAGCGAGTTCCCTGCAAGCTGGCATTGGTTAAATTGGTGTTTCTCAGCTTAATTCCTGATAAGTCCACTTTGTCTAATACTAAAGTAAACTGAGCGGGGCCGGCAGGAGTTTGACTTAAATCGGTGCGACTGAGATCGACACCGTTAAGCTGGCTGCTATACACTGTGAGAATTTTGCCGATCGCCCTTTGCACTGTTCGCTGACGGGTCGCCGCTAACTCGCGTTCCGGGGCCTTCCCCCGGTAACGCAGGGATTCTAGCTCGTTGCTGAGACCTTGGTTTAATCGCCGCAAGTCAGGTAAAGCTTTCGGCCCGCTACTGACTAAAGCTTGTTGGATCGCGTCCAGCATCGGGTTGCTGTCTTCTTGGGTTAGCAAATCCGCTAACAGCGGTACGGCGCGGGAGTCTTCCACCGCTCCCAAAGCCAAAATTGCCGATCGCCTCCCCGATGTTCCGCTGGGCGAAGCCGGAGACAATTTACTCACTAAAGCCACAAATAATTCGTCGTTCCGCTGGCGAGAATCCCGCATATTTGCTTGACTTTGAGTGTAGATCAAAGTGCCAACAAACAAAGTTAAAATTAATCCCGCGCTGCCAATGGTAACTATCACTAAAGTTGTGCCTGGATGTTGGCGCATCCAATTCCACAAACTGGGATCTTCTTTGACATTGGTTTCGCGAGTCAAAACCAAAGCCGCAATCTGCGCGTCTTCCTCAGTCCAATCTTGACTTTTGACAGGATTTGCAGATTGTTCGATCGATCGAGCATTGACCACCAAAGTATTCGCGAGGCGATCGTGTCCCGATTGCCGTTTGTAGCGGAATGCAAAAGCGCCGTCTGCCAGCACTGCCAAGCCGCTCAACCCCCCTAAAATGATTAAATCAGGAAACGCGCCGGATAAGCGCCAAATGCCGTAGGCTACGCCCAGAGGCACTCCCCAGCGCCCCAAACTTTCGCGGATCAGCACTCGCCTCCAACCCGGAGGAGTACCAAAAGCTGTGACGACTTTAACGGCAAACCAGCGTTTCGGGAGTGTTTGGCCGGTTCTGGCGAGCAAAAATAGTTGCCACGCCGCTAAAACTAGCGGTGCTAGCAGCGCCCCCGACCAGAATAGATTAGTTAGGGGTGCGACTCTTGGGTTGCGATCGCGCACGGGTACGCCCAAAATACGGGCTACAGTTTCCGATGTTGCCGCTACAGAGGAATTTAGGGGCACGGTTTGAGCGTCCTTGTTGACCAATGCCCCGATACTGAAGGGAACGAGGGCGCTGGCGGCAATTAAGGAAATTTCAACGGCCCAAGCGCCGCACCTACGAACCAGCAGTGGCATTTGCTGGGATTTTGTCTGCCAAGATGGAGACGGATCGGGTTGATTAATATCATCACCGGATGCGGTTGGGTTAGCCATATTTATAATTTCCTATTTTTAGTCGTTAGTTGGACGAATCAGCAGATATTGCCAATTTGTACGCTATGTAGATTAACACTCCGAGAACGGCAAGACTCATCAGGGCCGAAATTAGCTGTACTATACTATTGAAGACTGTCAGAACCACGATCGCTCCGACGGCAAAGACTGCCACTTGTCCTGGTTTGGGGAGTTTTTGAAACTTGTCCAGAAATTGATTGTAGAAGGTTCCGAGCGCTTGATAGCTATCTGGATTTTGTTGGATGAGGGACGATCGCTCTACTTTAGCTTTTAGTTGTGCGATCGCTTGCTGCAAATTGAACTTATTTTGAGGATTCATAAAAAAAATTGGGAGTTAGTTTAGCTGTACGCCGATCGTTTTAGGGCGGTCACATTAATAAGAGTCACATTAGCGTGTTCGGAACCGCTCATTATCCTCTACCGTCAAAGAAGTGGAACCTTCCGCCATTGTGTTCGGATAAATAAGGATAAAAATGAAGATATGCTATCCGTGCGATCGCCCCAGACTGCGCTTGGGTTCGATCGCAATCCTAGCCCTAGGAATGATTTTAACTGCACCGGGGGCCCTTCGGAGCCAACCGCTACAAATTGCTCCGGGATTTCGCGAACCCCTGAGTGTTTCAGGAGTCTCCGGCGGCCCGAACAATAGCGGCGACTGCGGTTTCGTGGCCGCCGGGCCGAACCAGGTGATCGAAGTAACGCAGGATTTGCCATACTGGAAAATTGCAGTACAAACGGCGGGAGCGCCGAGTTTGATGATTCAGGGGCCGAGGGGTCGTTTCTGCGTCCTACCGGCGAATGCTGGTGCGGGGAACGTAGAATTTTCCGGTTATGGGGACAAGGGGACTTATGTAATTTTCGTGGGCGATCGGGCTCAAGGTCAACACCCTTACTCTCTCTCTATCACTCAACAGCGCAACTAAAAAAGCAATTTGATTTTAGCAAATTGGTAGTAAGGACTTTAGCCCTCAAGTTGGTAGTAAGGACTTTAGTCGTCAAAGTCTGATATCGTTTCCGGTTGCATCGGAATAATAAAATCGAGTCAACAGCTAATACTCAATCATTCAGTTTTCCTACCCCGAATCAACAGTCAACAGTCAGCAGTCAACAGTCAACAGTCAACAATCAACAATCACCTGACGGTGCAACCGGAATTGACAGGATTTGTTCTCTCACCCACTTGCGAAACAATCGGAGAGTTTGACTCGTCCCCGCTGTTTGACTTTGTTCGCAATATTCAGAAATAGCTTCAATAATTGGCAGATTCGGAAATGTCGGACTAATTGCCGATTCAACATATTTCCCATTTTCAAGCACATTAATCTGAAGCCTTTTATTTTCGTACCGCCAGATTTCAGGAACTCCCAGCGCCTCGTAAGCATCCAATTGAGTTTTAGAAGTTAAATCCACTTCAATTGCTAAATCCGGTGGCGGATCGATACTTAAGTCGATGCGCTTTTTGCCAATCATTAGAGCGGAATTTTGAATGTAAAAACAGTTATCAGGCTCTATTCCTTGCAACATACTCTGGCGTTTAAAAGTCGTCGAACCAAAACATTCTCGATCAATTTCAAGTTCTTCGAGTAATATCTTGACCATATCGCCAATGATTTCTTTATTAAATTCGTGTTCTGGTAGTGGCATCCTAATCTCCAAAATTCCTTTACTGTAAGCGATTCTGGAAGCACGGTGTTCTCCCAACTCCTCTAAAATTGCTTCAAATTCCAGCCAACTTACATCATGGAACAGCACTCTATGTCCAGGCGGTACACTGATTTGTCTCAATTGCAGCGTTACCATTCCAACCTCCGATTTAATTAAGTTTATTGTAACTCAATACGATTTAGATCGGATAAGACGGCGGTTTCAACCGCGTCTACCAAAAAAATAGTCCGAATTTAGAAGGTGTAAAGAAAACAACCTAATTCCATTTGCCCGGTTTTTTTTATTTCTTCAACCCGCATCGGCGGGTTTTGTCTGTGTAGGCGCGAATTCCATTCGTCCGGTTTTCTAATCTGCTATTTTTTGTAGTTTATAAAGCTCCTTAAACTTGCGCTGCTGCTCGTTGTGATCTACGATCGGATCGGGATAATGAAGCAGCCTGCGTTCTATAGGCGAAATATTTCCTGTTAGCAAAAGTTTCGTATCAACTCGGCGCAATTCTGGAACCCAGTGCCGAATATATTCCCCTTCCCGGTCAAATTTCTGAGCTTGACTGGCGGGATTAAATATTCGCAAAGGTTTCGGGTCCATCCCGCTCGATGCGCTCCACTGCCAGCCGCCATTGTTAGCAGAAAGGTCGCCGTCAATCAAATTTTGCATGAAGTATTTTTCACCCCACTGCCAGTTAACAATTAAATCTTTCGTGAGGAAACTAGCGACTATCATCCGACAGCGATTGTGCATCCAACCAGTCTGATTTAACTGCCGCATTGCTGCATCGATAATCGGATAACCAGTTTTGCCCCTACACCAAGCTTGAAAGAGTTTTTCATCGTTCTCCCAAGGAAAATTTTTGAATGTTTGACGGTAGGGCCCATCTGCTAATTCAGGGAAGTTATACATGGCGTGTTGGTAAAATTCTCGCCACGCTATTTCCTGTTGCCAAGTGCGGATGCTTGTGCACGCTTCTTCGCTGCGGCAAGTTTCCATTACTCTCTCGGTAGCTTGCCAAACTGTGCGGATACCAATTGCACCGAATTTGAGGGCGGCGCTGAGTTGCGATGTGCCATTATTTGCTGGAAAATTGCGCTGTTCTTGATATTCGTAAATGGCGATTTCGCAAAATTCTTCCAACTTTGCTCGCGCTGCATCTTCTCCGGGTTCTATTACTAACGGATTTTCCCAAGTAAATCCCAAACTAGATGCCGTTGGCAGTGTTTCTATTGCACCTGTTTGGTTGGCGATTTCTTGTTCTTGGGCGCTTAATCCGGTCATTAATTCCAGATAAGTTATCGGCAGTGTCTCTACTGGTTCAGCTTTGGGTTTGCTGTGCCAATTTTTCCAAAATGGTGTATAAACTGTGTAGGGTTTTCCTGTACCAGTGCGAATATCGTCCGGGGCGTGCAGGATTTGATCCCAGAAATTTTTAACTTTAATTCCTGCTTGTTCGAGAGCTTTTGATACGCTGATATCTCGCTCTTTTGCATAGGGTTCAACATCCAGGTTCCAAAATACTGCTTTGGCATCGATTGCGGTTGCTAATTTTGGGATGCCGTGACTTGGTTCATCTTGGATTATCAGCAATTGGCTACCTGCTTTGCTGTAATGCTCCTGAAGTTTTTGCAAGCAACCTATCATGTAGGTGACTCTGGCTGGCGCTACGTCATCGCGATCGAGAATATTGCGATCCAGGCAAAAAATCCCGACTACTTTCGGGCTTTCCTGGCGCGCGGCAGCCAGTCCGATGTTGTCAGAAATACGTAAATCTCGACGGTGCCAAAATAAAATTAAGTCTGACATTTGATTTGAGGTTTAATATTTTTGTAGGGTGCGTCGCTGCCACAATTCTAGTTATTTGCGACTGTATGTAAGCGACGCACCGCGATACTATTTTACATCAAAAAAGGGCGCGCTAGAAAAAAGCTAGAAATTGATTTTGCATCAATTGGTTCGCCTGCTAAAATGGCTTTTTCTAATTCCTCTGGAGTGAATAAAACTGTTTCCATGTCTTCATCATCGTCTTGTTCTGGCGGCTCTTCCAGCTTGACCAAATCTTGGGCTAAAAAAGCATAAATGATTTCGTCAGAATAACCGGGTGCGAGCAGGAATTTGCCTAATTCTTGCCATTTGCCGGCGCGATATCCGGTTTCTTCTTCGATTTCGCGTTTGATAGTTTCGGCCGGGCTTTCATTGATTTCAACTGTACCTGCGGGAAATTCTAAAATCCGTCCTTTGGCGGCGAATCGGTATTGTCGCACCAAGACGAGTTTACCTTCGGGAGTGACGGGAACTGCAAGTGCTCCGCCTGGGTGGCGAATACATTCCCAGTCGCCTTCGGAACCGTTGGGAAGGCGCAGCCTAGCTACGTCAAAGTTGAATTTGCGCCCTTGGTAAAACAGGCGCTGTTTGAGGAGTTGGGGCAGTTCTTTTCCTAATGGCATAAGCGAGAAGCGAATAATGTTTGATTGCACTAATTTATGACATCATAGGCGATTGAAGCCATTAAATTTTGCTCAATTTTTACATTTTCATTTTTTCCACTCCCGAACAGTTTACCTTTTGCACGAGTTGGTCGATCGCACTTTTCGTCACCGGATGCACCAAATCCGGGGCTATTTCTGCTAAAGGTACTAATACAAAAGCTCTTTCGGTCATCCGGGGATGAGGTAAAGTCAGTGTCGGCGTTTCTAAGATTAAATCATCATACAGCAGCAAATCGAGGTCGAGGGTTCTGGGCCCCCATTTTTCGCGGCGAATCCGATTAAATTTTATTTCAATTTCTAATAAAGCTGCTAGCAATTGTTTCGGTTCTAGGGCAACTTCTAGGATGGCACAGGCGTTGATGTAATCGGGTTGGGGAGGCCCGACGGGGGCGGTTTTATACCAGCTAGAATGGGATTTTACGGTGATTTCTGGGGTGT
Source organism: Microcoleus sp. B4-D4 (assembly GCF_036705185.1). Taxonomy (NCBI): domain Bacteria; kingdom Bacillati; phylum Cyanobacteriota; class Cyanophyceae; order Oscillatoriales; family Microcoleaceae; genus Microcoleus; species Microcoleus sp. B4-D4. Next base: position 101,724 of record NZ_JAUBTX010000002.1, on the reverse strand, counting down.
TGTTGAGAGTGGCGATCGCGCTTTTGAGTGTGGCGAGGGAGTCGCCTAAGTTGCTACCGAGGGCGATCGCGCATTTTGTTAATTTCATAAAGAAGGAAGAGGGAAGAAGGAAGAAGGAAGAGGGAAGAAGGAAGAGGGAAGAAGGAAGAAGGAAGAGGGAAGAAGGAAGAGGGAAGAGGGAAGCCGTGACACGAATTTTGACACGGATACACGGATTAATTCATGACACAAAATATTATTTTAATCTAAGGTTAACTGTCTGTTAATTTTTATTGACTATCATTGACAAGTGTTAGTATTTAGTTGCAAAAACAATGAATTTTTACCTGCGCTTATTATCTGCCGTCATATTGGCAAATCTCAGTTTAATAGCAAGTATATCGATAGGTTTGGCTGAAACCAAAGAAGGCTATGTTACCTTAGATTCGGACGGCAGTCAATCTTTTGCAAGTTTAATGCAGCAGGCGGAAGATTTAGCGAAAGAGTCGATCGCCCGCGAGTTTCAAGAAAATCCCGAATTAACAGTAGTTACGGTGATAATTACAGCCACTCGCAGCCGGCAGTTAGTTCCGGTTTTGCGATCGAGAGTATCCCGCCGCGACTGGCAAAAAGATGCGAGAATCGAACAGTGGACTAGATATTTTGCGGATGCTAAATTGCTGCTGGGATTCAGAGACAGCAATATTTTGCCCGCAAATTCAGGGTCTTCGCAAGCGATGAATGTACCTGCGCCCAGTCGATCGGCATCCAGACAAAACGATCCGGGTTTTCGAGATGATTGAAATCGGGCATCGGGCATCGGGCATTGGGCGGAGCGAAGCGGAGGGATTGGGAATTGGTAGCCAACAACAAATAACAAACAACAAACAACTAATAACCAATTATTAACCCAAATATAATTCCACTTTAATTAACCTTCAGGTTAACTCCCCTTAATTTAACAGTGATAGAGTTTCATACGGAATCATCTGATTAGGGAAGTTGGGTTGAAAAGGAATTTATGTCTAAAATAACTCGCCGACAACTGTTAATTTTCTTTGGCAGCAGTGCAGCTACCACTGTGCTTGCCCCTCAACTAACTCAAACACTCTTCGGCATCAATTCCACCTCGGCGGAATCTATTGTAGGGCCGCTATCTTTCACTCCGTTAAGACTTCCTCACCCGCTGCCAGTTTATCAAGAATTGTCGAGCTTTATGCCGATCGCCCCAAACGGACAGGGAACAGTGATGGCGGCCTCGCAGAATACTCGATTAACCAGCTACAGCGTGGTTGACGATGTGGTTGTGCCGCCGGAATACGAACGGTACGTGATTCTCCGCTGGGGCGATCGAGTTTTCCCCGATCCGGCAGACTATTTCGGCTACAACAACGACTACACCGGCTTTGTAGGGATTCGCGGCAGCAGTGACGACGGCTATCTCTGGGTTAACCACGAGTACGTATCTTTCCCGATGTCGAAAATCGCGCCGGAGGCCCCGTCAGATGTGGCATCTTTTCCTGCGACCGATCGCGCCGTCCTCGGTATAGACTTATCCGTAAAAAATCAGGCTACCCTCGGCGAATTCCTGTACAACCTCGGCGGATCGATCGTCCGCATTACCAAACAAGCTGACGGACGGTTTAGGGCGATCGCCCGCGACTCCCTCAACCGACGCATTCACGGACTTTCCGGCCTCGGCATCAACAGCCAGCGTACCGACAAATACAAAGATGTCACCTCCTGGGGAACCAGACAAGGCGATAACGAGTACCTCACGGGCACGGGCCCCGCAGCCACCCAAGTCTTCGCCCAAGTCAACAGCGACGGGCTGGGAAACCGCATCATCGGTACAGCCTACAACTGTTCCGGCGGCACAACCCCTTGGGGCACAATCCTCTCCGCCGAAGAAAACTTCCAAGGTAGCGAACTATTCTTCGTCGGAGTTCAAGAAAACATCAAACCCAACGGCGGCCAAACCGGCTACGCCAAGGGCACTACCGGCGAGGAATTCGGCTTAGTCGGCGAAAAATACGGCTGGATGGTAGAAGTCGATCCCCAAGATCCGAGTTTCCGCCCCCGCAAACACACCGCTTTAGGCCGTTTCCGCCACGAAAACGTCGCGATTCGCGCCGCAGCGGGACGCAAGTTAGTAGTGTACATGGGGGACGATCGGCGCGGCGGACACACCTGGAAATTTGTCAGCAGCGGTACTGTCAGCAATCCCGCAGATAAAACCAACAGCCGCTTGTTTGAAGACGGCACTTTGTACGTTGCCCAATACAACCGCAACGGTGCGGGAAGATGGCTGCCGTTGGCATTAAATAGCCCGACGAATCCAGTCAGTCCTTCTAAAGTTGGCGAAGCGGAATTAGCAACTTTTGGCAAAGCTCAAAGAGATGCAAATACTCGCTTCCCCAAACGCAGCGGAATTGCCGGTCAAACCGAGGACGGCGGTTCTTTTGTAGTAGATACAACTAATGAAGCAACAGCACTTCCCGGCTACAGAAATAAAACTCTGGCTAATTTCTACAGCAGCCAAGGCGCAGTTTTAGTTGATGCTTTTCATGCTGCTAATTTGATTGGTGGCACTCCGACAGCGCGGCCTGAAGATTTGGAAGTTAATCCTACTACTAAGGAAGTTTTCATTTCTTATACTGACGGCGCACCTGGTAGCGATGGTTATCCAGATTCTCGCATTTTTACTGTTGCTAAATACGGTAGCGGAGTCAATAGCACCCAGCAGTCGGGAGGAATTTACAAAATAATTGAAGATAGTTCCGACGGCGCGGGTTCGACATTCCGCTGGCAGCGTTTTGTTCAAGGTGGAGAAGCGGGTTCAGTCTCTGGGGCGGGCTTTGCTAGTGTAGATAATTTAGTTTTTGACACTCAAGGTAATATTTGGGGTGTCACTGATATGTCTACTCCCACGCACAATGGTTTTGACGTAGGGAGTGTGGGAAAGGCAACGGCGATCGACCACAAAAAGACAGGAAATGTCTCGGATTTTACTGGTGTTTTCGGCAATAATTGGCTGTTTTATATTCCGACTTCCGGCCCGAATGCGGGAACAGTCATTCCGTTTGCTCAAGGGCCGAATCGGTGCGAAATGACCGGGCCGACTTTTGTGGGAGATACGCTGTTGCTTTCGGTGCAGCATCCTGGGGAAGATTGCCCGATCGATGATGGTACTGTACTGAGTCGGCAAATTGAAATGTTGGATTTGAACGGTGCTGTTTTTAATCAGACTCGCAGTGTTTCTCGCGGCAGTTTGTGGCCGAGTAATATCTCGAATGATTCGCGCAGATCGCCGATGCCGTCGGTGATTGGGATTCGCCGCGTGCGATCGACAACAACGGGTCAGTTCGTTTAGAGCGCTTAGTTATTAGTCATTAGTCATTAGTCATCGCTAGGGTGTGCACTGCGAGCCTTACGCCTTGATTGATGACTGATGGTTTTTGAGTTTTATCTTAAGTATTTTTACTGAAAAATATGACTATTATGACGGCAAATAATGATAAATAAGACCTTAAGTTTTAGGTAAAAACTTTTTAGTAAGGCTAAGCTGGAGCTCATAGGACAAATTAGCCCTTATCAAAAAAATGCTTTATTCATTTTTGTCCAAGTCTCAAGTCAAAGTCCGCGTTTTAAAACAGTTTGCAGCCGCTGTTTCGGCGTCTTTAGCTCTTAGTGCAACAACCAGTTTGAAACCCTCGCCGGTATTAGCAGCTAGCAATATCCCCCTCGCAAATCAAACCTCGACTCAGTTAGTCGCAAAACCTGATTCTAGCTTGCAGTTAGGGCAGTTACGCAGCACTGTTCCCGTGCAGACAATGCAGCTCGATCCGGGCGGATTTATCCCGATCGCGATCGGCGGTATGATAATTATTCTCGTGCTGCCGCTATTTTTTGGCGGATTGGTAGTAATTGGCGATCGTGAAGTTGGCATTGTCAGTAAAAAGTTTAGCTTCGGCGGCAAGTCTTTGCCCCCAGGAGATTTAATTGCCTTAAACGGAGAAGCTGGATATCAAGCTGATACTTTGCCTCCCGGTTGGCACTGGGGTTATTGGCCTTTGCAGTACAACGTTCGCAAAGAATCTCTGACGATAGTTCCCCAAGGCGAAATTGGTTTAGTTATCGCAGCAGGCGGCGAGTCGAATCCGCCGCAGCGCATTCTCGGCAAAATCACAGAATGCGACAATTTTCAAGATGCTCGCAAATTCCTTAAAGAAGGCGGGGAAAAAGGCAGGCAACTAGGCATTTTGACTGGCGGTAGCTATCGAATTAACACGGCATTGTTTACCATAATTACAGCAGCAAATGCTGCCAAACACGGGATGACAGCAGAACAGTTGAAGCTGTACACAATTGCCCCAGATAAAGTGGGAATTGTCACAACTTATGACGGCGTTCCGATTCAAGATGGCGAAATTGCCGGCCCGATTATTCCGAATCACGACAACTTCCAAAACGCGCAAAAATTTATCACAGCCGGCGGGCGGCGCGGTTTGCAGGAACAGGTTTTGCTTTCTGGTTCGTGGAACTTAAATCCTTGGTTTGTGGGGGTTGACCAAGTGCCGATGACGGAAATCCCGATCGGCTATGTCGGCGCGGTGATTTCTTATGTCGGCAAAACCTCGGAAGATGTGAGCGGCGCTGCTTTCACTCATGGAAATTTAGTAAATGTCGGGAATAAAGGGGTGTGGGTGACTCCTCTTTATCCGGGGAAACATCCGCTGAATACTCGCATTTTGAAAGTAGAGTTAGTGCCGACTACTAATATAGTATTGAACTGGTCTGGAAAAACAGAACGGCACAGTTACGATTCTAAACTTTCGTCTTTAACCGTTCGTTCTCAAGACGGTTTTGCCTTTGATTTAGAAGTAGCTCAAATTATTCATGTTGGAGCTTTGGATGCTCCGAAAGTCATCTCTCGCGTCGGTTCGATGCAGAATTTAGTAGACCACGTTTTGCAGCCGACAATTGGCAATTATTTCCGCAATTCAGCTCAAGCTTATTCTGTATTAGATTTTCTCTCGGCAAGAAGCGGCAGGCAAGCGGAAGCCGCAGAGTATATCAAAGCAGCTTTGCGTACCTACGACGTGCAAGCAATTGATACTTTGATCGGGGATATTTTGCCGCCGGCAGAGTTGATGCAAACTCAAACCGATCGCAAAATTGCCGAGGAACAGTGCAAGACTTATGAGGTGCAGCAAGTAGCACAAACTCAGCGGCAACAATTGGTGCGAGAAACGGCGCTGGCCGAGATTCAACAAGAGATGGTAAAATCGGAACAAGGCGTCAAAATTTCTGAGTTAAAAGCGAATTCTCAGGTAAAACAAGCTCAAGGCGAAGCTGAGTCGATTCGGGTGAAGGGAAATGCTCAAGCTGAAGCTTATCGCGCGGGTGTTGTAGCTTTGGGAGGTTCTGGTTATACGGCTTTGCAGTTAATGCAAATTATCGGCGATCGCAACGTGCGAGTTGTGCCGGATGTGGCGGTAACAGGCAACGGTAGCGGCGGCGGTTTGGTGGATGGTTTGTTGGGTATGATGATGTGGAATCAAACTAGCAAAAATGGAGGCAATGGCGGGGAATTGCCAGTAGTTAAGTTGGAAAAATCGCAGCCTGTTGCTGTAGAAAATTTTCCTGATTTACCAGTAGCTAAACTCCATTCAAGCAACCAAGCAACAAGTAGCGAAGCCTGATATCAAATCCGGTAGCATCGGAATGATTCAGATATATATTCTCTCCCTCTGTGTACTCTGTGTTCTATGTGGTTAAATCATTCCGATACCAGCGGAAACGATATGAGACTTTCCATGAGACTGAGATTGATTCGCTGTTTGATGAATTGCCATTTGACGACAAATATTTTAGTTAGGTTGTGTAGTTTGTAGTGAGAATGATCGTCCTCTATGAAAGCTGTTAGTCAATCAAGACGAAATTTCTTACTACAAACAACCTTTATGCAGTGGAAAGAAAACAGCAGGCGAGACGCTGAAAAACTCTGCAAGTTTTTGTATGTGTTCGGCGGTAAGTTGACGCTTTTCATGGAGGATATCTGAGACAATAGACTCGGTTTTAAAAATAGGAACTAGGTCTTTTTGTCTGAGTTCAAATTCTTTTATTAAAACCTTTAATAGTTCTATGCCGTAAATGTCAGGTATGGGTTCTAAAGTTTGCTCATACTCATAGACCAGGGTTCCTAGTACGTTTAGATAGTCGCGTTCGTCTGGAGTCAGTTCGCCTTTATCCAACAGAGAGTCGATCGCTTTTTGAGTTACAATTAATTCCTCTTCGGCAGTTATGGGTCGGGGAGGAAATATTTTGAGTAGTTCGATATAAGCGCTAGAATTTTTCATGTGAGTATGCAAGATTAAGAAAGTATAACACGATCGTTAGACATCTCCAGAAAAGCCCGTAAAGGGCAAACAGGATACCTAACCCCTACTCCCGACAATAATTATTCGAGATGTCTATTCATACCACGGGTCTTTTTTCCATTTATCTGCGTCGTATTCTTCATGTGTAAGTACAGCTCTAATAAAAACTTTTTTAGGTTTAAATTCATAATCTATGAAAGTAATCAGTCTGTAATTATTACCTCTGATGTTAAAGACAGTAAAGTTGCCAACTCGATCGGCAGAGGAAAAAACTGATTTCACTTCAGCTAGATTTGACCACTCGGCTATTGTCGTAATTTTATACCAATAGCGCAGGCTTGTTTCGGCATCAGGATGCTTTTCCCAAAATTTCCTGAGCGTTGATTGAGAGATAACGTGCATACAGTTCCGGGATAACAAATTTATGCATCGATTAGATTCCCGCTAGAATCGTTTTAATGTTATCTTAGCAAATTGCGAAGTGTCTTGTTAACTTCGATTCGCAGTACAATCGATCGATATTGCATCTGAGGAATCTCCCCATGTCAGACCAGTTTTCCACTGAAATTAGCGATCGCATCTGCACTCACATGAACGAAGACCACGCTAGCGCCGTAGTCCTGTACGCTCAAGCCTACGGCGACAAGCCAGAGGCCACATCCGCTCAAATGCTCGCTATCGATGCCGACGGCATGGATTTAACCGCTGAAGTAAATGGCGAAACAGTGCCTGTCAGAGTCAAGTTCGATCGCACTTTAATCGACGCCGAAGATGCCCACCACACTCTGATCGATCTGGTGAAACAAGCCCGAAAAGTTGCTAAGTAGCCAAATTATCCCTATTCTGTTATAATTTCAAGGTTCGTTCGTAGTACGGACTTTAGTCAGTTTAAATTCTTTTGAAGGACTAAAGTCCTCACTACAAACCTTTAGTCCGATATAATTTGAAGGTTCGTTGGTAGTACGGACTTTAGTTAGTTTTAATCATTTTGAATAACTAAAGTTTTCACTAAAAACAAAATATTTAGTCGAGTTAATTTTACATCTAAAATATCAAATAAGATGACAGTAGATCGCCCACAATTTCGAGAATTAGATGCCGTAAATCTCAGTAAAAATAATCCTTTCGATTCACTGGTAAAGCGACTGGATTTGATGATTCGCGCCCGCTATTCGCTGCTGTACATTGTCGGCGCAGAGGAGGAACCCGTCGAAGCTGTAATTGCCCAAGTAGCGCTGCAAGTAACTCCCGCGCGCCGAGTATTGTTCTGGGATATCGTGCGCGGCTGGGAAGATAACGGTTCTGCAAAAGGCTCAGTAATGGCGGCGCTCGATCGCATCGGCAAGACTGCTGTAGAAGAATATACCATATTTGTACTGCGGGATTTGCACCCAATTTTGAGAGCGCCCTACACCGAAAAAAATGCTCCAGTAGTGCGGGAATTGCGTAATTTAACCAGGGAATTGAAGCGCAGCAAAAAAACAATCGTCCTCACTTCTCACGCCCTCGAATTGCCAGAAGAATTGAAAGAAGAAGCCACAGTAATTGATTTCCCCTTGCCCAACATCCAAGAAATCGATAGTTTGATTTCCCGCATTGTAGAAAAACCGGAACAGTTGCAAGTTAGCGGTTTAGCAAAGGAACAATTAGTTAAAGCTTGTCAAGGTTTGAGCCGCGCTCGGATCGGGCGGGTTTTAGCTAAAGCTTTGGCGGCCAAACAACAAATTAATGAGTCAGATATTGATGGAGTTTTGGAAGAGAAACAGCAAGCAATTCGCAAAACAGGAATTTTGGAGTTTTTCAATTCGCGAGAATCTCTCAAAAGTGTCGGCGGATTGGAGAATTTGAAGCAGTGGGTAAAGATGCGGCAAGATGCTTTTACTGACGAGGCGCGCCGCTACGGTATACCCAATCCTAAAGGCGTTTTGTTAGTAGGAATTCAAGGAACGGGCAAATCTTTATCGGCGAAAACTATTGCTGCTGAATGGCGTTTGCCGCTGCTGCGTTTGGATACTGGCAGATTGTTCGGCGGCGTGGTCGGGGAAAGCGAAAGCCGCGTTCGACAAATGATACAATTGGCAGAGGCGATCGCCCCTTGCGTCTTGTGGATCGATGAAATAGATAAAGCCTTCGGCAACATTATCAGCGGCGGTGACGGCGATTCGGGAACTTCGCGCCGGGTATTCGGCAGTTTGATTACTTGGATGCAGGAAAAAACCAGCCCGGTGTTTATTGTCGCAACTGCAAATAACGTGCGGATTTTGCCGGCGGAGTTGCTGAGAAAGGGCAGGTTTGATGAGATTTTCTTTTTGAATTTGCCCTCAGAATCGGAACGGCAAGATATTTTTAAGGTGCATTTGCAGCGTTTGCGGCCGACTAGATTGCGCGACTTTGATTTGGAGATTTTGGCGAAGTGCGCTAAGGATTTTAGCGGTGCGGAAATCGAGCAAGTTGTAATTGATGGATTGTACCGGGCTTTTGGCACTTTTGTGAACGGGCAGCGCCGAGATTTGACGACGGAGGATGTTTTGAGGTCGATCGAGGATACAGTACCATTAGCTGCGATCGCGCGATCGCAAATTGAAGATTTGAAGCGGTGGGCGGCCGAAGCGGGTGCGAGAACAGCTTCTAACGATACTCGATTGATTGATGAATTGAAGCGCTACAGCAGGCCGCTGGGAGGAGATGCGATCGACAATTAACCAAATTTCGGTTCGCAGTCAGCAATGCAAGTCCCTAATTCTAAGGACTGAAGTCCTCACTACGAACCTAATCTAAAAATATCCGCAAAAATCGCATTTTCCCCAACCATTCTACTCGCAGCCGGCGAATCGTAAACCACTAACAACGAATTCTCCTCCCCCAAATAGGGAAACAAACTCAACCCCTCAGCATTGTCCGTACCAACCTGAAAAGGCAAGTCAAATAAAACCTCCAAATCTCCCCCACCTTGCCCAGTAATACTGTCGCCCGAGCGCCCTAAAATCCCCTTTAACCGAAAAACCCTCATCTCTCCAGATAAAGTCATCGTCGGCCCGGCTAAAACAATCAAATCTTCCCCGTTCCAGCACAATTCTCGCACGCCCAAACCGTTCAGATCGACAAAATGTTTGTTGTACAATTTCCCTCCTTCCCCAATCGCCTTAAGCCTTAAAACTCCCGGTTCTGCCTCTTCAACTTCTATCTCTAAAATTATCGCCCAACCCCGCAGCACCGGGCCCCGCAAACCGAGAAAAATGCTCTCCCCCCGCACCGCCAACCCCTCAATATCGAAGCCATTTTCTTTGCTCGGAATTGGCACAGAAAAATAAAAGCCGAGATGTTTGTCATCTTGCAGCGCATCTGTCAGCAGATTGCCCGTTTCTGTCCGCTGAAGGCATCCCGCCGTTAATTGAATTTGGGGATTTTCAGGATGGGAAATTGACTTGTACAAAATCCCGTTTTTTACAGGAACTTTGGCTAGCAAATAGCGGTTGAGTTCTGTCTCTATTGTGGCTAATCTTTCGATATCGTCTTCGCAATCTTTACCTTTAGGTTTTTTGCGTTTTGTGCTGTGAGAACCGACCAGCCAAAGGCAATTGCTGCTGAAATCAATTCCTTCAATATCGATTTCGTCGTCTCCCGATAAATCGATAAAATCCGCGACCGCAAATTTTTGATGTTCTCCAAAAATATGAGGCCCGACAGGCGACAAACATTCCAGCGAAGTCCCCTCATCGGAACCCAGCCACAAATGGCCGTCGGGAGTGAAAGCCACAGCCGATAAGTCTGTAATAATCTCGCTCGCTTCGCTGTTGAATTGCAGCAGCAGCCGACCGAGCCAAAAGGATTCTGACATAATTATTAGCACCAAAACTATTCTTATAGTAAGTGATTATAGCTAAAATTGCTTGAAACTGATATCCAGTCAGAGCTGCAATAGTCCGCCAGGGAATTAATTCCCCGTATCAAAGGTAAAATCGGTTTTAACCGACTGAAAACTTATATTTAAAACTTAAATAAATATAATGTTATGTCCTCAGAGAGATGACTTCCGTTCTTTCGGCGATTGTCAATCCCTGGCAGCCCTGCAGCCCTAACCGCAGCCGGCGGTGATGATTCAGCAAACCGAACCTCTACAGACGGATAACACCCTAATTGAAACATTAACATTTGAGTTACATTTCGTTACTATAAGGAAACAGAGAAAAAACTTTTCGCCCATAATATCAGAGGTAGCCAATTATGAACGGTACATTTCGCGTCGGCAACCTGTTTGGAATTCCCTTTTATGTCAACGTATCTTGGTTTCTAGTTCTGGGTTTAGTAACTTGGCAATACGGCGGCGCACTAGCTAACCTGTTTCCTGCATTAGGCCCCGTAGCGCCCTGGATGCTGGGATTGTTCACAGCCCTGCTGTTATTTGCTTCCGTTTTAGCCCACGAATTAGGACACAGTTGGGTGGCCATCAAACAGGGAATTGGCGTGAAATCGATTTCGCTATTTCTGTTTGGCGGGCTGGCTAATTTGGAAAGAGAATCAAAAACCCCAGCCGAAGCATTTTGGGTCGCCATTGCAGGCCCGTTAGTTAGCTTATTGTTGTCGGGTTTGTTAACTGCGATCGGCATCGGTGCTGGTCTCACAGGCCCCGCAGCCGCCATCGTCGGACTTTTAGCTTCCATCAACTTAGTTTTGGCTTTATTTAACTTAATTCCCGGTTTGCCCCTCGACGGCGGCAACATCCTCAAAGCGATCGTCTGGAAGATTACCGGCAACCCTTACAAAGGCGTAATTTTTGCTAGCCGCGTCGGTCAAATCATTGGTTGGATTGCCATTGCTACAGGCCTTTTCGGCGGCCAGATCTGGAATATAGTAATCGGTTGGTTCTTGTTGCAAAATGCTGGTCAATCCGCACAATATGGCACAGTCCAAAATCAACTCGCAGGGCTGACAGCCGCAGATGCTGTTACCGCGCAAAGCCCGATCGTCCCCGAAAACTTATCGCTCAGAGAATTTGCCAACAACTACGTGATCGGTAACACTCAAAACTGGCGTCGATTCCTAGTTACCGACGATGCGGGACAATTGGTAGGGGCGATCGACCTTGACGACCTCAAAACCATCCCCACCGGTACCTGGCCCCAAGTTTTGGTCAAAGAACTCGTGAAGCCGATCGAATTTTCCACCACCGTCAAACCAGAATTATCCCTCCTCGAAGTCGTCACTCTCCTAGAACAACTTAAAGTACAAGAACTCCCCGTGATTCGCGAAAACGGAGTTCTCGTGGGACTTGTAGAAAAAGCAGAAATTGCCCGCCTACTACAAAAACGAGCTCAAGCAGACCCTGCTTGATACCCTCAGATACTTGACAAATAATAGTTAACCCCCTCGATTGCTTTTACCAAAAGGGCGATCGGGGGGGTTAACTGTAGCTTCACAAAATTCAACTCAAACCTTAAATTATTAGCGACAAATCAACAATGATAATTATCATATAGCAATCCTAAATGATTCACTCGTTCTACTCGTTACCAGGCTCTGCCTGGTAACGCAGATCCGGAGGCTCTGCCTCCATTGTCGCAGGAGGCTCTTCAAAAGTGACATCGATTCCTAGGCTCTTAGCCTCTTAACCAGTTATTGAAAATGATTTAGGATTGCTATAGTCTTTTAATCAACTGAGCGAGGACGTTAGGCCATCTCAGGACTTTTTCTCTCAATCGGAAACACTACGGTTCACTCAGGATCGAAAACTTAATAACTTAAACACCTCCTACAGTCTTCTCTCCTGTAAGTTGCCTTCCTTAAAGGAGACTCTTCCTCGCCTATCTGCATTACCAGGCAGAGCCTGGTAACTAGCAATCGCTTAAACAGTCAACAGTCAACAATCAACAGTCAACAGTCAGTAGGGGCGGTGGATGGTGCGTGCCCGCCCTCTTAACTACAGTTGAATTGATGCAATTAAATCGAGGATTTCTTGATAATCAAAATTATCTAAATGATTCATCAAAATTTCGGCAAAAAGCTCGTTTTCGCTGCGGATTTCCTCAATTGTTGTAGCAATAAAATCGAAGTCAGCCTCACGGACTGCTTGTTGAAGTTGGCTCATCCATTCTGGAGAAACTTGCGGTTTCGAGTTAAGCGTAAATATTTTATGAGTATCCAATATTTCTTGTTTTAGGATAGTTGAAGTCTCTGAAATATTATTTATATCAACAGGGGAAATTGCTGTAACGACTGGAATATCAAACTTAAAAACTGTACCGCATCCCACTTCGCTTTCGGCGGTAATTTCGCCACCCATTAATTTTATGAACTCGCGGCTGATGCTTAATCCTAAACCCATACCTTTTTGAAGTGTCTTCCCCGATGAACTTTGCATGAATAATTCAAATATACTATCTAATTCTTCCGGGTCGATGCCAACTCCTGTATCGGTAATTTCAAAGCAAATAAAAACTTTTGATAAGCTTTCAAATGATTTAACAAAATCTTCTTTTACAGACCTTGTTCTTCCTTCTTGCTTCGCTCGGACGGTGACTGATACTGAGCCGTTTTGAGTAAATTTCACTGCATTGTCTAAGATATTAATCAGCACTTCCCGCAACTTAATGTCATCTGTTTCTATGTATTGAGGGACATCCGAGGAGCAGTCAATAATTAATTTTATTTTTTTATTGAGTGCCGGAATTTGGAACATATTCTGCACGTCGCTCAGCAAGCGGTACAAGTCAAAGCATTTGGGGTAGATTGTCATGCGCCCCGCTTCAATTTTAGATAAGGCTAAGACTCTATCTATCAGTTGAAGCAGGTGTTCTCCGCTGCGGCGAATAATTTTGATATTTTCTTTTTCCGTGAAAGTTAAATTAGGGCTGGGTTCTATTAATTGAGCGAAGCCGAGAATGGCATTGAGGGGGGTTCGCAATTCGTGGCTCATGTTGGCGAGAAAGATGCTTTTAGTTTTGTTTCCAGCTTCTGCTGCTAATGCGGCTTCTTTGAGTTGTTGTTCTGCTTGTTTGCGATCGCTAATATCGAGTATTATGCCGTGCCAGACGATATCTCCATTTTCGCGCAATTCCGGCCGAGAATGAGCTTGCAGCCATTTGAGCTTTCCCGATGCTGTGACAATCCGCCACTCGCGGGCAAATGGTTCGAGATTTACAGCACTTCTGACAATGGCCTCGAAGTAGCTGGGGCGATCGTCCGGGTGCATTTGTTCGTAGAGTAAAGCAAAGTTGTTCTGGATTTCCTCCGGCTCTAATTCTTGAATTTCTCGGCACATAGGACTGATATATTCCATCTTGACAGAGCCGTCGGGATGCTGTACGAATATGTAAAGTTCTCCGGGCACCGTGATTGCTAATTTGTGAAATAGAGCTTCACTTTTTTGCAATGCTATTTGTGCTTGTTTGCGATCGCCAATATCAATCCCAAACCCAAACAAAAAGTCAAAATTGCCATTTTCATCCAAAACGGGCGTACCGTACCACTCGACTAACAAAGTATCACCGCACTTAGTGATAATCCGGTGCTCGTTAACCGTTTGCTCCCTCGTTGTGACGCGCTCAAAAATCGAGTGCAATCCGGCTCGATCGCCCTCCGGTACAAATTTAGCTAAATAATCTTGGCCGATAACTTCAGCAGCAGTATAGCCCACAGATTCCAACATACATTCATTGGCCAGCAGGATTTTACCCTCCGAATCGATCGCCACAAAGAAGATCGGAGAATTTTCGATAATCTTTAAATTAAAGTCCCGCTCTTGGTGGATAATTTTTTCAGCTTGCTGGCGCTCCTCAATTTCGAGCTGCAAGCGGGCATTACTTTGAGCTAGTTCCAGAGTGCGCGAGGTTACTTCCGTTTCCAGGGTACGGTTGTAGTCTGCCAATATTTGCTCTGCTTGTTTGCGCGCCGTGATATCTTGAAAAACAATCAGTACGTAAATCACATTCCCCTCAGCATCAAACATTGGCTGCGATCGCACTTGCAAGGGAATAACTTTCCCATTCCGGCGAAGATCCATATCTTCAAGGAACGTTTCTTTGCCCATCACGGCGCGTTCAAAGGGCGAATCTTCGATCGGGTACAGCCTGTCTGTTCCCGATATATAAAGTTGATAAGTTTCGGAAAGTTCTTCAGGGGTGGTATTTGCCACCGCCCCTTTACCCGTAATTTCTCCTCCCATCGAATTCATAAAAATACTGCTACCAGCCGGAGTCAGAGCTATCACCCCAACCGGCAAGCTTTCTAACAACTTGGCAAATTTTTCCTCGCTTTGGGCCAAAGCTTGAAAAGACTTTTTCAATTGAGCCGCCATTTCGTTAAAAGACTGTGCTAAGGAGCCGATTTCATCAAGCTTGCTGATAGCAACAGTGCGATCGAATTCTCCTTGGGCGATATCTTTAGCTGCTTGGTTGAGCCGCAGCAGGGGCAGCGTCACCCACCGGGCATTGAGCGCTCCGACAATGGTCGATAGCAGCAGCGCCGCGGCACAAAGTAAAATGGTAGTGCGGGTATTTTTGTTAATTTGCCCCATGAAATCCGATGCGGGAACTGCGATCGCGATCAGCCAGTTCAAACCGTTACTATCCGAAAACGGCAGCACTTCCACAAAATATTCTGCCCCATCTCGGCTGAATTTCAGTTGTTGTCGCTGCTGAATGTTACTAAAGCCGCCAAACTTTTCGTACAAATACTTAGCTGCGGTGCGAATGACAAAAGTTTCACTGTCTAAAACATTTAGACGCTCAGGTTCCTGCTTTCCCGACATCTTTCTAAAGGATGATTCTTGACTCGAACTGGCCACCAGCAAGCCCGATCGTTCGATCGCAAAAATTTCTCCAGTTTTGCTAACCTTGAGGCGATGGAGATATTGCTGAAGCTCCCAGAGGGACAAATCTACCGCACAAACTCCCAGCAATTCACCATTGCGATCGCGAATCGGTTGGCTCGCAGCAATAAACACAGTCCCCGGAGTAAAACCCCGATAAATGCTCGTCCAAATCGGTTTGTTAGCTGCGACAGCTTCTTTGTACCAGGGGCGCGATCGGGCATCGTAGGTTCCCGGTTCTGCTTTTAATTTGGCGGTGCGAGTACCTTTTTTGTCTGTTGCGTAGTAGATATTCTGATATTTAGTAGACTTGTTAGCTGCGACAATTTGCAAGCTGTTGTCCTTCGGGTTGCGTTTAATGCCGAGATATTCTCCTGTTTTTTGAGAACCGAGGGAAATCCATTGAATGCTTTTAAACGATCGCATTTGCTGCCAGAGGAACTTCTCTCCTCCCGGCTGGGCTTGTCCTAACTCTAAGTTTAATTCGGCGCGCTCGATCGCTGAGGCATTAAGTTGATTTACCCAGTGGGTATTTTCCACAACAGCAGTCAGTTGTTCTTCAACTCTATTCCCCGTCTGGGCGATCGATTTCAGAGCGACTTCTTCGACTGCTCTTTCTCCATTGCGAAAGGAAAGATACCCGACAATCCCTACGGCTGCGACGATTTGCACCACAAAAGAGCCTACTAGAACGCAACGCAGGGGTATTTTTGTTGGCTGTGACAAAGTTTTGCTCGCGACTCGGGGCAACGGCATAGGCTGGTGTCTAATTGCTCTCTAACACTTTAACTGTTCCAGCCCGTAATTTCAGTGTGTTTTGGAGACACCACCCAAAAACCAAGTTTCTACATCAATATATCAACGGAGCAGCAACAATTTTCCCATAAACAAGGTTTTTTGGTTTTTATTTCTATCACTTGCGGGTGATGGATTGTCTCAAGTTACATTCTTTTTTTTAGTTCGATCGCGCCTTGCGGTTCAAAAACCCGGTTTCTCGATCGCTTGTTGACTGTTGTGCAACATATCAACCTTAGCTACTTCTTCTTTCTCGCAGGATTTCCGGCTTGGCATTTGTAGTGCGATTACCTGAACCGACTTGAGCTGCATCAATATTCTATCTGTTAACCGCAGATTTCCAGCAGATGCAACACTGATGAACGCAGATACATTCAACAATTGAAAGCGATTGAGTCGAACTCAAGTTTCAGCAAAAAAATGTTTTTTACAGAGCCGGAGATGCTTTCTCTACCTCTTTCCCTGTTTTTTCTTACTTTTCTCTGCTTCACGCTTGACCTCTCTTTAACGCGCGGAAAATCCCTCGCTTGTCCAAACGGATATAGCGAGGGGTGAGAATAGGTATTCTCAGAAAATATCAAGTAGTGGCAGTGGCTTTTGTCGAGCCATTGCCATCTATAGAAGCCATACTGTTGTGAGCGCACAGAAAGATTTCAGAGCTAACTCTCTGCTTGCACTCAATGCTTGAAATCAAACCAATCAGTTCAAGCAAGAAGTTAAAGCAAGTCCTAAAGACTTAGGCTACTTCTTCGCGATCGATTTGGCGCAGGTGAATGTGCTTGCGTCCCAAAGAGATTTCAAATTCATCTCCTGCCTTCAGTTCCATTTGTTTGGTGTAGGCGGCTCCAATCAGTAAATTGCCGTTAGATTGAACGCTAATCCGATAGCTGGCAGAGCGTCCGCCGCGTCCGTTACCGTTTTGCTTCCCGTCTAACTGAATGCCTTCTGCATCAATCAGTGCATTCAGGAATTTCATCATGTTGACCCGTTCTACGCCATTCTTGGTAACGGTGTAGTAGCCACAGGCTCTAGCTTTTTCTTCCTTGGTGAGGTTCTCTAGCTCTTTGACCTTTTGGATCAGGTCTTCTCCTTCAAGGGGTTCGATATTTTTCTTTTTAGCCATCTACTGAGTCCTGAAATATTCAACTGGTGTACGGAATTTTTCTCGGTTGATTTTTGGTTTGACCAAGAAACTTTAGCTTTATAGCCGATCGTAAAACCATCTTACACCGATCGGCTCAATTGTTAACCACTATTGTCTAAATATTTTTAACAAGGTGCAGTCTTTCTTGAGAAGTAGCAGCCGGTGCAAGCAATCTCTAAACTCGGTAGCATAAGCTATCAGCTATCAGCTAGCTAAATATTTGCCCCCAATTTTAAAATCCCATGAAGTTAACCACACGCGGACACTACAGTGTCAAAGCATTACTGGATCTAAGTTTGCAACCTCGGTTCGGCCCGACATCGGTAAAATCGATCGCGAACCGACAGGAGTTACCGGCTCCGTATCTCGAAAAATTATTGATTGAAATGCGACGAGCCGGTTTAGTCCAATCAGTTCGGGGTTCCCAGGGAGGATATCAATTAGCCCGCGAGCCGGCTCAAATTTCTTTAGGACAAATCTTAGAGGCGGTAGGCGAAACTATTGAACCTTTACCTCGACATTCTCCCGACGCGACGCAAGCAGAGGATTGGGTAACATTCAGTTTGTGGAACCGATTGCACAAAAAACTTGCCGAAGCGCTATACACTATTTCCCTCGAAGACTTATACTATGATGTCCGCAGTTGGCAAGCTGCTCTGGGAGAAGAAACTAGCTTTATCATTTAGATGGTAAGTTGATTTATTCGATCGCCCGAAAACATGGACACAACACTTGTTACCTACTCCGGCGGCTGTCATTGCGGTGCTGTCCGCTTCACAGTCGCGGTTGACAAACACGAAGCATCTGACTGCAACTGCTCTATCTGTAAAAAGAAAGGATTTTTGCACCTAATTGTGCCGCCGGAACGTTTTACGTTGCTGTGCGGCGAAGATGTTTTGACAACTTATACGTTTAATACAGGAACTGCCAAACATACTTTCTGCCGGATTTGTGGGATTCACTCGTTCTATCGTCCCCGATCGCATCCCGATCAATTCGATGTCAACGTCCGCTGTCTTGACTCCGATGCCGTTTCCCAATTTCAGATTCTACCCTTTGATGGTGTTAATTGGGAGCAGAACGTACACAAGCTTGGCGACGAAAGTAATCTCAGCACTGAAAATCTGGGATAAAAAATCCAATTCGGCTGTTGGTAACAGCAGCTAAAACCAGCCCGATCGAACGATCGCTCGCTGGCAGGACAGACTATCAAGTTTGACACAATATATAATGATGCCGGATCAATTTGCTGTTTTGATTTTAGCTGCGGTATTGGATTATTCGATCGGCGATCCTTGGGGTTGGCCGCATCCCGTACAGGCGATGGGTTGGGCGATCGACCGCTATACTCGAATTGTCTTTAGTATCTGGAATAATCCCGCAGACAAAATGGCTCCTGCGGGCGATCGTCCGGCCGGTGAGCTGCACAAACTGCTGCTGCGATGTGCTGGTACAATACTAGCGATCGGGCTGATTCTAGGCAGTTATACTGTCAGTTGGTCGATCGTCCTTGCTGCTAGTTGGGTACACCCTCTTTTAAGTATTGCCCTGCAGACCATTTTGCTCGCAAGCTGTTTTGCCGGTCGCAGTTTGAGGGCGGCGGCTCAAGATGTGCTAGCACCTTTAACTGTTGCAGATTTAGTCAAGGCGCGGGAACGGTTGAGTCTTTACGTCGGCCGGGATACTGAAAACTTATCCGAGCCAGAAATTCTGCGAGCATTGTTAGAAACTGTAACAGAGAATGCAGTCGATGGCGTGAGTGCCCCGCTATTTTATGCCCTAGTTGGGTTCGCTCTGCCAGATTTATTATTAACTGTTACCAATTTGCCGATCGATCCTAACTCGATGCTCGCCAGCGCGATCGTTCCCTGTGCGATCGCTTACAAAGCAGCCAGCACATTAGATTCAACCGTCGGCTACAAAGAACAGCCATACACTAATTTAGGATGGTTTAGTGCCAAACTAGAAGACATCCTCACCTGGTTTCCTTGCCGGCTAACAGTGATTACTTTAGCCCTGATCTCTGGTAAACCGATCTACGTATGGCAGATTTGTCAGAGAGATGCTGTTAAAGATGTCAGTCCCAATTCCGGTTGGAGCGAGTGCGCCTACGCAGCCATCTTGGGAGTACAACTAGGAGGTATAAATTCCTATCGGGGAGTTATCAAACACAAACCGCTGTTAGGCGAGCCTATTCGCGCGATCGCCCCAGAACAAATTTATCAAGCTTTGCAATTAACTCGCTATTGCTTTTTGACTTGGTTGGGACTATCATGGCTGGTTTATACTTTATGGTCTTTTGTCCCCTAACTGCTGACTTTACTGGGCGACAGATACCAGCCACCAGATTCATCAGTGAAGTCAATCTCAAACTTTTAGGGCCAAGTCGAAATATCTAAAATTATTCAATTATTCAATTGTTCGATGGGCCAACAGCCAACAATTAGATCCCAGTCAAATAATGACTAAAATTATCAAAATTTTATCGCCGGATGAAGTGAGGCGCACTCTCACCCGCGTCGCTTCCGAGATTGTCGAAAAATCTGGGGCTCCGTCGGAGTTAGTGCTGTTGGGGATTTATACTAGAGGAGTGCCGCTAGCTCAAATGTTGGCAGATCAAATTGAAGTCCTCGAACAAGTAAAAGTACCGGTGGGCGCTTTGGATATTACCTTTTACCGAGATGATTTGGATCGAGTTGCGATGCGGACACCGGCTAAAACAGAAATTCCTTTCGATTTGACGGGGAAAATCGTTGTGTTGGTAGATGACGTCATATATAAAGGTAGAACAATTCGAGCGGCTTTGAATGCGGTAAATGATTACGGAAGGCCGGAAAAAATTTGGTTGGCGGTATTAGTCGATAGAGGCCACAGAGAAGTACCGATTCAGCCAGATTTTACGGGTAAAAAGTTGCCGACTGCAAAGGAAGAACAAGTTAAGGTTTACGCTCAAGAGTACGATGGGCGCTACGGGGTGGAATTGATTAAGGGTTGATATAGCCTTTCGAGCTCTCATAGGAGGTACTATTGGGCATTGGGCATTGGGCGGAGCGATTGGGCATTGGGCATTGGGCATCGGGCATCGGGCATCGGGCATCGGGCATCGGGCATAGGGCATAGGGCATACCTCACGACGCTTGACAACCGCTATAAGTTGAACTTGCGAGTCGATCGACTTGGGTGTCTGGTTCGCGATCGATTTCAGAAGAGTGAAACTGGGTTTCTCCCTCCCTCACCCTCAAAAACTGGGTTGGTAGGTATATTTCTCGTTACTTAACGCCAAAATTCCCATAAACCCGGTTTCTCGCCCCCCATGCGTCGCAGAAAGAAGCTTGGTTGCGACGGGCGCTGAGCGTCCTAATGTATTTAAAATCGGCAGTGCAGGAGTTGAACCTGCCTGGGGCGAATTATGAGTTCGCTGCCTAAACCGCTCGGCCAACTGCCGTTAAATTGATTTGTTCAATCTATCTAACTTAAGAAGTAACTATAACATAATTTCTCAGTTCGTGCTAGAACTAGAGAACAAAAATCAAAATCTTTAGATCTGTTGAGTCCCCGATCGCCCGAAACGCACCTGCGCTATCCGGCTCGACCGGACAAAGCAGTTTCTACGACTAGGCATAAAATTACAGGCAATGGCAGTGAATTCAACAGTAGTGCTGACTCTAATTCTGCTAACTCTTATGTTTGGAGCAGGTGTGACGAGTTCTGTTTTGGGATTTACTACAGGTCGCGAAGCCTTGAAAGGAACGACTCAACCTGATGTTCGCCCCAGCAACTATGCAGGCACCGGCAAGCAGGGAACTGTGGCTAGCAAAGAGCAAGTGAGTATTTTGAAAGAAACAGACATTCTTAAAACCGTCAAAGCGCGGATAGAAGGTCGCGATCCTGACAAAACGACCGGAGCAAATACTAAAACAGACAAGACAAGCTCTAAACCAGCCACAGCCAAAAAGCCCGCCGAACCAAAGGCCAGCGCCAAATTTCCCCTGAACAGTCGCGACGGGGGAATAACCCTAGAAGTGAGCGCGGCCAGTCAGCGCGGCAACTCCATGCTGCTAGACGTGAGCATGAAAAACGAAGGTTCCCAATCTGTGAGGTTTCTCTACAGTTTCTTGAACGTCACGGACGATCGCGGCCGGGCCCTTTCGGCGACTGCTGAGGATTTGCCGTCGGAACTGCCCCCCAACGGGCAGGTGTATTACGGTACGGTGAGTATTCCCACCGCTTTACTGGAAAATGCTAAACAAGTTTCGCTGACGCTGACAGATTATCCAGGTCAAAAACTTCAGTTGCAAATAGCTGGGATTCCAGTAGCGAAGTAAGACAAAAGGAGCAAACACTCCAGGGATTTTGAGGTTCGATCGATAAAGTTGTTCTAGGGAGCATTGTGTCACTTTTAGGGGCGAGAGTGCAGGAGATAGCTGATTTACC
Source organism: Microcoleus sp. B4-D4 (assembly GCF_036705185.1). Lineage (NCBI taxonomy): Bacteria > Bacillati > Cyanobacteriota > Cyanophyceae > Oscillatoriales > Microcoleaceae > Microcoleus > Microcoleus sp. B4-D4. The sequence goes on along the minus strand of NZ_JAUBTX010000002.1, from coordinate 80,183 downwards.
CGCGATGACTCCGACAGAAGTGCTGTCGCGGTTGCTGGCAGTGCTGCTGCTGATTGCGATCAACGCTTTTTTTGTGGCGGCTGAGTTTTCGATGGTGACGGTACGCCGATCGCGCATCAATCAGTTAGCCGAGGCTGGCGACATTGCAGCTTTAACTGTTCAATCTTTGCAGAAAAGTATCGAGCGATTGCTCTCAACAATGCAGTTGGGAATCACTCTTTCTAGTTTAGCTCTCGGCTGGATTGGGGAAGATACGATCGCCGTGCTAGTCCGAATGTCGATCGCCAGTTTGCCGCTGCCACTTTATATCAAATCGGCGCTGGCCCATTCTTTCGGAATATCAATAGTAACTTTTTTCCTGCTAGCTTACCTGCAAATCGTACTCGGCGAACTTTTCCCCAAATCTGTAGCCCTACTTTATTCCGAACAGCTAGCCAGAAGTTTCGGGCCTCCGAGTTTATTGATTTCCCGGCTGTTCAATCCCTTTGTGTCGTTTCTCAATCAATCCACCCGATCGCTCTTGCGGTTTGCAGGAATCGAATACAACCTAAGACACCGGCCCGTTACTCCCGAAGAACTGCAATTAATTATAGCTACTTCCAGCGAATCAAGCGGCTTACTAGCAGAAGAGCGAGAATTGCTCAATAACGTGTTTGAATTTGGCGAAGTTTGGGTACAAGAAGTGATGGTGCCGAGGCCAAACATTATCGCACTTCCCAAGACGGCTACTTTTCAAACTTTGCTCGACGAAATGGCAATTTCCAACCATTCCTTTTATCCCGTGACGGGAGATTCTTTAGACGATATTATCGGCATTATTGGCTTCAAACAACTTGCAAAACCTCTAGCTGAAGGTTTGCTATCTCCCGACACAGAAATTGTAACTTGGATGAGTGCAGTGAGGTTTGTGCCGGAGATGATGCTGCTGGGAGAATTGCTGCCTTTGATGCAGCGTTCGTCGGAAGAAATTGCGATCGTAGTTGATGAATTTGGGGGCATTTCCGGGTTGGTCACGCTGAGGGATTTGATCGCCGAAATTATCGGCCGCACTTACCACTCGCCCGACAGTAAAGAAATTGCTTTGCAAGTATTGGACGATCGCACTTTTTTAGTACAAGCGCAGCTAAATGTAGATGATGTCAATCAAATATTGAATTTGGATTTGCCGATAGCTGAGGAATATCAAACAATCGGAGGTTTTTTGAGCTATCAGTTGCAAAGAATGCCGGCTGTTGGGGAAGTTTGGCGCGGCGACAATGCAGAAATTACGGTGGTTTCGGCGATCGGGCCGCGGTTGGAACAACTTCAAATTCATTTGCTGTCAGGGGCGGCGGGCGATCGAACTTTAAGTGAAATTGGACAGATAGATGGGGAAATTGTGGGAAAAAGTCGCAAGAATAGCGGGTTGAGAGATGTGGCGAGATTTTCTAGTTGAGAATCTTTTAGTTAATGCCTATATAATCTATTCGCTCGAAGTCGCTGCGTACTAAATCATCTAACGTCGGGCCTTTGGGCCGGAAATTAAGGCGATCGCCAGCCCTCACATTTTCGTAATATACGTAGGGAATATAGATATCTTGCTCCTCCATAAAAGCGTAAGTAAAGCGAAAGGCACTGTCAATGTCCTCAGCTTTAACCTCGCGAAAGTCAGAGAGGAATAAGAGATCCATTTCTTCCTCAAAGTACAGCATCTCTGCAAATGCACCTCTGTCGTAGCAGTTATAACCAATATAACCGCAAGTGTCGCTGCATTTGTAGTAGATGGCGCGAGTGGATAGGAACCAGGAAAGGGTGATGGCATCTCCTTCTCCAAACATAAGGGAACCGGGCTGATATTTCACTTGTTCAACGATCGTCCAAGGATGTCCTCGGAACTGAAATACAATATAGCTTTCGGCGGTAATTTCGATTTCGCGATCGTAGATATCCCGTTCCCAAACATCCGCGCGTCTCGCCCTACTAAATTTTTCCGCCACTGACTCAATAGGAGCGCGAACGAGAAGTAGATTTTGGTTTCTGTCAATTGTTTCAATACCTCGGCGCTCTTCAATAGACATAATTTTCACCATTGAGTAAAGTATGAATGAGTAGATAATAAACCTTTAATCTCTATTTAATAGCACAAAAACAGAACCAACGTAGAAATTTAACATTTAAACAGTACCAGTAATGCTAAAACACTCCTACTTAATTTCTGCTTTTTCTTCTGTCCTTATTGCGTCTCTACCTCTTTTTCAAATTGTAGCGAATGCCCAGGAAGAACCAGGGTGCTTTATACTTGATTCATCAGGTAAAGTCAACAGACTCGATCCTTTATGCAAGCGCGATGAACAGCAGAAATTAAGAAATGCTATGAAAGCTCAAGAACTTTATCAACAAGGATTCGACCTCGGTCGCAGAAGGTTGTACAAGGAAGCTGCTGAAGCTTTTACTCAAGCAATTAATATCAATCCTGACTTTGTAGAAGCTTATATGGTTCGTGCTCATACTCGAGCTGTAATTGGAGAAAAACAGGGGGGAGTTGAAGATTTTCAGAAAGCTATAGAAATCTTGAGGGCTAGAGGACAATCGCAAATGGCTGATCTGCTTTTAGTCCCATTGAATTCGCTGCAAAATGAAATTAAGGATGGACAGGAAGACCAAAGTCAATTGGAAGTTGAGGATGAGCCGGAAGCTAAATAAGCACTCGGATGATTCCAAACTAACTAAGAATCAATTTTAAAAATTTTAGTCATGCAGGACTTACGCATCAAAACCCAAGAAACCGGGTTTTTGGCAGCTTCTGCCATCTGTAATATATTCTTGCGAAAAAACCCGGTTTCTGACCACCCGCTGCGATGCTTAGAAACCGGGTTTATTTACCGTTTCGGCGGGCGAAGCGAAGAGACTCGAAAAAACCCGGTTTCTGACTACCCGTGCGTAAGTCATGTTTAAGCGTAAGCCACCGGATCTTTCAATCCCAATTCCTCAAAAGCCGCCAGCCGCAGCCGACAAGAATCGCAAACGCCGCAGGCTTTTTCCCCGCCTGCGTAGCAAGACCAAGTTTGCTCCCAAGGCACTCCCAAATTATTCCCCAATTCAATTATTTCGGTTTTTTTAAGTTCGATTAAAGGTGTGACAATCTTAATAGCTTCTCCTTCCCTTCCCTGCTTCGTTCCTAACCGAAATACTTCCTGCATTGCTTGGATGTAATCGAGGCGGCAGTCGGGATAGCCGGAATAATCTAAAGCGTTGACGCCGATGTAAATACGATCGGCTTCTAGGGTTTCTGCGTAGGCGAGGGCAAAACTGAGAAAAATCGTATTTCTAGCTGGAACGTAGGTAATGGGGATGTTTTGCGACATTTCTGCTAGGTTGCGATCGATCGGCAATTCCATCTGATTGTCCGTCAAAGCCGAACCGCCCCACAGCGTCAAGTCAAAGTTTATCACCTGATGCGCCTTAACATCCGCTGAAAGCGCGATCGCCCTTGCTGAATCCAACTCCCGCCGGTGTCTTTGCTGGTAGTCAAAGGAAATCGTGTAACATTCGCAGCCGTCGGCTTTGGCTTGATATAAAACAGTTGAGGAGTCCAGCCCTCCCGACAATAAAATAACTGCTTTCACTTAAAATAACCTCCATTAAATTAGCATTTACATTTATATCAAATTAGTTGTGAATTGACAAGTTTACAGCGATGGATTTTAACGAACCGCGAAGACGCGAAGGAAGAGAAGAGAAGAAAAATATTTGACAGTTTATGCGAGAATTGCTATAAGTTTAACTTGCTAACAAATTGTCTAGTTCCCGGTAATCTGGCAAAGTTGTATCAATTTCTTTACCTTGCCGCAAAACTGTGCGATCGCGCTGCGACCGAGATAACAATTCGCTGAAAGTTCGCGCCTTAAATAAAATCAAGTCTGCGGGTAAACTAACTCCTATTCGTCCTACATTCGGCAATCCCATTAAATCTGCTGGTGTTGTTGTGACTGTGCGCGGCCAATCTTCCCAAGGCCTGTCTAAATGGGCTATGCGGACTGACATATTAAAGACTTCTAAAACATCGTGATCTCCAAATCCGTAAAACGGATCGCGACAGTTGTCGCTAGCAACTGTGACGGGAATTCCTGCTGCTTTGAGTTCGTGCACCAGCGTCACTCCCCGCCAGCGCGGTGTACGCCCCGATTCTCTGTCTTGCAAATAAAGGTTGCACATCGGTAAGCTGACAATGCCAATATTTGCTTGCTTGACTAATGTCAAAGTTTCTGTTACTAAATCCGGCGGTTGTACGGCTAAACTGCAGCAGTGCCCGCAGATTATTTGACCGCTAAATTTATGGCGAATAGCCGTTTTTGCTACTTCCCGCAATGTTGTGGATTCTGGATCGTCGGTTTCGTCGGTGTGGAAGTCGAGGTTTAAACCGCGTTCTTGGGCTAAGCTAAATACGCGATCGAGTTGTTTGTCTAAATCCGGGTTCATGTAGGCGACTCCGCCGAGGATGCCGCCGATTTGGGCAATTTTGTCTGCTAATTTTTCGCCTGCGGGTGTCAGGTAATAGTCGAGGGAAACTAGGGAAACTGCTTGCAAAATTAGCCGATCGCTCCATTCGGCTTGCAAGGCTTCAAATACTGCTAAACTAACGGTTCCCCCATCGCCTGCGCTGTCGATGTGAGTGCGGATGGCTTTGGTGCCGTGGGCGTAGCTGCACTTGAGGCCGAATTGCATCCGCCGGTAAACATCCTCTGCATTCCAGTGTTTATCGGCGTCAGCGCGGACAGTCTCCAGCGCACTTGCAAAAGTTCCGTCGGGATTGGGCGATCGTTCCCAAATGTGGCCTTTGTCTAAATGCGCGTGCATATCCACAAAGCAAGGGAAAACTAAGCCGTTTTGCAAGTCTACAATTGGAATATCTCGAAGTTGCGATAAAGGTTCTGTATTGGTGGGGATGATTTGGGCGATCGCACCCGCTGCAATTTCCAGATCCACCGCACAAAAATTGTTCTCTGTCCCCGTTGTTGCAATTGCAGAAACTGAGGGTGCGATCGACTGTATTTCTAGCAGAGACGCGGGGACGCGAGCATTTTTGAGCAAATAATTAGATGTACTTGGCAACATTAACTTTGTGAGTTAGAATTTTATTAATAATTTAGCGATACCAGTTTTAAATATAGCAATTATTTCCAAATTTGGGAACTTTTTTATTTCTCTATTTCCATTTTACTCTCTTTTTTTCTCCTTTGCGCCCTCTGCGCCTCTGCGGTTCGTTAAGCTGTTGTGCATCTAGATTCTGTATGGTGATTGAGGGGGAGAGGGGGAGAGAGGGAGAGGGGGAGAGAGGGAGAAGATTTTTGATCGATCGTCGAAATATACAATGTTTATTTGCACAACAGCTTAAAAAAATATGATTCACACATTAAATCTAATTGCTCTAAAAGATTTCGCTAAAATTGGATAGCTCGAATCCTTCCGCAGACACAATTCTGTTGTTACAATCGATAATCGTTTAAAATTGCCATAGCCAGAGCCAAAAACAACTGTGTCACAACCCAAGCATATAGTTTTAACATCCCATCCCGACAGATCCGGTACAGAACCAATTCCCATTTGTTGGGGAGAAATCGATCCTCTCAAACGGGGGCCGGTGATTGGCAGCCTCAGCAAATCTTCTCACCGGAATGCGATCGGCACTCATTCGGGTTCCTATTCTGTTTATCGAGCGCTAGCAGTTGCTTCCGGCGCACTTCAAGCCGATCACCTGCCCGATTTTACTAACACGTCTCCGGCGGCACGCATCGGGCCTCACCCGAGTTGGGGCGATCGCAATTTGATTGTTTCTCTCGATCCCTTTGGGGGTTTGGTCAGCCAAATTTATACTTCATTTTTTCAGCAGGGATACGATATTCGCCCGACAATTGCTGTTACTAAAGCTCATATTAATATGCCGGAATTGCAAGATGCCATCGCTAAGGGGCGCGTGCAAATTGATGGCAAAATAGTCAAAGCAGGCGGCAATTTAGCGGTAACTAAAATTGCGATCGACCCCGTGTGGTATTTGCCGGGAATTGCCCGCAGGATAGGCGTGCAAGAAAGTGTTCTCCGCCGCGTTTTATTCGAGCAAACAGGCGGTATGTTCTCGGATTTGGTGACGCGGCCGGATTTACAGGTTTTCTTGCCCCCGATTGGCGGAACTACAGTTTATATTATTGGCGATGTTGCAAATATTTCTGACCCTCAGAAGCAGTTGGCGGTAAGGGTACACGATGAATGTAACGGTTCTGATGTGTTCAGTTCAGATATCTGCACTTGCCGCCCTTATTTGGTACATGGGATTGAAATTTGCATCCAAACTGCACAATCCGGCGGTTCTGGAGTAATTGTTTATTTCCGCAAGGAAGGCAGAGCTTTGGGGGAAGTTACGAAGTTTTTGGTGTACAATGCCAGAAAACGGCAGGAAGGGGGCGATCGCGCTGATGCCTATTTTACTCGTACTGAATGTGTCGCCGGAGTTCAAGATATGCGGTTTCAAGAACTCATGCCAGATGTTTTGCACTGGTTGGGCATCTCTCGAATTGACAGTTTAGTTTCTATGAGCGATCTCAAATACAATGCAATTATCAATTCTGGCATTCAAGTAGTCGATCGCATCCCCATTCCCGAAAATTGGATTCCCGCAGACGCACAAGTAGAAATCGCCGCCAAAAAAGCAGCAGGCTACTACACGCCAGACCCCGTGCCAGATGCTACAATTCTTGCAGAAGCCATCGGACGCGATTTAGGAGATTGACAGGCCAAAGACGCGAACAATCGGGCGCGAACAATCGCGTCTTTGCCAAATAAAATTTATTGCTGGTCTTTGATCGGTCAGGGTAGGTTATGGCTAATTTGCGTTCTACTGTTATCGTAAAAACAGATATTTGTGGATATACCGTCCGAGTTAAAAAATTATCTCAGTCGGAATTAAGTAATTTGTTAAACGAGCATAAAAATTTTATTTCAGATATTACTATCAGAAATGAAGGCAGCATGATTAAAGGGGAAGGTGATTCATTTTGGATGATTTTTCCCAGCGTCACAGCAGCAGCGATGGCAGCCATAGAAATGCAGCAAGAATTGAGAGCTGAACAATCTAGTAAATCGAACGATGAACGATTGGCTATTCGCGTGTCGATTACCCTAGGAGATGTCTTGCACCAAGATAAAGATATCTTTGGCGATACAGTGAATTTAACAGCGCGGATAGAATCAGTAACTCCGCCGGATGAAATATATTTGTCTCAAGCAGCATGGCTGGCGCTCAACAAAGCAGAGGTGCAAACATCTTTTGTTAACGAGTTTTCTTTGAAAGGGATGAGCGAACCTGAAAAAGTTTACAAAGTTGACCAAAGTCACAAAACGCGAATAGTCGAAAATCAAGCAATAATTAAAGCTGATTTGAGAGGTTTTATTGCATATCAAGAATCTAATTCTATCAAAGATGTTGAATATTTATTGACTAAGTTCGATAATTTTGAAAAAACAATTTGTGAAGAATACGGCGGTACAATTCGGAGTATTGTTGGTGATTCGCACTTGTTAACTTTCCAGGAAGCTCACTCAGCCCTAGCGGCAATGGAAAGTTTGTGCGAGAATTGGAAACTGTTTATTCGCGGCAATCAAATACCTTGCGGCTTGTCGGTAGGAATTACTAAAGGAAATTTGTATATATTTCGGTCTTGCACTTACGGAAAAGATATTAATATCGCCGACAGGCTGGAGGATTTAAGTAAAATAATATCTCCGGCTACTGACAAAAATTCGATGATAGTTTCCGATCAAATAAAACGCGAAGTCAGCGGCTCGAAGTGGGAGTACAAGCTGATAAAAATCGATAAAAATGCGATTTTAGATAATCTTTTAGATTACAGTCAGTTTGACTTTTTTCAAGAAAACGATGTTTATCGGTGTTTGATGGTATGAAGTTGAGCAAACTTGAACGGGAGACTGTACAATATCTGAGAACAGCGGCTGCGATTCGCCAAAAGTGCGATCGGCTTTTTAATTTAGCCTCCGAAAATAAACTACCCTACTTCCGCGTCGATTTATCCCAACTCGACAAAGCAGCAAATTATGTAATCGACACCACTCACCAACAGTATCCCGATTTTAACATTCCCTTTCACAGTCGCTGGCGGCATTTTGAAGCCGGCAACCTGCCGCGACTAGCCGAATTAGATGCAGCTTTAACAGAATTTTCACCCGTAGAACAAGCTAAGATCAAGTTTGATTTAGCAATTATCAGCGTTTTACTTGATGCCGGTGCCGGTGCAGATTGGCAGTATTGCGAACCAGAAACAGGACAAATTTACCGCCGTTCAGAAGGGTTAGCAATAGCCAGTTTTCGGATGTTTTGTCAAGGTGTTTTTTCCAGCAATCCCGATTTTCCTTTTTCTGCTGATTCGCGGGGGCTTTCTCAATTAAAACTAGAAACCTTAGCTGCGGGATTTCAGGTAAGTGGAGACAATCCGCTAGTTGGTTTAAGCGGCAGATTAGAATTGTTGCAGCGTTTGGGGAAGGCGATTTGCCAGCATCGATTATTATTTGGTAGCGAAAACCCGCGTCCCGGCAATTTGGTACAATACTTGCTCGACAATCGGGTTTCTGGAGTCAAAACTGTGAATGCTTCTGAAGTATTGAATGCTGTTTTGACAGGTTTTGAGGAGATTTGGCCGGGAAGATATGCCATTGGTGGGGTTAATTTAGGGGATGTTTGGCGGCATTCAGCTTTGGCGGGAGAAAATTTTGGAGATAACTTTGTGCCGTTTCACAAACTCTCGCAGTGGTTGACTTATTCGCTGTTGGAACCGCTGCAACAACTGGGTTTAGAAGTCGCCGGATTCGATGATTTAACGGGTTTGGCGGAGTATCGCAACGGTGGTTTGTGTTTGGATGTCGGGCTGCTGCGGGTAAAAGATGTGGCTGTTGGCGATCGTAGTTATTTGCCTGGTTCGGAAGTTATAGTGGAATGGCGATCGCTAACTGTGATTCTTTTAGATAAGATTGCCGCAACTATGCGAAAAAAGCTACATTTGAGTGCGACAGAATTGCCGCTGGTGAAGATTTTGCAAGGGGGAACTTGGGCGGCGGGGCGAAAAATTGCGGCAGAATTGAGAGTCGGTGGAGTGCCGCCAATTCAGATTGAAAGTGACGGTACTGTGTTTTAAATAAGCCGAAATTAGGACACGGCAGTATCATAAGAAATTAGGACACGGCAGTGCCGTTTCCCTACGTCAGATTAATTGTAGGGAAACGGCACTGCCGTTTCCTCTATATCATTTCGGTACAACCGGAATTGATACAATTAGAGCATTGAAAAACCCGGTTTCGTAAAGAATCCGGGTCATCAGTGTTATCTGTTTTTTAGTGTTTCTGCTTATTTGCAAGTGCGATATTTGACGTGATAAACTAAACCGCGATGAGCTAAATCGAAGGAGTCAACGGTTGCCATGCCGGCACCGCGGGCTGTCATCGCAGCATTTACTCGCATATTTACACTGTCGCCGCAGCGAGACCAAACATTAGCTACAGTAGCTAAGCTATCTCGAACGTTGTAGTTAGTTTCTCCGCTTAAATTCCGATTAAAAACTGGGCCGCGGGTTCCCGCAAAAAAGTATTCTGCTCGCAGGTTTCCTGTGGTTTTAGGAGCAATGTAGCCGCGGTAATCGGCATCGTAGATAGAAATTTGGAAGCCTTGGGGTACTTTGATAGGAATGCTCAGATTGCAGCTTTTCCGGGTTTCTGTTGAGACATTTCCTTGGGCTGCAAACTTATCAAATAGGATGGTGAGTTCTTGACCGTCGGGGCTGACGCTGACGCTGGCGGAGCGGTCTGGGCAGCCGCTACCGCCGTAGCTGGCTCCTAATATTTGAACTGCAGGATTTGCCAAGGCGGGGCTGATAGAAGCGGCCATTAATGCTGTCGCCAGCAAGAGTTTTGCAAATTTCATGGATGTTCTCCTTAAGGTTTTTTTGTTAGGACAACTCTGAAAAATTCAAGGAATATTGAGGCGATGCCTTTCTATTTAGGAGATGGCAAGCCTTTACTGAAAAGGCAGTCAGATTCTGACTGAGAGCTAGATATCTGTACCTGGCTCGGCTTTTTCGAGTAGCATTAATTTATGTATTAATGCTTGTTGTGTCCTGATACTTTCTAATATTCATTTCATTCAAAGAGTGTTCCGGAAGATTTGAGCGAATAATATTCATCGTTTTTATGAGGCTTTGTGGGGAACAAAGTTCTGATTTTTTGGTCGGCGCTGCGCTAGGAGGTATTTGTTGGACGACCAATTATATGCCTTCGCTATTGGCTGAGAAAAGATGCTTTAATTCGGGAATCATAACTGCTGGATTTGTAGTAAAAGGCTCTGTCTGCTAGTGGCGAAGGAGGAAAAGGTGACGATATTCGTATTTTCCGGCAGATTCAGAAGATGATAATTATCTTCAGAGAAACCGCAGATATCGGGCTGATGCAACACCGATTGACGCAGATAATTTCAAGGTGTTTTGCAATTTTTGCCATTCAAGTCTATTGGTTTGTACCGCGATCGCACTACTCAGGTGGCGGGCTCGTCTTTCTGTCAAAGTTCCCCTGGATATCGAACCGCGAGATGTTTTAATTGTCGATCGGATGCTGGCTGCTGGTAACTCAGCAGTGGCTGCTGTGGATCGGCTTAAAGAAGTTAATCCGAAGTCTATTAAGTTTTTGTGCTGGCTGGCTGCGCCGGAGGGAGTTGAATACCTTCATCAACAGCACTCTGACGTGCAGATTTATACGGCTGCTGTTGATGAGCGTTTGGACGATCGCAATTATATTGTACCGGGACTCGTCCCTGCGGGCGATGGCTTACACCCCGCTACGCTACGGCTTACGGCACTATTTGAATTCAATCAAATTATTTTCTGCTGTATATGCAAATACATTCATTTTAAAATAAGTTTACTAACATAAGTATTGGTTTGATTGTGCTACACAATGTAAGTTATAAAATTTTAATGTCAGGGAAAATCTATATCTAGCAATATTTGCACGGTTTTGGTGATGGAATTCATAAATTGCATTATCTATATGTATTTACTGCATTTTAGAATTAAAATTTATGCCTTTAGTGTAACTAATGGCATAAATTAGTAGATAAAATAGATCTATGATCCTAACCGCTTGCGAGCGACTAATAACATTTTTTGTAAGAGGAAAAAAGAATGGAGACTACAGTACAGAAGGAAGCCCCACATCAGCCTGCTGAGGAAGTGAAAGTTAACAGCACCAACAGTGTGGAGTTTGAGCTTTGGGCGAAAGCCGTGAAACGGCAGATGATTGCAGCACTTTCTAAAAAAGGCGCGATGTAATATCTCTGGCTTTTTTGGGCGCGAGTTGTGTAAATTGAATTAAGAAATTGCTGTCTGTATTGTTTTCCGAAATTGATAGGGATTGGGACTTAGGAGAGGGGGAACAGAAAGCCTTTTCCTGATTCCTGATTCCTAGTTTGGGAGGCACGGGTGGCAGGAAACCGGGTTTTTTTGCGGAAATACTTCTGTTGCGATCGACAGAAATGGTAAAAAAACCTGATTTCTTCCTGTTATCTCATGTCCGGTCAATTACCACAACAAAAACGGTTCGTGTTGCGGACTAAAGTCCGCAAAAAAGAGCGGACTTTAGTCCGCACTACGAACCACATCTTTACGAACCACATCTTAATTATTGTCAATCGACTGGACATGATATCAAGAGTGTGTCCGGGACTGTTTCCCTGCAGAATGCTTGTTGCCGGATTACGATCGCTTGTCAACCGCGGCCAGCAAGCGCAGACTTCCGTCTTGAATCTGCACCGCTTTCACCGTTCCGACAGCGACTCTTTGTTGACCGTTAGCCATCGCTACCTCAATTTTTATCTTGGGGTCAGCCTGCAAGCCCAACCGCCCCCAAAGCCATTTGATTTGAGTATCGGGAAAAGAGCGCACTTCTACATCTGGAAAGGGCGAATTAACCCAGCGGATACCGTCGTAAAAACTCGCTACTTGCACCTGATACCAAACTTGTTCAGAGGTCAATTTTAACTCGCTTTTGGCTTCGGGTTCCAGCCAGTCAGCGGGGTTGACATTGTTAATTAATGTAGCAGAACCCATAATTTGACTTTTGTGGTCTTCTAAAGTTTGGGCGAGAGAAACTGCTTCATCAAGTTTGTTGACCAAATTCCGAATTCGACTTCTAGTTTCGCTGTCGGTATCTGATTGCTGGTCGAGCCAATTCATTGCTTCGCGAGTTCCGTCTTGAGAGGCTACAATCAGAGCGCCCCAAGCCTTGGCATCGCCGTCAGCGGCATTGATTCTCAAGGCGGCATCTACGCGGTTCATAATTCGCCCGCCGTCATTTTTGAGGGTTGTGGCAATTTCGTGACTGTTGCTGGGATCGGCTTCAAATACTTGCAAAGCTTCACTCCAGCGGCCGTCGATCAATTCTGCGAGCACTTGTTGGCCGGGACTGGCCCAAGATGCGATCGCCTGAGCACGAGTAATTTTAGCGTGAAATTCGATCGTTTCTAGTTGAGCTTGCGCGAGTGCGGGCCAATTTTTGCCGGCTTTACCCTTAGCAATACGCATGACATTTAATCCTGGAGACCACAGCCCGCTGTTGGCGAGCCGCAGCCCGTTTTTGTAAGTCTGATCGTTGAAGGCAAATTCTTCTAAAGAAATCGGAGTTAACTGAACTGGGTTCGGCACAAATTTGCGCGGGCCAATTTGATAAAGGGTAAATTGCGGCTCTAAACCAACTGTTTGGTCGATCGCCAATTGCGGATTTGAACCCTTCACAATTTGCTGCCAATTCGGCGGTTGTCCGGCCGCACTCACCCAATCCAACAGCGAGATTAAATGATTTTGGCTGGGGTTGTAGCGAATGACTTGTCCGTAGGGAATTTTCTTGTCGCCGCGCACCAGTTTACCGCTGACATTAAACCAAATACCTTCGGCGGGGGGCTTGCCGTCAAAGCGGCGCAGTTCTGTTAGGGGTAGCGACTGATTGGAGGCTTGATTGTCGGACTGGGAGTCAGCTAAAGAAGCAATCACAAAAGATTCGGCAGGGCCTTCTACACTCACAGAACTTGCTAACTGAAAATACTGCTCTTTATCGGAATCGCGATCGGGAAGCTGCACCCGCTTGTACACCCGAAGTTCAACAATTTGACGGCAAGGATTTTTGCAAACAGTAGAAGCATTAACTGTCCTTTCTACCATCACCGGCAACAGCAAATCGGCAAAAGAATTATCTGCAGATTTCTCGACGGGAAGCGGTAGGGGTTCGCCGGTTATGAAGCCCAATTTGCGGATGCTGGCTTTGATTTGAGCCAGAGTTTGGATGGAATCTCTGCTACCGGTAGGCAGGCGCGACCATCCAGGGACAAACTGAGAGACCAACCTGTTACCGTTGGGATCGACAATTAGCTGGTAACTCAGCCAAGCGCCGCCTCCCATCAAAGCGGAACAGCCGCACAAGATGCCGAGGGCTGTCAAATTAGCTACGAGTCTTTTCCAGGGATATCTGGCGCGAGTTGGGGAAGGAAGTAGGGGAAGCTGGGAGTCTTGAAGTTTTTTGGGGCGACGATTGCGGCGGCGTCTTGTCGGAGGAGGAGGAGCAACTTTTGAATTTTCTGGGGGTTTGACTCGGCGTTTCGAGGGGTTAATTTTGTGTTCCATCGTCCGTCCAATTTTAGAATTTAGATTTTAGAATTTCGAGTTTAAAGTTGCAATAGTCGATCGTACTGCCGACCTATGATATCCCAGGTGTATTGACTTTCAACGAGGGCGCGCGCGCTTTCGGACAACTCCTGCCGCTGTTGCTGATTTTCAAACAAACTGGTAATCGCCTCAACATACTCCTGAACTTTGTTCGCCCGCAAGGCCCTTGTCGGTTGTGCGCCGCCACCGAGGGCTAAACCCTCCAAACCTCGCTCGCTCGCCACCACGGGAGTTCCCGCAGCCATCGCCTCCAAAGTTTTATTTTTAATCCCGAAACCAATCCTCATCGGCACCACACAAACTGCAGCCTGATGCAAATATTCTGCCACCCTTTGCACCCGACCTACTACTTGAATTCCTTGGAGTTTCCCCAAGGCGAGCACTTCCGGGACTGGCGAAGCCCCGACTAGAGTGAGGGTAGCATCGGGATATCGCTGCTGCAAGGAAGGCAATATTTGCAAACTGAGAAATCTGGCGGCGTCAATATTGGGCAAATTGTTCATTGCGCCTGCAAAGATTAAGGTGTGTCCTCCCGGATCGATCGACCGGTACGGAAATTCTGTCAAATCCACACCGTTAGGAATGACATCAATCGGAGGCACAAAAAAATCTGGTTTTTCTCCGAGTCTTCCCGCTGGCGACAGCAATTCTAGGAGTTGCTGCTTGTCTGTGGATGTGGTGGCGACAATGCGGGAAAATTTGGCACAGTAGCGTCTTTCGTAGCGGGCGAGTAGCGGCAAATTTAGTCGATCGCGCAGAGGTTTTTGGGAAGTGCTGGTGATTAACATTTCCCTACAAGTTCCCCAAACCGAACTGTGAATATTGACCACTGTCAGCAGTTTTTGTCGCCATTCTGGACGCACGTAAATCTCGTTAACGCTGTGTTCGCAGGTAACAGCATCGCATTTCCCTGCAGCTACCAAATCGTCAGCCCAATTCTGCATTGCTTGAGAGTAGCTTGAGAGCACGTTTGGAGGTGTCCCGAATAACACAAATTGACCGAATCTGTGGAATTTTCCGAGTATTTCAGAGAACCCCCCCTCAGTCCCCCCCTTGTTAAGGGGGGGAGGCAAGAAGCCCTCCTCAAGCCCCTGATTGAGTCTTAGCCCTCCCTTTGCAAGGGGAAATTGGGGGGGTGCAATGGGAGGCAATAATCCTTCCTCAAGCCCCTGATTGAGTCTTAGCCCCCCCTTAGCAAGGGGGGGTTGGGGGGGTATCTGCGGGTGGGGAAAAACTGCTAATTCTGTCACTTGCCCTCGCAATGCGTCGATTTGTGCGTCGGTGACATCGGGCGATCGCACAGTGCCGAGAATTACATCATGCCGCCGGCTCAAGTATTGTAATAAATTAAAAGTCCTTACCTGAGTTCCTCCGCGGCTTGGCGGGTAGGGAAAAGTCGAGGAAAGCATCAAAATTTGCATGGGATATTGGATAAATCAAATTGCCGCTGTCGCGATAAGATTGACGGATAAAACTTTTTTAACAATCTTCTCACTATGGACGAATTATCTATCAAAGCGCTGCTCCAAGACTTAAAAAATTCCGAAGAAAGCGTGCGCGATCGGGCAACTACAGAACTCTGGCGGACTTGGTTTAACCAGAAGGGTGATTATGGGATGCAAATTCTCAGGCGATCGCAAGTTTCGCTAAGTGCCGGCGATGTTCGCCACGCTTTGGATTTGCTGACGAAACTGATTGCTCAATCGCCCGATTTTGCTGAAGCTTGGAATCGGCGCGCCGTACTTCACTATACCCAAGGAAATTATAAAAAGTCGATTCACGATTGCGAAATTGTCCTCAAATTGAACCCGGTACATTTTGGGGCGCTGCACGGTCTTGGTTTGTGCTACGCTGCCCTAGGAGAATACACGAGTGCTATTGGAGCTTTTCGCCGCGCTTTGGAAATTCAACCCTTCGCTTTGGTGAATCAAAAGTTAATTCTTGAATGTACGGCTCGTTTGAGTTAAAGAAGGAAGAAGGAAGTTCGGCAACGGATTATGTAACGGATGTAACGGATGTAAGTCAGAAGGAAGAAGGAAGAAGGAAGAAGGAAGAAGTCATTAGTCATTGGGCGGAGCGAAGCGGAGGGATTGGCCCGCGCAGGGCATTGGCCAAACAGGGCATTGGCCAAACAGGGCATCAGGAAGACTTTAATTTGGGGCAGTCTAAAGTTTAAAATTTCAGCTCTAAAATCTAAAATCTAAAATCTAAAATGGTTTTTGTTTGTGCCGAAAATTAGCGTTTGCATTCCTACTTGCAATCGAGTGCATTTGCTGGCTAGTGCGATCGCCAGCGTGTTAGATCAAACTTATACAGATTTTGAATTAATTGTCTGCGATGACGGCTCGACTGACAGCACTCCGCTGTTAATGTCAGAATTTGTAGGGCCAGGAATTCGCTACATTCGTCACCCGCAGAATATCGGTAAAAGTAATAATATGCGATCGGGCTTTGCGGCGGCAAGGGGCGAATATTTTATCAAATTTGACGATGACGATCGCCTGAGAGCGCAATTTCTGGAGCGGACATCTGCTATTTTAGATAAAGACCCCAGCATTGATTTTGTCAGTACCGACCATTGGGCGATCGACATTCACAACAATATTGACGAAACCGAGACTAAACTGAATTCGCAGCAGTGGGGGCGCACCGATTTGTCGGCTGGAATTATTGAAGATTTGCTCTCGACAGTTTTTCTGAGACAGAGTTTGCAAATAGGGGCAACTTTGTTTCGTCGCGGCGCGCTGGAAGAAGTCGGATTTCTGCGGCCGAATTGGCAAAATTGCGAAGATAACGATTTGTTTGTGAGACTTGCGATTGCGGGCAAAAAGTGCTATTACTTGCCGGAGCTGTTGATGGAGTATCGATTTCACGCAGGACAGCAAGGAGTCGATCGGGCAATTCCATATTTAAGTGATAAATTGCGCTATTTGACCAGTTACGAGTTTGAGTCGGAGAAGTTGGAAACAGTCAGGCTCAAAAGGATTGCAGAAACTCAATTAGCGTTAGGTTTGCGGCTGATTGAGGTGGGTGAAACTGCAAAAGGGCGCCTGATGGTGCGAGCTGGAAAGTCTGTTTCTGCGGCGAAAATGTGGGCGGGTTTGGGATTGTCGTTGCTGCCGGTGGAGTTGCGTCCTAGGGCGTTTGAGTTTGTGCGGGAGTTGATAAAATAACCATCAATAAGAGTTATTACTAATTATTATCACAATAAAATAATATATATTAATTTTACTTATAGCAAGGAGTATAGTCTGGCCTTGAGATTTGCTCCGATTTGGCTCGATGGAGAACTTCCCGGGGATCGTTGAGAGAGTCGGCAAAAAATAAAAATTCGATCGGACACGTTTTACATTAAATTAAGAAATTAAGAAATACTGAAAAATTAAGTATTTACGAGTTTGACATCGATCGGGCACGAGTACAGACCTTTCCTTGGGTCTGCCCTGCTGGTGCTATCTGTCATGCCATTCGGGAAAACTTTGACCCTGAGACTCGGTGAATAGCTCAAAGTCAGCATTGTTAAATTTTGTCTAGTTTATTAATGCACCACTCATGTCAATAACTAATCAGATTCGTTTTAATAATCTCAAGGGCGACATCTTCGGCGGTGTCACGGCTGCCATCGTCTCGCTGCCCCTGGCCCTCGCCTTCGGGGTCGCTTCTGGAATCGGGCCGATCGGGGGGCTGTACGGTGCCATTTGCGTTGGCTTCTTTGCGGCGCTGTTTGGTGGCACCCCAACACTGATTTCTGAACCCACGGGGCCGATGACCGTGGTGATGACTGCGATCGTCGCATCCCTCACCGCCAGCAATCCCGAACAAGGGCTAGCAATGGCGTTTACCGTTGTGATGCTGGCGGGGTTATTTCAAATCATCTTTGGTATTTTCAAGCTAGGGAAATACGTCACCCTGATGCCCTACAGCGTGATTTCCGGCTTTATGTCGGGAATTGGCGTGATTTTGATCATTCTGCAAATTGCACCGTTTCTGGGTCAAGCCCCGCCCAAAGGCGGTGTTTTGGGCACTTTTTTAGCAATTCCGCAGTTGCTAGGGAACATAAATCCGCCGGAAGCAATTCTGGGTGCCTTGACGGTGGCAATTATTTTCCTGATGCCCAAACAGGTGAAGAAAATCGTGCCCCCGCAATTGATAGCGCTGATTGTCGGTACGGTAATTTCCATGACTGTGTTTCAGGGCGCGGATATTCGCCGGATTGGCGAAATTCCGGTGGGACTGCCCCCCTTGCAATTGCCGACTTTTTCCGCCGGTCAAATCACGGTGATGTTTGTGGATGCGGTGATGCTGGGGATGCTGGGCTGTATCGATACCTTGCTGACAGCGGTGGTGGCGGACAGTCTAACGCGGACCGAGCACAAGTCCGATAAGGAGTTGATCGGTCAAGGGATTGGCAACATCATATCGGGGATCTGCGGTGGCTTACCGGGCGCCGGGGCAACGATGGGAACTGTGGTCAATATCCAAACAGGCGCGACTTCGGCGTTGTCGGGTTTAACTCGCGCGTTGGTGTTGCTGGTGGTGGTTTTGGGGGCGGCGAGGTTAACTGAACCGATTCCGATGGCGGTGTTGGCGGGGATTGCGCTGAAGGTTGGGATTGATATTCTTGACTGGAGTTTCCTGAAACGATCGCACAAAGTATCTGTTAAAGGTTCCCTGATCATGTACGGGGTGCTGTTTTTGACTGTGTTTGTGGATCTGATTGTGGCGGTGGGTGTGGGCGTCTTTATTGCCAATATCCTGACTATCGAACGGTTGAGTAGTTTGCAGTCTGCGGGAGTGAAGCTGATTTCCGACACGGATGATGAGGTGCTCATCAGTGAGGAGGAGAAGCAACTCTTGGATCGGGGCAGGGGGCGCGTGTTGCTGTTCTGTTTGAGCGGCCCGATGATTTTTGGTTTGTCGAAGGCGATCGCCCGCGAACACAATGCTATGAAGGATGCGGATGCTTTGGTGATGGATTTGACTGAGGTGCCGATGCTGGGAGTGACGGCTTCGCTGGCGATCGAAAATGCGATTCGCGATGCCAGCGATAAGGGTTTGCAGGTTTACATTGTCGGTGCCAGCGAGAAAATTCAGCAGCGCTTGCAGAAGTTGGGATTGTTGGATCTGATCGCGCCAGAGCATGTCATGAGCGATCGTACCGCAGCCTTGCGACAAGCGGTCGCTGTGGCTGACAAGAAAGGAATTCCCTTGGGAGTGCCGGCGTAACAAGGCGCGAATTCGCCAAAATAGTAGTGGTTTAGCAGGAGTGTCCGTTTCTCCTGCTATTTCTATGGCTCGATAGCCCCTTTCCTATCGTTTCCGGTTGCATCAGTATTGTTCAAGTATCCAAACAGTCAGTTGTCCCGCCGAAAGCATAATTTTAGTCAACAGCCAACAGTCAACAGTCAACTGTCAACAATCATCTCGCTCGTGTGTGCAGAAATTATCCGAATGATATAGCGGGTAGCCACGGAATATCTGTAACGCCTGGGTCGTAGCCAAGTTGTTTGAGCAGTGTGGTAATTTGCCCTCTATGGTGAGTTTGATGATTAAACATATGTGTCACCAAAACCCAAGTCGGTAGCACGCGGCATTTACCATCTACATTGCTTGTGTACTCAAACGGTTGACTCAACCAGTCAGAATTAAGGTGTCTAGACCATTCTATAATTTGCCGATCCGTTGTCTCCCGTTCTGCTCTCAAAACCTCAAATTCAGCATACAGTTCTTGCCCGATAACAGTTACCGAAAATGGATGAAGAGTGAAACGACCCATCCATGCTTTGTCACCATAAAGTAAGTGATTCAAAGTGCCATGAATCGACTTGAAAAAAGCACCCATATCCTGTTTGCGCTGTTCATCAGGAATTGCCGAGCATACAGAATATATTTTTTGGTTCATCCAGCAATTGTACTCAGCCATTAGCTGGTAGTAGCTACCGTCGTACATACTCAAAACTTAACTACATAGTTGGAACAACTTACATTATACAAATAGGTCTTTCACAATACTCCTGAGTCTAATTGGTCTAGATAAATAAATTCAGGAGCTTTAACTCCCGCTTCCTCTCTAATTTTAACCAGTGCAGGCGACTCAAAGAACGCCCTAGCATCTGCGATTGATGTCCACGCGGAGAAATGAACAATTTTGTTTGGTTCATTGTCATACTTCAAGACTTGATACGATCGCTCGCCAGCTTCTTTTCGGATGCTTTCGGCATTATCAAATACCTTTTTCCAAGCTTCATAATTTTCTACTTCATGAATGATTAATACATATTGCATAGCAATCAGGTTCTCTGAGCCTCTCAAAACTTCAAACGACTAATTTGATTAGACTAACTCACTTTGTCTCCAAAGCCTACCACAGGAGAGCGAGTAAATTATACCGTAGTGACGGTAGAAAATCCTGCCAACACCGAACAGAGCGATCGCGCTTTCCACTAAAGTAGTAAACAGTGCCTGATGTAAATAAGTGTTTCCTAAATATCGTGTCTATATTTTCTGAAATTCCGACTGTGTGGCTGCAAATTTCCCTCGTGGGAGTCTGGCTGGGCTTGATTTTACTGGTAGCTGAGGGATTAAATCGCTTTACTTCTGTCGATGCTGAGGTATCGCGGAAGGTGGTTCACATCGGTACTGGGAATGTGAT
The DNA here is from genome assembly GCF_036705185.1 of Microcoleus sp. B4-D4. Taxonomy (NCBI): domain Bacteria; kingdom Bacillati; phylum Cyanobacteriota; class Cyanophyceae; order Oscillatoriales; family Microcoleaceae; genus Microcoleus; species Microcoleus sp. B4-D4. Next base: position 59,786 of record NZ_JAUBTX010000002.1, on the reverse strand, counting down.
TTTGCTGGCTTGGTGGCTGGAAATACCCGGTTGGGTGGGGATTTCGGCGGGAATTTTAGCGGCGGCGATCGCCCTAATTTCTTACCAAGTTCCGATTTTACCCAGTCTCAACAGCATCAACCGCAAGAGTTTGGGGACTTTTTTCTATGCTGTTAGTATCAGCGTTCTTGTAGCTTGGTTTTGGCCGCTGCAACATCAGGAATACGCTGCTTTGGGCATTTTAGTGATGACTTGGGGCGACGGATTGGCTGCTGTCATCGGCCAGAAATACGGCAAACATATTTATCGAGTTTGGGGAATGCAGAAGAGTTGGGAAGGTTCTGCAACTATGTATTTGGTGAGTTTTGCTGTTACCAGTTTGATTTTGCTGGCGGTTCAAGGAAATGTTGGGCAAACTTGGGCGGTGTCTGCCGTTGTGGCTTTTGTTGCTGCTAGTTTAGAATCGGTTTCTAAGTGGGGAATTGATAATTTGACGGTGCCGATCGGCAGTGCTGCGATCGCCTTTTTCCTGAATCAGTTTTGGGTAATTGGTAATTGATAGGTTGGGTAGAACGAAGTGAAACCCAACCTACAATTAGTATTAACAGTTAACAGTCAACAGTCAACAGTTAATTGTTAACTGTTGACTGTTGACTGTTAAACAGAATGCCTTTCCCTGCATCGCTAGAAACTCCCCGATCGGCTGCTCATTTTTCCCATTTAGAACCTTTGGGTGGCGTACCTTCAAAAGGCTGAACGCCAGTGTTGGGATAATCGTCATCGCTGCGTCTAAATATCCGCGAGGCTGCTTCCGAAACGTAACGCATTGCGTTTACAACATATTTATAAAGATTCATAAAATCCGCCTCTCTTTGGCTTGGGATACTTTTAGATTACTCTTATTTTTTGCCTTTGGATCGCTTTAGCAATATTTGTTCTAATTACTTATTAGTCTGCAACTATCGAAGCAAGCTGAAGATGATGAAACTAGCTATTTTGGATGAAATGAGGAACGGCTAAACAAACAGAATTTCCATACCCCCACAGCACTTTTAGCAGCCTGGGATCTAATACTCACAATCCTGGACGCGGGCGGGGCCTTCAACCCGGTTTCTGCGTCAATATCTCTCGATTAGATGCAGGATTTTTCTCAGAAGCCGGGTTTTTCGGGTTAGTCCTAAATGAGTTATTTTTATTAATTCTACCATAATACTCCGCGCCCCCTACACATAAACAAGCATTTTAGCGTCCAAAAACCGAAATGTTTATACTGCGCCATGCCAGGTTTATCAAAAATTTACAAAAATATATGGTGTTAGTCACTATAATTAAATAAAGAAGCTTGTCCGGGGTTTGACCATGAAAACTGCCACTGAGAGCCTGTACCTCAAAAATTTTGAGGAAATCCAAGAAGACCAAGAATTGACTGTTTCCTCAGCAGATTACAGCCTTTTAACCGATCTCTACCAGCTAACGATGGCCGCTTGTTACGTTGGGGAAGGGCTCGACGGGCGGGCCGCGAGTTTTGAGTTGTTCGCGCGCAGGCTGCCAGAGAATTTTGGCTACGCGATCGCGATGGGTTTGGCTCAAGTTATCGACTATCTGGAGAAATTTCGGTTTTCTCCGGCGCAAATTCAGGCTTTGCAGTCCACTGGGATTTTTGCAGGTGCGCCGGAGCGATTTTGGACTCTACTTGCCACAGCCCGCTTTACTGGGGATGTTTGGGCAGTGCCGGAGGGGACGGCGGTGTTTGCCAATGAGCCGCTGCTGCGAATTGAGGCTCCTCTGTGGCAGGCTCAGTTGGTGGAAACTTATTTGTTGAATGCGATAAATTATCAAACTTTGATTGCGACGCGGGCTGCGCGGCTGCGGGATGTGGCGGGCCCGGATGCTAAGTTGCTGGAATTCGGGACGCGCAGGGCTTTTGGGCCTCAAGCTGCTGTGTGGGCGGCTAGGGCGGCTCTGGCTGCTGGGTTCGACGGAACTTCTAATGTTTTGGCTGCTTTGAAGTTGGGCCGCAAACCTGTAGGTACTATGGCTCATGCTTTGGTAATGGCTGTGGCAGCCCTCGAAGGTAGCGAAGAGGAGGCGTTTGCAGCTTTTCACCGCTGTTTTCCGGGGGCACCGCTGCTGATCGATACTTATAATACTGTGGCAGCGGCGCGGATCTTGGCCGATCGAGTAAACAGCGGTGAAATGCAGTTGGAAGGCGTGCGGCTGGATTCGGGTGATTTGGCGGTGCTGTCTCGGGAAGTGCGATCGATCCTTCCGGGCGTTCCAATTTTTGCTAGCGGCGATTTGGACGATCGAGAAATTGCTAAATTAAAAAGTGCGGGCGCTTGCATTGACGGTTACGGTTTGGGAACCAAGTTGGTGAGCGGTTCGCCTGTGAACGGTGTTTATAAGTTGGTGGAAATTGACGGAATTCCGGTGATGAAAGAGGCAAGTGGCAAGGTAACATATCCAGGTAGAAAGCAAATTTTTAGACATATTGAAAATGGGCAAATTCTCGGAGATTGTTTGGGATTGTCCGGCGAAACTATTAACAATTGCGATTCTTATGTACCATTAATGGAGTTGGTTGTCAAGGATGGGAAACGAGTGCAGAACCAGGAAAGTTTGGAGGAGATCGCCAAACGAACTGCTGCTTCTGTCGCCAGTCTTCGAGCCGAAACTCGGCAAATTGACAACCCGATTTCGCCGACGGTGGAAATTTCTACAGATTTGCAGAGTCTCACTCAAAAAACGAAAAAGATTCAGTAGTCAGTAGTCATTAGTCATTAGTCATTAGTCAACATTTAACAGTCAACAGTCAACAGTCAACACTCAACACTCAACAATTCCCCATTCCCAATTACCAATTACCAATTACCGATTCCCTATGCAGAAGATTGCTCTTTTTGGAACCAGTGCCGATCCGCCTACAGCGGGACACAAAACTATCCTAAATTGGCTTTCCCAAAATTTTGATTGGGTAGCAGTTTGGGCGTCGGACAATCCTTTTAAGTCGCACCAAACTTCTCTAGAACACCGATCGGCAATGCTGCTGTTAATCATTCAAGAAATTAATTCGCCGAGACACAATCTTTGCTTGCATCCCGAACTCAGCAGTCCTCGGACTGTGGAAACTGTGGAACAAGCAAGATTGCTGTGGCCGGATGCAGAGTTGACTCTGGTAATAGGTTCGGATTTGGTGGGACAACTGCCTCGCTGGTACAAATTTGAAGAATTGTTAACACAAGTGGAGTTGCTGATCGTACCGCGGCCTGGTTATCCGTCAGAACAGTTAGATTTGTGGCAGTTGAGGCGCAGCGGTGCAGAAGTGGCGATCGCATCTTTGAATGCTCCCAATGTTTCTTCTACCTCCTATCGCGAAACAGGAGACACCGAAGCCCTAACTCCGACCATTGAAGATTACATCAATCGGGAGCATTTGTACGCATGGCACGAGGCACAAAAAAGAGAGAAAGTTGCTCATTAGCTGACTTTAAAGTAGGAGTAGATAATGTGATTTTCTCCGTCGATACCGTGCAGAACCGCTTGTTGGTGCTGTTGGTAATGCGGCAAGACGAACCCTTTATCGACTGTTGGAGTCTTCCCGGTACTTTGGTGCGACACGGAGAGTCTCTCGAACAAGCAGCTTACCGAATTTTGTCTGAAAAAATCCGGGTTAAAAATTTGTATTTGGAGCAACTGTATACTTTTGGAGAAGCGGGGCGCGATCCTCGGGAATTTACCAGGGGCGATCGCTATCTTTCGGTGAGTTATTTTGCTTTGGTTCGGTTTGAAGAAGCTGAATTAATTGCTGGGAGTGTAGTTGCCGGTGTCAGCCACCGCGTCGGCGGCATTGCTTGGTATCCCGTCCAACAAGTTCCTAAGCTAGCTTTCGATCACAATCAAATTCTCGAATACGGATACCGGCGACTGCGTAACAAACTTGAATACAGTCCCGTAGCTTTTGAAGTTTTGCCGGAGCTTTTTACCTTGAGCGATTTGTATCAACTCTATACTACTATTTTAGGAGAAAATTTTTCGGATTATTCTAATTTTAGAGCTAGATTGTTGAAATTGGGTTTTTTATGCGACACCAAAGTTAAAGTTTCGCGGGGGGCTGGCCGCCCTGCTAGTTTGTACCGCTTTGATGCGGCAGCTTTTGCTCCTTTCAAAAATAAGCCACTGGTGTTTATCTAAATATTTCTTGGATGACAAAGCCCAAAAACGACAGCCCCCTACTTATAGCCTTTTTCAAAAAGGTGAGAAGTATTTGTATGGTGTGTCGCTATCCAAAATTATGCCGTTCGTAATGCGGGCGACCGTCCGCACTGCGAACCTTTAGGAACCTTGCTGATTGCGGTCAATCGAACGGACAGGATATTACTTATCGGGAAGAATAAACGAGCCTAACAATTGTTTTGTTCCGCGAGTTTTGAAAAATGATATTAAGTAGTGGAAAGCCCAATTTTCAATTCTTGTTCAATGTCCCAGATTCATCTATGGAATCAATCTAAAATTCTTCAATCTAAAATCTAAAATAGACTGACATTCGGGGATCGATTTAGTAAGATAAGAATAGAAGCTATGAAGGAGTGACGGTGATGAAAGACCCTGATGAATGCGCCAATATTCACGAAGTGCGGGAGGAAATCGATATCATCGATCGAGAAGTGATCGACGCTTTGAGCAAGAGATTTAAATACGTCATCGCAGCAGCAAGGTTCAAAACGAGTGAAGCTAACGTTAGAGCAGCCGATCGCTTTCATGATATGTTACAGCAGCGGCGCGAGTGGGCTAAAGAATCGGGTTTGAACCCTGATGTGGTAGAAAATATTTACCGCGATTTGGTAAATTATTATATTGAAGAAGAGTTGAAAAATTACAAGTCTGACTAATGCTTCCCTAAATTCACATCTAGAACTATTAGGAAATTGAGTCCGCGCCGGCGGACTGTCAGCAATATTTATGAGGTGAATTGGTAATATGAAAATTGCGATCGCACAACTCAACCCTACTATTGGTGATATCTTGGGCAACTCCAATCTAATTCTGGAGTGTGCGAAAAAAGCCAGGGTGGAAGGTGCAAATTTATTGCTAACACCGGAACTTTCTCTGATTGGTTATCCGCCGCGCGATTTATTGATCGAACCGAGTTTTATTGCAGCCGCCGGCGCACAGTTGCACCAACTGGCGCGGAATTTGCCGCCGGATTTGACCGTGATAGTCGGTACTGTCGTACCTAATGCTCATGCTGTTCAATTAGGCGGAAAAGCATTGTTTAATAGCGCTGTTTTGTTGCAAGATGGTGCTATTAAACAAGTTTTTCATAAACGCTTGTTGCCTACTTATGATGTATTTGATGAAGATAGATATTTTGAACCGGGAGAAAGTAGCAATTACTTTACTGTTGGCGAATTGAAAATTGGCGTGACAATTTGTGAAGATTTGTGGAACGATCGGGAGTTTTGGGGTAAACGCAGTTACTCGGGCGATCCGATTGCTGATTTGGCAAAAATGGAGGTGGATTTGGTGGTGAATTTGTCGGCATCGCCATATTCTGTCGGGAAGCGGAAAGTGCGATCGGCGATGTTACAGCATAGTGTCATTCGCTGGGGAATACCGATTGTTTACGCTAATCAGGTAGGGGGAAATGATGATATTATTTTTGATGGCAGCAGTTTGGCGGTGAATCGAAAGGGTGATTTGATTCAGGTGTTGAATTCTTTTGAAACGGATTTTGCCGTGCTGGAATATGACGAAAAAAAACAAGATTTAATTAGCAGCGGGAAGGGGCAAAATTCCAGTTTTGCAACTGATTTAAGTTTCGATCCGCCCTTGGAAGATCCAGAAATTTGGGCTGCTTTGGTTTTGGGAGTGCGAGATTATGTTCGCAAGTGCGGTTTTTCTAAGGTTGTACTCGGTTTGAGCGGCGGGATAGATTCGGCTTTGGTGGCGGCGATCGCCTGTTGCGCGATCGGGCCGGAAAATGTGCTGGGGGTATTAATGCCTTCTCCTTACAGTTCGGATCATTCGGTTAATGATGCTTTGGAATTAGCCCGAAATCTGGGTATGGCGATCGAACTGTTGCCGATCGGCGACTTGATGAAATCCTACGATCGCACTCTCGCCGATTTGTTTGTCAATACAACTTTCGGGATTGCTGAGGAAAATATTCAATCCCGGATTCGAGGTAATCTGTTGATGGCAATTTCTAATAAGTTCGGACATTTGCTGCTTTCCACTGGTAATAAATCAGAAATGTCGGTGGGTTACTGCACTCTCTACGGCGATATGAATGGCGGATTGGCGGTAATTTCTGACGTGCAGAAAAGTCAAGTTTATTCGCTTTGTCGGTGGCTGAATGCTGGCGGATATGCAGGAAAAGTGCCTCCGTCTCCTTCCCCTAGCAAGGAGATAATTCCGGTTAATATTATTAGTAAAGCCCCTAGTGCTGAACTGAAACCTGGACAAGTTGACCGAGATTCTTTGCCGGATTATGATATTTTGGATGATATCTTGCAGCGATCGATCGAATATCACCAATCTGTCTCAGAAATTGTGGCGGCGGGACACGATGCAGCGGTGGTTAAATTTGTAGTAAAATTAGTCAGGCAATCGGAGTTTAAACGGCGACAAGCAGCCCCTGGCTTGAAAATTAGCGATCGAGCTTTTGGTACCGGTTGGCGAATGCCGATCGCCAAAGCTTCCTTTTATTAAAGCCATCATTAAAAACTAAATGGTTAACATCGGCGGTACTTTCGGCTTCGATTTTCTCCTAGGAAGCCCCAGCAGCGATACGATTAGAGGATTTGCAGGTAATGATACGATTCAAGGTTTGGCGGGAAATGACCTGATTTTTGGCGATCGCGACAATGACTTGCTCGCGGGAAATGAAGGTGCTGATACCCTGTTTGGAGGTCTTTCAAACGATACAATCTATGGAGGACAAGATTCGGATTGGATTAATGGCGATCGGGGTAGCGATTTGCTAATCGGCGGCGAAGGTAAGGATATCTTGACAGGAGGCGCGGGCGATGATTTATTTGTGATTGACACAACTTCCGCCGCACCTACTATTAATGAAGCTGATGTAATTACAGATTTTGGCAGCGGCAATGATAAAATTGTCTTGACTGATAACATAAAGTTTAGCGATTTGAACATTTTTGTTTCAGACAACCAAACTGTCATGCAAAATAAAAATTCTGGCAACTATTTAGGAGTTGTTTTGGGAAAACCTAACCTGACAGAAACCAACTTTATATCGCTGTTTGGCGGGATGGATATGGGTCAACTTTTGCCAATTTCTGCTAATACTATTGTGGGCGATCGCCCCCTTGGACTAGAAGTGGCGAAAACTCCCGAAGAACAAGCAATTGGCTTAATGTTTCGCACAGAATTGCCCGAAGACAGGGGAATGCTTTTCCCGATCGCCCCGGCGCGAAACGTGCGTTTCTGGATGAAAAACGTGTCAGTCGAACTCGATATGGTTTTTCTGCGCGAAGGCGTAGTGCAAGCGATAATTCCCAACGTACCGCCGTGTTTGAGCGACACCTGTCCCAACTACGGCCCGGATGTCCCCGTGGACGGAGTTATTGAACTCAAAGGCGGAAGGGCGGCTCAATTGGGATTGAAAGTGGGCGATCGGATTCCCAATTTACCCTAAAAAGCATATTATTTTACAACAGCATTCAACATTATGTGCGTCCCATGAATCCTATTGAATTAAAAATCATCCCCAATCAAACTCAAGACGGTTTAGCTTACCAACATTTGCGTTTGCGAATTGCCACTCAAGATGGTATTATCACACCCGATGATTTACAAGGTTTGAAAATTCCCGAAGGCGTTCAATTCAGCCAAGGAATTGTCATTGAAGGTAGAGGAGCGATTTGGCTGTACGGGTATTTAGTGCACGAATGCCATCCTGCAGCTTGGGTTGGATGTTACGATCCGCGATTGGAAGGTGCGGTGGTGGTAGCAACTCACAAGCACGAAGTATCAGTCGGACAGGTATTGAAATTGAGTTTGCCAAATTAATAAATTAGATAATGTTGGGTAAATTACCCTTAGTATTTATAGGGGCGGGTTTTACCAACAATCTTTCAATCACATCCACAATATTTATTAACCCGCCCCCTCTCCCCACCTCATGTTAATTATTTGTAATAGCCTACTTACTAAACTGCTGTAATTAAAATTTATCCTTTCACCGGCAAAACGATCGCAAATTCAGTCCCAATTCGGTGTTCCGCACTCACCTCAATGCTGCCACCATGTTTTTCTACCGCAATCTGATGGGCAATGGTCAACCCTAATCCAGTGCCTTTTCCGACGCATTTCGTCGTAAACAAATGGTCGAATATATGCTTTTTGATTTCCTCTTTCATCCCGGTGCCGTTATCAGCAATTTTAATTTGAATCTGCCCTTCCCCCAGTACCTCAGTGGAAATAGTTATGCGGTTGGGATTGCTGGCAATTTCGCTAAAACTGCGTCCGCAATTTGATTCTTCTAAGGCATCGATCGCATTAGCAAGCAGGTTCATAAAAACTTGATTTAATTGACCGGGGAAACATTCGATTTTAGGGAGGTTATGGTATTTAGTTATTACTTCGATCTGCGGGCGGCATTCGTTGGCTTTGAGGCGGTGTTTCAAAATTAAAATAGCGCTATTAATGCCATCATGAATATTAAAAGGAACTTTGTAGTCTTTGTCTCCTCGGGAAAAGGTGCGGAGGCTGGTACTGATGCTAGAAATGCGATCGCACCCGACTTGCATTGAATCGATCATCTTCGGTAAATCTTCCAAAATATAATCGATGTCTATCTCTTCGGCATGATTGGCAATCTCCGATTTTGGTGCGTCGGAGCGATACAATTCTAAATGTTCTATAACATCTGCCAAGCTTCTTTTAGCTTCGCTTAAATTGCCAGAAATAAACCCAATTGGATTGTTGATTTCGTGGGCGACTCCGGCGACTAAATTGCCCAAAGCCGACATTTTCTCGCTTTGCACTATTTGCAGTTGTGCTTGCTGCAAATCTTTTAAAGTTTTTTCTAGTTGTTGATTTTGCTTTTGCAAAAGTTCATCTGCTTGCTTGCGATCGGTGGCATCAACACCCAAACCAATAATACCAATCGTCTCGCCATCAGCATTTTTTAACTGCACTTTCGTGACTTCTATATAGTGTTGTTTGCCGTCAACTAATGTGAGACTTTCGGTGGAGTAATGCGGCGAATCTTGGGCAAGACAGGCAGCATCTAAAACCAGACAGTTCGCTGCATTTTCCCCCAGTATATCTTTGTAATGCTCGACCGCTAGAAAAGCGCTCAGAGGCGCGCCCACATCTTGGCAAAAGGTATTGTTAAAAAACTTTACTTTACCCTTTGGATTCACCATCCAAATCCAAATCGGAGCGACATCAAGTATCGCTTGCAACATTTGTTTCTGCTCGGCAAGCTGATTTTCAGTGCGGCTAAATTTTGTTAACAATCGCTCTAATTGTTGGCTGTAATCTTGAGATTTTTGATGAAGTATAGCGTTTGACAAACTGATTGCTGCTTGGGAACACAGGAGATTGAGAAATTGCAAGCGATCGCGCGTAAAAACTCCTGCTGTTAACCGATTTTCTAGATACAAGATGCCGACTAAGTTGTCTCGATCGAGAATCGGCCAACATAACAGGCTCTGCGGTTGGTATTTCTGGATGTAGGAGTCGGAATCGCGATCGCAATTTTCAGCAATGTTCCGCACAATCACAGGTTTCAACAAGTTTTTAACGCAGTCAACAATTTTCAGGGGCAGGATATCGCTGTTTTTATCGAGTGCTGCTGATGGTAAGCCGATCGCCCTTTCGACGCCCAAATTGTCGATCGCGCTTGCTGCAGCCACTTCCCATTTACTGCCGTTTGGTAACAGCAGCGCTACTTTGTCAGCTTCTATATTTGCGATCGCCAGTTGCATCAGTTTGGCAATCAGTCGATCGAGTTCAATTTCACTAGAAAGCGCTTGACAAGCTTTTAGCAGAGTTGAAAAAACTCCGAAATCCGACAGGTGACGCGACACAGATGAATGAATAAATGGATGCACCGAGTGATGTTGATTAGGAGGTATGACGGCAGTTGCTAATGGATTTGCAGCGACTGTTGCTGGCGGCAAAATCGGCGATAACAATTGAGGATAGCGTTTTTTTAAGTCTTCAATTTTGACTGCATCTCCGCAGCGAGCATAGCAATCGCAGGCATCTATCATGTAGACTAGGGCAATTTTTTCTCTACCGTGGGACAGGTAAAACTTAGCAGCGAGTTCGCAGGCGAGAGCTTCTTCATTAACATATTCGTTAGCTTTAGCTCCAGCAATAGCTCGATCGTACAATTCCATTGCTTCTGCTTTCTGCCCCAAAAGGCCCCGCAATTCTGCCTCAACCAGATCGAACTTGTGCTGGTAATCGATCGGGGTAAGGTGCGCGGATTCTTTGAGTTTTTTCTGACTCGTGTCAACGCGCTTCAGGATTTGTTGGCGCTCCGTCGGTGCGGCATCTGTATAGGTTGCCAAATGTGCCAGCGCATCGTAAAAGTCGTGCATCATTGTTACTAGCATCACAACAAAATTTTCCAAATAAAGTTTGTCTGCATCCCCCTATCGATCTGCTTCGGATTACGGCGACAATATATCGCGCATCTTTCGCATTTTTTAAGCCGATTTTATACCGCTCTATCTGGCTGACAACAGTCAAGATAAATTCAAATATTTGGAGGTTTCATATATTAGTAAATGACTCTGATTTTTTCGAGTTGATCGAGAATATCTGTTCGCTTAAGGACTATTTTGAGCAATGCAATTAACAACTGCGATGCAACTCAGTTTTGCATTTATAGTCCGAACACCTCAAGAATTCGCGTATTTTACAGATTGCGAGATCCCGAGGGCACTGTAAAAAAATGCTTCTTGCAAAACACAGATGCTCCCGTTTGCTGCTAGCCGGTTGCGAGTGTTTTTCGGGTGCCGCCGAGACAGCAGCCGATCGACAATCGGCGTATAATTGCGCGATCGGACAATCTCCAGGCATTACTGTCAAATTTACTACCTCTACTGTTGCAGCCATTTTGACCGATCCCAGTCCAGAGTCTAACTTGACAATAGTTAATGTATCTATCTTAGGGTATAAACAGCATAATTTTCTAGTTGCCGATCGCAAATTATAGTTATCTACCAAACAACATTTTATACTTAGGCGATCGAATTGAGAGTCTTTTACTTACGTGTAAATTGCTGCGTTTCATCTCAAATGCAGTTAAATTAATGCTAAATCCAAGTAGTAACACGGGAAAATAATGTCTTAAAGAATACTTTATATAATTAAGTAATTTAATATAGCTCGATCGTGAAATCAGTAAAATGGCTCCTGCAAAAAGATACAGCGCATCCCAGGTTTATATGAGGTACACCTCATAAACCTGGAACACGCTGTATATTGCTGGTTCTTTGCGAACAACGAAGCAATCTCCAAAAGATTAATATTGCTTCGTTTCTCAACGTTATTTGAAATTAGTCGATCGCGTCTGCTGCTCTTTCTGCTGCTCGTTGAGTTCTGTCAATATCCCGATCGACTTTCGCGCGAACCTTGTCCGAAGCATCTTCAGCACTGTATCTTACATTTCGCGCTGCATCTTTGACATTTTCCTTGCCTTGGCCGACATTGTTTTTCAGGGACTCAGTACCCTCTGCTGCTCTTTCTTTCGCTCCGTCGGTAGCTTCTTTAACAATGTCTTTTGCTCCCTTCAATCCGTCGCGAGTGTTTTCTTTAAGATTAGAAAAGCCTTGTTTGGTTTTGTCGCCAAAGTCATCAGCTTTGCGCTGAGCATTGCGAGCATTCTCATTCACCTTGTCGCCAATTTCGTCGAGTTTGTCGGACGCATCTTCTTTTACCCGCCGCACATTTTCGCCCACATCGCTGCTAGATTTGGTGTCGATGCGGCGCTGGGCTTCATCTTTGAGAAGCTGAGCTTTTGCTTCTGCTGCTGTAACAGTTGTGTTTCTGGGATCGTCATCGCTGTATTGATTCTGGCCGCCTTTATATACCGAAGTTACAGCCTCAGAAGGCACTTCTTCTCTCATTTGGTCGGAGGTTTTTCCTGCCATCACATCAGTTTTTGTTGCGCTCCCATCAGTTTTTGTTGCGCTCACATCAGGGCTACTGCAGGCCGTACTCACTAATACTAAAATGCCAGCCAGAAACACTGTTAAAATTTGTACAGCTCGAATTTTTTTCAGAAAAGCAGTTAGTCTGTTCATAAAAATGATCCTTTCTATTTCTATTGTGATATGCTCTAATTCCTGGTAGTTGTGTAGATGGCTAGCATTACAAACTAGAGGAACTTAAACACTTTTTTAAATATATAAATAATAACAGGAGCTTTTCATCTACCTCAAGTTAGATTCCTCAAGTTGTAGCAGGTATAGATGGAAGATGGAAGATGGAAGATGGAAGATCGAAGATCGAAGATGGAAGATGGAAGATCGAAGATGGAAGATGGAAGATGGAAGATCGAAGATCGAAGATGGAAGATGGAATATTTGACAGCAGACAGCAAACAGTTGACAACTTGGCCGAAAAGCCCGTCGTTAGGTTGACAGTAGATTGATACAAGAAGCAAGATGGAACAAAAAACGGACAATCCTCCATCTCATACCAATTATTAAAAATCGTAGTTGTGTGCGCCGGATACGGCAATGCCTTTTCCCTGCTTGGCTGAGCGTTTGGCGGGAAGTGCGCGCTGCGTTGAAAGGTTTTGCGTTTTATGAGTAAAAAAAACCTTCCGGTCAAGAACCAGAAGGAAGGAGGTGTATGATCTCAAGTACAACAAGGTCTTTAATCCCAATTGTGGCGACACGGGGCGATCGCCCGCATCTGTCTAATGGCTGAAAGTATCTGCACAGTTGCTATCATTGAATCGCTGTTTTTAAGCTCTTGCAGAATTCGCCTATTGCTGCTAAACCCTCTTCTGGAGTGCCTTGGGCCAAGCGTTTAACAAAAGCACTGCCAACAATCACAGCGTCTGCACCCCATTCTTTGACTTGTCGGGCGTGTTCCGGTGTCGAGATACCAAAACCGACACCGATGGGTTTGTCGGTGATGCTACGAATTTCTTGCAGCAACTCTTTTGCTCGCGTTTCTAAGCCTTCGCGCACTCCCGTAACGCCGGTTACGCTGACTAAGTAAATAAATCCTTGAGACTGGCGGGCGATCGCTTCTATGCGATTTTTGGGACTTGTGGGAGCAACTAATAATGTTAGTTCAATCCCTAATTTGTTGGCAGGTTGGATGAGACTGTCAGCTTCTTCTAAGGGCAAATCGGGTACAACCAATCCCTGAACTCCAGCACTTTTGATTTGCTGCAAGAAAGTTTCTATACCTCGGTACAAAATCGGGTTGTAGTAGGTAAACAGAATAATGGGCGATCGCAAATTCGGACTAACTTTGGCTACCATTTCCAGCACCGGATCTAACCGCGTTCCCCGCTGCAGGGCCCTAGTAGCAGCAGCTTGAATCACCGGCCCGTCAGCCAGCGGGTCAGAATAGGGAACGCCAAGCTCGATCGCATCAGCACCGTTATCATCCAAAACTTGCAGTGCTTTAGCCGTTGTCTCCAAATCTGGGTCGCCAGCAGTAATAAAAGGAATTAATGCACATTTGTTGCTCTTTCGCAACGTTTCAAAACAATTAGAAATAGTCATTAGGCAGTTGGCAGTTGGTTGTTGGCAGTTGGTTGTTGGCAGTTGGTTGTTGGCAGTTGGTTGTTGGCAGTTGGTTGTTGGCAGTTAGTTGTTGGCAGTTGGTATTAGCTAATAACAACTAATATCATGTCCGAGCGATTAACCATAATATCCCGGTCGGGGCGGGTTTTTGAGATTGTCAATTATTGGCAGGTATTGTTGGTGAACCCGCCCTTACAAAAATCGCGGTTGCTCGACCGGACATGATACAACCACTGACAACTGACAACTCACCACTAACCACTGACAACTGACAACTGACAACTCACCAGTGACTAATTATCTTTTTCCTGCTCAATTTCGGCTTGAAGTTTGGCTAATTCTTCAGGAGTGAGTGCATCAAGCTGCTTCTGCAAGACAGCATCTTTGTACTCTTTCAGTTGCTCGCTGTAGGTCATACTTTGAGTCAGGGCTCGAAATAAATAAGTCACCAGCCAGCCAATCAAGCCGGCAACCAAAAATAACTGACTCCAAATCCCTGCATTCATGCTGTCGAGTCCGGCGAATTGCAGTAGCAAGTAGATTATGCCACCTGCTACAAAAAAGCCGAGACTGATTCCAATTACGTCAATACGTCGCATTTAGGCTTCAATCTGCCGCCGTTTGGGGCGAAAGTTCAAAAAGGGAGCTAGGAGAAACATACCGGGGAAGAAGAAGAACATCAAGAAGTACATGAAGCCGCGCTCAAAAGACGTGGCCACGTACCAGCGGCTGTTCAGGTAAGCGTAGGTGGCGGCCGGTACTACCAGGAGGTAGGCTCCTGCTAACACGGCGTAAAGCAGCAAGGTAATATACATAGATTTGCTTTAGGGGAATAATAACAACGGTAAGGGGGCACAGACGCTCCGCTAGCTGGTTAACTATTGTACCGCTTGGCGAGATGCAGCGCGAGTTTTGAGAATTTTTAGATTAGGGGTTGCGTAAATTGGGGTTTTGGTTGTAGAATAAAAGGCTGTTGCTGTCAGTGAATCAAATCCACAGCAATTTGACTAAAGGGGGGTGTGGCGGAATGGTAGACGCTACGGACTTAAAATCCGTTGACCCGAAACGGTCGTGTGGGTTCAAGTCCCTCCACCCCCATCAAATTTAGGTTGAAAGTGCGATACACGCCGATTCTCGACTTCTAAAAAAAATCGTGAATTTGTGTGTATCGTATTTTAGGCAGCCACAAGCAAAGCAATCACAAATTCCGTACCCTGTCCGATTTGGGGATGGATCTCAATTTTGTCTTGATCCTGGGCAAGAATTGCAGAGGAAATAGATAAAAAATTTTACCTGGCAATTAGTATTTTCGCTTAATTCGGGGCTGTGGGCCCAACTATGGGCTGACCTTGTTTTTCGGTTTCTGCCAGTTCTAGGTTCAATTCCAGCAGTTTTGCTAAAATATCGTCGCTGTCAGTAAATCCGTAAGCTGCATTACATTCGCGATCGAGCGCTTCATGAAGTTTAAAGAGCTGACTTGTTGGTTCTTCAAAAAATTTATTGTAAAGTTGAGTAATTCCCCACTGCTTTGCTGACATTTGTTGAGTGCGGTAAAGTGAAGTAGTAAAATGAAGCGCCATAGCCTTTCTCATTCCTAAACATTTTCCGTTTTAATACTGTAACAACAGGTTTTAATCATGGTAAAGTCTCAGTATGAGGGATATTCCGCAGGCAAAAAAAGTATCCTACTCCGGGAAAATTTTGGAACTGCCAAAGTGTATGCACAAAATGCACAGTCATTGCTCAACAAAGCGACTGGATTTATCAGCGCTTACGATTTTACGCTAAATCCTTATCGCGGCTGTCAGTACGGATGCAGTTATTGTTATGCTGCTGCTTTTAGCCCTAATTCACAGATGCGGCAGGATTGGGGAAATTGGGTAATTATTAAGAAAAATGCTGCGGAAATTTTAAATAAAGAACTGCAAAGTTGGTCTAAAAAAAATCCCGGACGATCACCTACAATTTACATGAGTAGTGTCACAGATCCGTATCAGCCGATTGAATCTAAAGAACACTTAACTAGGCACTTGTTAGAAGTGATGGTTCCCTATCAACCAACGCTAGTTATCCAAACTCGCAGTCCTATGATAACTAGAGATGTCGATATTTTACAGCAATTTCAGCGGTTGCGAGTTAACATGAGCATTCCCACTGGTAGCGAAAAAGTGAGGAAAGATTTTGAACCAAAATCGCCTAGTATTCCTGCTAGACTCAAAGCTATTGAAAAACTGAGATACAGCTTTCCTTACCGAGAAAATTGCGAAGTCAGATTTTCTATAACTGTGACGCCACTCCTCCCTACCTTACCGGAAGATGAAGCTAATTTTATTAACAAGCTGGAAGTTGTAGATCGGGTGGTGATTCAGGATTTTCATGCCAGCAACGGGCGATCGCTAATTGCGTCAACTCGCGAGGAAGCATTAGCTCTTAAACAAAAGTACGATTGGTGGTACAATAGCGAACAACAGAGTTATCGCAAGTTTAAAAATAAATTAATTGCGATGCTCCCAGATGTTGAGATTATGGAAGGTAAAGAGGGGTTTGGCTATGAGTAATCCGCTGGCTAACTGGTGGCGTTCCCATCAGTTTAACGAAGCCGTTAAGAGTCAAAATAATCGACTTGCCAAACAACTGTTAAAACAAATAGAAAATTCCGGGGCAAAACTCTCATGGCAGCAGAAGCTATTTAAAGAGCGTCTACAGCTTGAGAAGTTATTGCAGAAAAAAAATGACCGCATCAAAGAAGGCGATCGGCATTTAGCAGAATTAGAAATACAACTAAGCTTCGGGCAACTTGACGATTCTCTGGCGCGGATTGATGAATCAACCTTATTTCCCGACACAAAGTTGATTGAATATATTTCAAAAGCTTTCAAATTGATAGAATGCGATGCAAGTATGATTCAATGCACTGGCATTGATGACAAGGTATTTAATAAGTTTGAACAACATCTGGCGGGCTTTATCAAGAATGAGCTTAATAAGTCTAACCGCGAAAAAAGCAATGTTGATTATTTACTTAAACAAGCTATTGACGACATACAAAAACTGA
Source organism: Microcoleus sp. B4-D4 (assembly GCF_036705185.1). Taxonomy (NCBI): domain Bacteria; kingdom Bacillati; phylum Cyanobacteriota; class Cyanophyceae; order Oscillatoriales; family Microcoleaceae; genus Microcoleus; species Microcoleus sp. B4-D4. Next base: position 42,998 of record NZ_JAUBTX010000002.1, on the reverse strand, counting down.
AAGAAGGACAAGATCCTCAATACAGTTTTGAGCTAAGTCCTCACATCTATTTAATGAGATATTTCCTAGATAACGTGTATTGTACATATCTAGCTTGGTTCCTGGTTTACAAAGCAGGGTTGTTACCAACTAAACTCAATATCCTCGATATTGCGGCTGGGCCGGGTACTGTTGCTTACGGACTTGGTTTGTTGCTACAAAGCAGTAGCGACTTTTTTTCAATGCCACCAATGCACATATCCTACTACTCTCTGGAACAGCAAAAAGCTTTTCAATATCGCGGACTCCAGTTTTGGCGGCAATATATGGAACCCCAGGCGATGAATGCTTACTTTCGGTTTGACACTTCTAGTATCTTTGATAGCGCCAATCAATCTAAAAGGCTGCCCAGAAAATTCTTTGACTTTATTGTGATTTCTCACTGTTTTTTTTACGATGATGAGAGAAGAGAAAAATCCCATCAAATTTATAAGGATATATTTATAAATACCCTGACAGATTCGGGTTACGTTTTGCTAATTATTCAAGAAAAAAAGTTGCTTAAGGCGTACAATGTTCGTCGAGTTAATGATTGCCAAAAGGAGCTAAGTGTAGTAAAACAATTTGTTGATGAGCTGGGCTTAAACTTGGTTTGGTATAAATATTTACGCTCAACCGATAGCAGGACATCCCATCCTAACTTTGCAAAATTTGCTAAAGAAAATCTACCTTTACAGAAATTTATCAGTCCGCTTTTTCGCCAGCACTTTAAGTTACCTTATGACTTAAGTTATGCAGTTGATGACTATGTGGTATTGGCAAATAAATAAGTACAAAATACTTGCTTTGCCCGCCAGGGAATTAAGTCCCTGTCTAATAGCAAAAGTCGGTTTAAACCGACTGAAATACTAACTTTACAGTCCTCTTTTAGAGGACTTCAGCTTTGAGGCAGGAGTTGAAACCCCTGCCGGATTGCATCAGTGACCGATCATCCAAGGTCGTCCCCCTCGGTGTTCGCGATTCCGCTGCGGTTTAGGTTCCTCACAACGCTTAACTAGCTGCGGTTCCTGATTTTCTTGACCCTTCAAGCGCAGCTTTCCAGTTAGAATCATCGGCGGGGAAAAGATGCGTTTAGCAACAGTTTCGCAACTCGGGCAAAGCACAGGTGTATCTGATTCGGCAAGAGGGCGCCACTTATCAAAAATGCCGCAAGTTTCACACCTAAAATCGTAAAGAGGCATAGCAATTTTGGATTGTAGATTTGGATGCAATGAGTAGGCGGCGGGCAGCGCCCGCCTTAATAATTAAGACGGCAGAATATCCATCTCAAAAATTTCTGTCGGTAAAGCAATTGTGCAGCAAGCATTGGGAATATCCACAATGCCGCTGATCCTACCTTCAACTGGTGCACAGCTTAACAGCAAATACGCTTGTTCTCCGGTAAAACCAAACTTTTTCAAATATTCGATCGCATTCAAACAAGCTCGCCGATAAGCAACATGGGCATCCATATAATACTGTTTGCCCGTAAATTCATCAACAGAAATCCCTTCAAAAACCAGATATTCAGAATAGCGCGGTTCCACCGGCCCCGGTTTGAAAATCGGGTTGACCATTGCGTATTTATCCATACCGCCTTTGATAATATCAACGTGGAGGTCGATGTACCCCGACATTTCAATTGCCCCGCAGAATGAAATCTCCCCGTCTCCTTGAGAAAAGTGAATATCTCCCATCGAAAGTTTCGCGCCCTCGACATAAACCGGGAAGTAAATTTTAGATCCCCGCGACAGGTTTTTAATATCACAATTGCCCCCGTGTTCGCGGGGAGGAACAGTGCGCGCCGCTTCCGCAGCAACTCGCTCGAATTCTGCCCCTGTCAGCGACCCCAAAATTGCATTTTTGGGGTTCGGCAGTTCTGCTAAAGGCGGCACTCGATCGGGATTTGTGGCTACTAATTCCGCTTCCCGTTTGTTCCATTTATTCAACAATTCGTGAGAAGGCGCGCAGCCGATTAAACCCGGATGAGTAATCCCGGCAAAGCGCACTTTTGGTATGTGTCTGGAAGCGGTATAAATTCCCTGGAAATCCCAAATTGCTTTAGCTGCAGTGGGAAAATGTTCTGTCAAGAAACCGCCGCCGTTCTCTTTAGCAAAAATTCCCGTAAAACCCCATTCGTCCCCTTGCAAAGCCCCGATATCGAGGATATCGACTACTAAAATATCCCCGGGTTGCGCGCCGTTAACGTAAATTGGCCCGCTCAAAACGTGAACTACTGTTAAGTCTACATCGCGAATGTCGTCGGGGCTGTCGTCATTTTTAATTTGTCCGTCTGTCCAGTCTTTGCACTCGATGCGAAATACATCGCCGGGATTGACAGACACTACTGCTGGAATATCTGGATGCCAGCGATTGTGACCGACTAATTCCTGTTCTGACATCGGTTTGGTCAAATCAACTTTGAAGAGAACTTGAGGCATAGTCTGCACTCCTTTAGTTACTAATTTTACATGGTATGGGCATCTTCCCCGATCGGATGCTTGATAAATGTAAATTGTTATACTAATCAGTGCAGATCCGAAAAATATTTCAGATAACGATTATCATTATTTATAAAATAACCGGGCTGCGCGGCAGTTGTGGTATGTTTTTGATAGTGAATGTTTTGAATTTCAAAAATCTGTGACTGAAACTTCGATCGCACAAGATACAGATAACGTTAATAATGGATGGCACGGCTGCCTCAATTTAGTCTACGCCAACCGCAGCGGCTCAACTCAAATCATCCACAATCAAATGCAAGCGCCCCTCAAGGTGCAGCGCCCGTTTTATCCTGAAGGGAAAGAGGTTTGTCACAGCGTCATTTTGCACACGGCTGGGGGAGTTGTCGGGGGCGATCGCCTTTCCAGCAATTTTCACCTCCAACCCAACACCAAAGCCTTGATTACCAGCGCCGCTGCTAGTAAAATTTATCGTAGCAGCGGACTAAAATCACAACAAGATATCGATATTAAACTAGAATCTGGTGCTAATTTAGAATGGCTACCGCAGGAAACAATCGTTTTTGACGGCGCAATTTATCGACAAAATCTGCGGGTAGAATTAGCACCGACAGCGAGGATTTTGCTGTGGGAAATTACCCGGTTCGGACGCAGTGCTAGGGGCGAAAAGTTCTTGTCGGGAGAATGGCGATCGCACACCGAAGTCTGGCAACAAAACAGCCCTCTGTGGATTGACAGACAATTGCTCAAAGGTGGATCGGAAATGCTAGAAAGTCCTCACGGCTTAGCAGGAAAACCCGTAGTCGCTACCCTCGCTTGGATCGGCGAACCAGTCACTACAGAAATAGTAAAAAAAGTGCGAAATTTGCCATGTGAGGCAACAATTTATCCGGGTAATTCCACCGCCGGCGTGACTCGTATTCCTAACGGTTTGCTGTGCCGATATCGCGGTTCATCCACCACCGCAGCGAGAAACTGGTTTGTCAGCATTTGGCACTTGCTGCGCCTATCTTTTTCAGAACGCCCTTGCTGTTTGCCCAGAGTTTGGATAAAATAGGGTTTTCTGAATTCAAAAATTGTATCATTGACAGCTACTTCGATATCAAATTTGATGTATAATTGATAGCCGAACTGGAGCAAATAATGCGATCGCCCTTACCAGAATAAAAATGCAACTCACCCCCCAAGAAAAAGACAAACTGCTGATTTTCACCGCCGCCCTGGTAGCAGAGCGCCGGAAACAAAGAGGCTTAAAATTAAACTATCCAGAAGCACTAGCCTACATTTCCGCCGCGATTTTAGAAGGAGCTAGAGACGGCCTCACCGTCGCAGATTTAATGAGCTACGGGACAACTCTCCTGACGCGGGAAGATGTCATGGAAGGGATACCGGAAATGGTGCACGAAGTGCAGGTTGAGGCAACTTTTCCCGACGGCACTAAATTAGTGACAGTGCACGATCCGATTCGTTAAATATTCCACCGCAACAACTCGCAGGAGATAGATATGATTCCGGGAGAAATGATTGTTTTAGCAGGCGAAATTGAATTAAATGCAGGGCGTAAAACAGTGCACTTGCTAGTAGCAAATACGGGAGACAGACCGATTCAAATCGGCTCCCACTATCACTTTTATGAAGCGAACGAAGCCTTGGCATTTAATCGAGAACAAGCAAAAGGAATGCGGCTGGATATCCCCGCAGGTACAGCAGTCCGATTTGAACCCGGAGATGAAAGAGAAGTGCAATTAGTACCGTTTGTCGGCAGTCGTGAAGTCTACGGCTTTAACGGGAAAGTCAACGGTAAGTTAGATGGATGAGAGAGAATTAGACTATTATAGGACTACGCGAAAAACCCGATTTCTGAGAAAGTTCGTGCATCTATGCGAGAGATATTGACAGAGAAACTGGGTTTTTGGCAGCCGTGCGTAAGTCCTGTATTATCAACAATATTACTAAAACGACTGGTAGCGAAATGACACCACACTGCCGAATAACCTCAATCAAAATTCAGGGTTATAGACCATTCCGAGATTTTACTGCTCGATTGGAACCACTAGAAATTCTTGTCGGAGCTAATGGTTCTGGGAAATCAAGCCTGTTTGAGTTTCTAAAGTTTTTGACCGACAGTATGGAAAGCGAGATTCCTAACGAAATTATTAAGGGTTCTATAGGTCAACAGATTTTCCATCTTCCCGGCTCAGAAAAGTTTGAATGGGAGCTTAAAATTGATATAGGTGAGTCTAATATCTCCTATCAAGGAGAACTCATGGGGCCGAGAAGCAATCCGCAAATTTCTTTCGAGCGAGTTGAGTCATCTCAACATTTGTTCATGGATATTAAAGGTACTGAAGGTTTGTATCGCGAACCAGGATATGCAGAGACAAATCGTGTATTTCCCAAACGCAATCAACTCGCACTCAGGACAATAACAAATCCAGGTTTAGCAACTCTCTATACACTACGAGAGTATATCGGGGGTTGGAAATTTTATAGTTCATTTAACATTGCTAATCACAAAATTCGCAAATCTGTTCTCATTGAACAAGAACCAGTGTTGGATGAAGATGCCGGGAATTTGAGTTCTGTATTACACTATTTAATGACTGAATATAGCGCCGTTTTTGATGACCTGCAACAACATTTACAATCAGTTATTCCAGGATTCAAAAAATTGACGGTAAAAGCTCGCGGCGGGCCTGGGGAAGTTATCGCATTTTGGCAGGAAAAGGGGATTAACCAGGATTTAAGTCTTGCGGATTTATCCGATGGTATTCTAAGATTAATTTGTTGGATTTGTCTTTGTTTGCACCCGAAACCACCCTCTCTAATTTGTATTGATGAACCGGATCAAGGTGTTCATCCTCGGACACTCCCTCTTTTAGCAGGATTGTTTGAAAAAGCTGCTGAACGTACTCAAGTTCTTTTGGCTACTCATTCTTCTTATTTTTTAACCCAATTTGATATTTCCCAAATTGCTGTGATGCGAAAGGAGAATGGAGAATCAAAGTTTATTAAACCTGGTAATTCCAAAGTTTTAACAGATATGCTTGATGACTTTGGGACAGAGGAAATTGAAAAACTCCACCGCAGTGATGAATTGGAGCTTCTACCATGAGGGTAATTATCTATGTAGAAGGGCCATCAGATAAAAATGCAATGGAAGCATTGTTAGTAAATTTGATTGACAAAAAATTTGAAGAAGGTGTCAGTATAGAGTTTTTTCCAATCAAAGGAAGTAACAATGATAGGGGAGGTGATGCTAAAAAAGATTTGCTGCTGAATGCTCCAATAAAAGCTGTTAATATTCTTTGCAATAATCCGAATTCAATTGCAATTATTTTGCCAGACTTATATCCTAAGAATAAAGGGTTTCCCCATGAGACTTTTCAACAGCTAAAAGCGGGAATTATGGAGAATTTTTCTCAAGCATTACAAAAGAAAGGTATTCAGGATGAACGTCTCAAAGAACGCTTCAAAGTTTTTTGTTTTAAATATGAAATGGAAGCTTTGATTTTGGCGTCTGAATCTTCATTACGAGGTAAACTAGGAGTTACTTCTCTAGCTGTCACCTGGACAATACCAGTAGAAGACCAAAATCACGATCGCCCCCCCTCGAAAATTGTAGAGCAACTTTTCAGAGATTCTGGCAAAGGATACAATAAAGCTGTGGATGCAAAATTGATACTAGGGAATATTTCGTATCAAGAAATTGCCGAGAAATGTACGCAATGTTTTAAACCATTTCTTGAGTTTATAGAATGTATACAAACAGAAAATTTTTAGTATAAATCAATGTATACTCAAGCATTTGGCAAATGACAAAAATTCTAGAAAATCTGATAAGGAGCTAATTAATATGAGTTACAGAATGGATCGTCGCGCCTACGCGGAAACTTTTGGGCCGACAACGGGCGATCGCGTCCGGTTAGCCGATACAGAATTATTCATTGAAGTTGAAAAAGATTTCACAACCTACGGGGATGAAGTTAAATTTGGCGGCGGCAAAGTCATTCGCGATGGTATGGGACAGTCGCCTATTTCTAATGCTGACGGTGCTGTTGACACGGTAATTACTAATGCTTTAATATTGGATTGGTGGGGAATTGTTAAAGCAGATGTCGGGATTAAAGACGGCAAAATTTACAAAATTGGTAAAGCCGGAAATCCTTACATTCAAGATAGGGTAGATATTATTATCGGGCCTGGTACAGAAGTAATTGCTGGCGAAGGAATGATTCTCACGGCTGGGGGAATTGACTCTCACATTCACTTTATTTGCCCGCAACAAATAGAAGTGGCGATCGCCTCTGGAATCACTACAATGATCGGCGGCGGCACTGGCCCCGCAACGGGTACAAACGCCACCACTTGCACTCCCGGCCCTTGGCATATGTACAGAATGCTGCAAGCAGCCGACGCTTTCCCGGTGAATTTGGGATTTTTAGGTAAAGGAAATAGCAGCCAACCTCAAGGATTAGTCGAACAAATATTCGCCGGTGCAATGGGTTTGAAACTCCACGAAGATTGGGGAACTACGCCATCGACGATCGACAATTGTTTGAGTGTAGCTGACGAGTACGACGTGCAAGTTGCAATTCACACCGATACTCTCAATGAAGCTGGATTTGTGGAAGCGACAATTGCTGCTTTTAAAAATCGGGCAATCCACACTTACCACACCGAAGGTGCAGGCGGCGGACACGCACCGGATATTATTAAAGTCTGCGGTCAAGCTAATGTTTTGCCTTCGTCTACTAACCCGACTCGCCCTTACACTGTCAATACTTTGGAAGAACATTTAGATATGTTGATGGTTTGTCACCATTTGGATCGGGGGATTCCTGAAGATGTGGCTTTTGCTGAGTCGAGAATTAGAAGGGAAACGATTGCTGCTGAAGATATTTTGCACGATTTGGGCGCGTTTAGTATGATTTCTTCTGACTCGCAGGCGATGGGAAGGGTTGGGGAAGTGATTATTCGGACTTGGCAAACGGCTCATAAAATGAAGGTGCAAAGGGGGATTTTGAACGGGCAAGATGCCCGTTCCACAAGGGGAGAAAATGACAATTTTCGGGCGAAGCGGTACATTGCAAAATATACAATTAATCCGGCGATTACTCACGGAATTAGTCAGTATGTGGGTTCGGTGGAAGAGGGGAAATTGGCGGATTTGTGTTTGTGGCGGCCGGCGTTTTTTGGGGTGAAACCGGAACTGGTAATTAAGGGAGGGGCGATCGCCTACGGGCAGATGGGAGATGCTAACGCCAGCATTCCCACGCCGCAGCCGGTGCATATGCGGCCGATGTTTGGCAGCTTTGGGGGGGCGATTGGGGCGACTTGTTTGACGTTTGTTTCTCAGGCGGCGCGCGATCGAGATATTGCCGCACAGCTCGGTTTGCAAAAGCCAACTGTAGCAGTTTCGGGGACGCGACAAATTAGTAAAAGAGATATGAAACTGAACGATTATTTGCCGCATATGGAAGTCGATCCAGAAACCTATGAAGTGAGGGCGGATGGGGAATTGTTGACTTGCGAACCGGCAACAGTTTTGCCAATGGCGCAGAGATATTTTCTGTTTTGATTGGGATACCAAATCCGGCTTTGTTATTCCCTCTTCGCAGACTAAAATATCGAGTAGGAACAGGCTTTTCGGCCTGTTCCACAAGCAGTAAATTTAATTGTGGAGTGTCCCGCCCGCCCCGAAAGCCCCATTGAGCGATCGCACGATCGAACCCTGACACACAAACCAAAAATAAAGTGCAATATTAATCCCGCTCAACAACTTCGGAATTCCCTCCAACAAGCTCGAAACAATCTCGTTTTTTAAAGGCAGCGCTTCTGCACAAAAGGCAACAAATAACAACCCAACGCCGCTCAACAGTAAAGGATAGGGAGTTAATTTAATTTGCCTCCTAAAAACCAATCCGTATACAATTGCCAGCACCGCATAAAATATGACAATTGTCACTTTAGGAAAACCCGCACGCCCCAGATGAACGTGGGTGCGAAAAACTTCATTGAACAGAAAGCAACCTGTAAACAGTGCCGAATATAAAATAAATCTATTTTCTGGGCGATTTGGTTGAATAATTCTCAGCAATCCAAAGGTAAAAACGCATACCATTACTGATAAATAAAATAACATTTGAAACGCCAAGAAAAAGAAACCAGCACCCGGATACGTGGTAGAGCAAGGCGGCAAAAATAACCCTTTTACCGAAGAACCGAATAAACTCAAGCATCCAGTCACCAACCCAACTAATAGTAAGGTTAGGCTGTTGAACAAAAAAACTGTTTTATAATTTCCCATGACTCATGAGTAAAAACTACTGTCACGCTCAGCTACTGTGGATTTAAATTGCACCTTGCAGTATGCGTCAGCTAGCTGTTTGACAGCATTGATAAACTAATCGCTGAGCCACCCTAAAAATTACCAATTCCCCTTACCAATTCCCAATTACTATCCGTGCAATTCTCCACTTGGCATAATTGTACCGCGCCACTGAGCTCCCGCTAAATTAGCAGTGCTCAAATCGGCTCTCATCAAATTTGTGCGGTGCAAAATTGCCTCCCGCAAATCTGTTCTAGCCAGGTAAGCATCAGTCATATCGGTTTCAGTCAAATTTGCTTGATTAAAATTAGCTCGACTTAAATCAGCCCTCACCAAATTAGCTCGACTCAAATCAGCCATAACTAAATTAGCATTGCTCAATTTAACATCAGGAAGAAATGCACCGCGCAAATTAGCACCAGCCAATTCAGCATCAATTAAAATAGCTCTTTCTAACTTAGCATTTGTCATAACAGCCCAAGAAAAATTTGTTTCTACCAAAGTTGCTTCAGTCAAAAATGTGCCATTTAAAATAGCTTCGCTCAAATTCGCCTGAGTCAAATTTGCTTCCCGTAGAGATGCTTCAGTCAAATTCGCTTGACTGAGATTAGCTTTAGTCAAATCTGCACCTAGCAAATTGACGCCCCGCAAATCTGCACCTTGCAAATTTGCACTCCGCAAATTTGCACCCTCAAAAATTCGCGGCTCCTTACGCAAATTTGCACCGCGCAAGCAAGCGCCTCGCAAGTCTGTAGCTTGCAAATTGACTCCTCGCATATCTGCATCGCTCAAATTTGCATCGATAAAAATTGCTAAAGAGATGTTGGCTTTGCGAAAGTCTGCACCTTGCAAAGTCGCTCCGTGGAAGTCTGCATCGGACAAATTTGCTCCGCTCAAGTTGGCCTGATTTAAGTTAGCACCGCACAACTTGGCATTAGTTAAATTTGCGCTCTGAAGGTTAATTCTGCTCAGGTATGACATCGTTAAGTTTGCACCCCAGAGGTCAGCACTGCTTAAATTTACGCCAATTAAATCCGCGCCGCTGAGGTATACGCCTCTGAGGTTCATACCTTGAAAATCTAGTTCTCCTGATGTATATCGCCTTAAAATTTCGCTGGCATTCATATTTGTTTTGAATCTGGGTAAAATATGCTATTACTTGAATTTTTGAATTTCAGTCTTTGTCTTGCAAACTTAGTTTTTGTGGCCGCAAACTTCTGTCGGGAGCATCTCAGTTTAGCCTTTTATAGTGCGAGCATCCCGATCTGGGACGCTCGCAGGCTCAACAAAAAAAAGCTTTTTGCCAAACTGAGATGCTTCCATTCTGTCGAGGGAATGTAATGAGTTTAATTCACAAATTCTTGAGTCCAAGCGACTGTTTTGTTGCCTACCTGTCGCCCGTGAATTTTCACGCGAGTCAGATATTTTGATTTTAAAGTACACAGTTTTTTGTGAATGTATGTAGCTGTAGTCTCTTGGTTTGGTGATTCGGCAGACTCTAAAATAACGTGGAGCCAACCATCTTTAAATCCGGCTATAGCGGTAATTCCTTTAGGCTGTAGCAATTGATTGATCAATAGGGCGATCGCCTTTGGCTTGCCTTGTTGTGCCATTTCCACAAGCTGATACTGATTTGGTTTCTCTGGGGAATTTGGCGGCTCTGTTGCTGAACTATTTTCGGCAATATTTTCGGAGGTTTCAGAAGGAGAGTACCCGCTTTCTTTTGACTCTACTTCCTTCAGAATTTCAATTAATTTGTCGGTAAATCCCTGAACTTGTTCTACATAATCTCTGAGATTTTTATATTTCAAATACAAACGTTCCTCTGGACTTTCCGTAGAAAATTTGCCGTTCAAAGCAGCTTCTAACTCGCTGAATATCTTTTCTATTTGATCCGTTGCTGAGTTAGCGCTTTGACTGACCAATCCTGTCATTTCTTCTTCCAATCCCAACTTACGCTTGATGGAATCGCTAATATTGATAGTAACTGGAACGATCGGCTCGTAAATTTCGATAACTGTCGGGGTTTCTGAAACTGGTAAGGTTTCTACCAAGTCCTTTCCGAAATTAGCCGTAGAATTATTGCTGCTGGTTTCGGGTTGTTTAAACTTGGTATGTTCTGCCGCATCTGGCACTAAGCAAGTCTGCTCTGGGTCATAATAATAGTGAGTGGGAGCAGCTTGAATGATTTGAGTAATATCGCCAGACTCAAAATAATCGTTGTCCCTGTCAACCGGCTCGTTTTCTTGATAAAAGCTGTTGTTTAAATGGGTTCGATCGTAATCTTCGGTAACAGAATCTTCGGCTCGATCGTGTTCTTTCTGTGGAAATTTTGCGTAACAATAATTCATCGCTTTGATAATCACGCTAGCCACTTGGTCGGATTCGTCTGTGTTGTCGAGACTGCCGGCAGTTCTGTACAACTGAGATTCGAGTTCGGGCAGACTGCTGCAGACTTTAAACAGTTGTCGCAGCAGATTGTCAAGTTCTTGGCTTTTTAGCAGCATCCAGTCGCGCTCGCTAAAAGTGAACTGGTGATAAAGAGTAGAAAAAATAAGGATTTTCGCCCTCAGCGGATTTGTTTGCTGTAAAATTTTTTGTCGGACATCAAATAGATCTCCGGGGTCTCTTTCGTTCAACTCCTCTGGTGGCAGTTCCGAACTGAAGTGTTCGTCAAATGCAGGTGCTTCGTAACCGCCAAAATTAGATATGTTTGTTTCTAATTTTGTGAAGTCTTGGTATTCGTAAAGCCTGCTCAGTTGGCAGACGATTTGATCTGCCATTAAAGCGTACTCGGTTTTTTTATTTACCTTAGCAACTAGACTGCTTAAAACTGCTTCAATATCTTCTAACTTGTTGTATTTAGCGCAGAGTTCTTGGATTAAACTCTTTACATCGGCGCTAGCGAGTTTGGTCGAATCGTTTTCCCAACACTCTTTACAAGCAAAAAATATAATTTTTTTTATGCGCGAGAGATTGATGTCTTGTTCTAATTCGCGAACAACTTCATCTAAAATAGATAAAGCTTGCATAGTTTTCCTCTCCAAAAAATACCCTGTCAGTCGATTTGAGATTTGAGATTTGAGATTTACTTGCATCGCCAGTGATTCACCGACGCCCCAACTTGAGTCTAAAATTTTAGGAGTTCCACGACTGTCCTGCGGGGGCTGCCGTTTTTGGGCGGGTCAAGATGCAGTGGATTTTCCATTTTAGATTTTTCGACTTTGCGAGCGAACAAGTTTGAGATTTTGGATTGACTTGCAGCTTTGCGAATCACCGGATTTCAGCAAGGGTCTAAAATTTTGCGATAATTCACTACTTATAGCAGTTCTCACTCTCGATGAGGTATCGATAGATCCCTCAATCTAAAATCTCAAATCTAAGCCTGTTGCTCACCTTTTTGAAATAGGCTATAAGTCGGGGCTTGTACTTGTTTCTGGCGGGTCAGCAATAAATAATACAATTATACCACATTTGATAAATGCAAGACTTTGATGCGATCGTAATTGGTAGCGGTATTGGCGGCTTAGTCGCAGGCTCGATGCTTTCTCGCTACGGGAAGCGGGTACTCGTCTGCGAGAGCCACACCATAGCGGGCGGGGCGGCTCACAGCTTTTGGCGCGGGGGATTTCACTTTGATTCTGGGCCTTCTTTTTATTGCGGTTTGAGCGATTCGCAGTCGCTCAATCCTTTGTCGCAAGTCTTGAATGTGTTGGAGGAATCGATCGCAGTAATTGCCTACGATCCGCTGGGCCATTACCATTTTCCTGAAGGAAGTTTGCCAGTTTATGCTAATGCGAGAAATTACTTAGATGCTGTAGCTAAATTCACACCGCAAGGCGCTATAGAATTGCAGCAATTTCAACAAAATCTATTAGTTGTGTATGACGCTTTGCGTGGAATTCCGGCTTTGGCGCTGAGATCGGACTGGCAATTGATACCTGTGTTGCTGTCTCGGTACTCGCCTGCTTTGCTGAAGCTGTTACCGTCATTGGGGGCGATCGCCAGTTCGGCTGGTACATTAATGGATAGAGACGTGCGCGATCCTTGGGTGCGGCGTTTGATCGATTTGGAATGCTTTTTGCTGTCGGGCTTGAAAGCCCACGAAACTGTCGCGCCAGAAATTGCTTTTATGATTGGCGAACGATCGCGAGTGGCGATCGAATATCCTGTAGGAGGCAGCGGTGCGATCGTCGATGCCTTAGTTCGAGGCTTGCAGCGGTGGGGAGGAAAATTTCGATTGGGAACACCAGTCGAGCAAATATTAGTTGAATCCGGCAAAACCACGGGCATTCGCTTGCAAAACGGCGAAATTATCCGCGCCCCAATTGTCATTTCAAATGCCACCGTTTGGGATACTTATACAAAGTTACTGCGGCCTGAAGATTTGCCGGCCAACTACCGAAAAACGGCTTTATCGGTGCCAGCAATAAACAGTTTCATGCACCTGCATTTAGGCATTAAAGCAGACAAACTCGAAGGATTGACCGGCCACCACGTCGTCGTTCACGACAGTACAATTGACATTACAGTACCCGGAAATACCTGCATGATTTCGATTCCGACAGTGTGGGATAAAACTCTAGCGCCGCCCGGACATCATGCCATTCACGCTTATACATTGGAACCTTACGCAGGTTGGGAATACGGCGGCGGTTATCAGGAAAAGAAACAAGGGCGATCGCAATCTCTGTTCAAAGCTTTAGAAAAAATTATACCGGATTTGCGATCGCGAATAGTGTTAGAGTCGATCGGCACACCGCTAACCCACGCCCGATATTTGCGCCGATATCAAGGAACCTACGGGCCTGCAATCGCCGCCGGAAAAGGCACATTTTCCGGGCCGCAAACCCCAGTCAAAGGCTTGTATCGGGTGGGAGACAGCACCATGCCGGGAATTGGCGTTCCCGCCGTCGCAGCATCGGGTATTTTGTGCGCCAACACCCTGGTAAATTCCGATGTGACTGCACAATTTTTGTAAACTAGCAGCAACAGGTTTGTAGTGAAGACTTTAGTCCTCTTTAAAATTATCAGAGGACTAAAATCTGCAGGATCGAACACTTTATCCACCAGCGGCAAAACTGCCCATAATTGCGATCGACAAAGCCAAACCTGGCAACAGCAGCACTACTAACATCAAAGCATCGTGCGAACTCATAACTTTCTCCTGATACCAACGTTCCACATCCTATCACAAGAGCCCAGATTTCGCCACGTCCTTAACAATTAAAACCGACATATAGATTCAGGATTGACAGGACAAATCTTATTCACAATCGGATTTCCGCGCAAGTCAAGCGCCGTCAACCTTTGCAAATATTGCAGCCAACCGATTTCAGAAATTTGATTATTGTACAAATCGAGCAAAAATAAATTATTCAAAGCTTGTAGCGCCCCAGCCTCCGAAATCCGATTATTGAACAGATAAAGTTGAGTCAAATTAGTTAACGATTTCAGCGGACTGATGTCTGATATTTGATTGTTACCTAGGTTTAGTTCAACTAAAGCAGTTAAATCTGCCAAAGGACTAATATCAGATATTTGATTTTGGAATAAAACTAATTTTTTTAAATTAGTTAAAGCTTTTAGCGGAGTTAAATCAGATACTTTATTCTCGAACAAAAATAGCGTGTGTAGATTTTTCAAAGAAGCCAGCGGGCTGATGTCTGATATTTTATTTTGGTAAAGATAGAGAACTTTGAGCTCAGTTAAATTTGCTAAAGGAGCGAGATTGTGAATTTTATTTGCGTAGAAAATTAGCGATTTTAACTTGATTAAATTTTTCAAGGAACTGATGTCGGATATTTGATTGTCAAACAAGACAAGTTCCGTAAGATTAGTTAAAGCAGCTAGGGGAGTAATGTCTGATATTTGATTGGTATCTAGAACGAGTCTAGTCAGATTAGTAAGAGATGAAAGCGCGCTGATATCTGATATATGATTGACATCCATTACCAGAGTTTTCAGTTTAGTTAAAAATTGCAGGGGAGTGATGTCAGATATTTGATTGCTGTCGAGTATCAAACTCGTAAGTTGAGTGAAAGATGAAAGGGGACTGATATCGGTAATTTGAAGTTGTTTGAGGTTGAGTTCTGTTATACTAGAAAGCAGTTCATCGGCTCGATCGCATTCGGCAGTATCTGATATTTGCAACAGTATATCTACGGTATGTTTCGCACCGGGAGAGAGATTTTCTTTATGTTTGCACCAATCAGGAAAATTACTGTAAGTTGTTGTCATGGAATTTGATATAGCCTTTCTTAGAAAGATGAGGTACTATCCGGCATAAGGGATAGGGCATGGGGCATGGCGCATAGGGCATAGGGCATAGGGCATAGGGCATAGGGCATAGGGCATATCTCACTTTTTTGAGAACCGCTATATTTCGGATTTTAGATGTCATTCCTAAACGCATCAGCACCTTCCAAATATAGTTTTCTAAGGTTCGTAGTGCGATTAATCGATCGCACATGACACAAGTCTTAGATTTGGGATCAGTATAGCAACTCTTTTTAATTTGTGAATTAAATTTTTGGCATATTTTGATAATTTTTAGCAAAAATTGTGTAAAGTAATCTTAACAGTCTTGATTCTATCGCATTTTGCAGGAGCAAATAGCAAACTATGACACCAGAACTAATTTTCAATGCGGGTAATCTGTTTGTTTTACCTTTTTGGGCAATTATGATTTTATTACCAAACTGGGGAATTACCAGAAAAGTAATGAATTCCTTTATTCCGTTTGTGGTGCTCGCCCTCTTGTACATATATTTATTTGGTAGCAGTCTGACGGCGGAAAATGCGGCGGCTTTGTCCAATCCAAAACTAGCAGATATTGCTAAATTTTTGGGAGAAGAAACGGCGGCGGCTACGGGATGGATTCATTTTTTAGTGATGGATTTGTTTGTCGGGCGATGGATTTATTTGGAAGGACAGCGGACAGGAGTTTGGACGGTTCATTCTTTGGCTTTGTGTTTGTTTGCAGGGCCGATGGGATTGCTTTCCCATATTGTAACTGCTTGGATTACTGCCAAGTTTTTTCCGAATTCTGAGGCGGCGGCAAGTGTTATATCAAATCCGTTAGCATCGGAATAGTAAATTCAGGCGTTGACTGTTGACTGTTGACAGTTAACAGTCAACATCATGAGGATTGCAACCGGAATTGATATCACTTCACAGGACATTATCTGCGTTTATCGGTGTTGCATCTACCTGACATCTGCGGTTGCTGTATCAATTCAGTGATTCATGCAATTGTTCGTTTATTCAACAGTAGACACAAGGCGCGCCCTAGGAAATCAACAGAATTTTAAGAAGTGGCTAGGGGCAGGACTAAGCGGGCGACAATTGCATTATTTTCTAACCTTTCTAAGGAAAATTCTCCCCCCATTAAGCGTACCACTCGCTGACAAATTAAAAGATTTTGGACGATCGATCTATGTGACGAAACGGCCAGTATATCGTGGTGGGAACCGCCGTTGAAAGCAGCAATTAACTGTCGATCGCACTTTCGACCGCTATCGAGCACAGACACCTCTAACAAATCTTCCCCTAACAGTACAGAACGAATCTCAATCTTGTCACCAACTCCAGAGCGCCTGCAAGCCAACGCCAGCAATTCGCACAGGATCAAATCCAGCTTGATGCTGTCAGCGCGAACGCTCAAAGTCTTGCCCGCAGACACCGACACAGCAGCCTCCGTGTTGACTTCCAGCAAGACTTGCGACTGTTTGACACCGGCGGCCGCGCGATCGAGCGATCGCCTCAACCAAGCGCTCACAGACACCGCATCTTGTGCAAATTGCAGCCGCCACTGTTCGTGTTTCAACATCAAATGAGTTGACCCCAAAGCATTGCCCATTTGTCGCAAAACCTGTTGGTAGCGCAAAGTTTTCAGAGCATCCTTTTGTTCCTTCGCCGACTGCAAAATCGACTGGCTCAACTCCCCCAACTCCTTCATCCCCGCTCCCACAGTGCGGTAAAAATCCTCAAAACGTCGCAGCTTGTACCAGTTGAGCATTTCCAGATCCAATCGCTGCGACTCAGTGGCAGATTGCACCACCAAATACCTGTGCCACCAAGCCAACTGAGACACCATCGAACTCAGTAAATTCACCGACAACTCAGACCACTGGCGGCCGTGAGCGTCGGCAACCACCACAATGCCCGTGGGAGCGTGTTCTGGGGCTGTCTGCAGTGTCACCGCCATAATTTCGCCAATTCCAGGACTGCGGAGCCACCGCTTCGTCGCCAGCGGGACTTGGCTTAAGTTCAGTTGCAGCAACCCTCTTTGCGCCAGGGTTTGCTGGATCAAAGCATCTGTTTGCACGGGAATCTCGGCATCGGGATTGAGGGCAAATACGGGATTGGCCGCTACCGCTGCAGAGATTGAACCCAACTCCTGGCCCGGATGCCAAGTAATGATGGCTACTAAAGGACAGGAAATTATCTGGGAAATTTGTTGAGCAAAGTTACGATCGAGTTTTTGCAGCGGCAACTCTGGGAAAATTACAGCCGAAGCAGATTTCTGTTGCCCGAATTGCACCTCGCCAGAATGCTGCAAAACGGCTAACCCAGATTTGAGCGATCGCGAGAATTGCTGATATTTATCGATTTGGGAACTTTGCTGCCAAGAGTGCAAGATTAATCCTAGCTGTTGGCTGACTATTTCAACTAACTCTCGCTCCGCGCGCTTCCAAGTACGAGTGGCGCTGTGCCCAACAACCAGCAAACCCTCGATCAATTTTTGATTTTCGACGGGCGATTTGGGATTGCTGTTTTCGGACTTTGCCGTTTTCCCCCTAGTGTTCGATGCCAAAAGCGATCGCACACCCGACTCCGCCAGCACTTCCCGCCAAGCTCCCAACCGCCCGTCTTCCTCCCAATTTTCAATCCCCAGAGGTTCCCCGCACTCTTGCAGCAGCAGCCTGTCAGCCGCATCGAGAGCTTTGAGCGGCGAAGGCACTGGCCTGCGGTTGCGGGGCAGATTTTGGGAGACAATTTCAAAGCAATTTTGTTCTTCACCGTACAGCAACAGCAAAAAATATTCGCATTTGAGCCGAGAGCACAACTTTTCGGCAGTATTTTTCAAAGTCGCCTCCCAGTCAGCATCGCTGTAAATGGCACGAGCAATGCCGGCAGTTAAATCTCGATCGAGCTGTGCTTGCTCAATCTTCTCCTCCATTTCCGACAGAGGAGCAGTCAAAGCCACCAACTCCGCCACTCCCCGCAAGTAATGTTTTTCATTGTCTTGCCAAATCCGCGCCTCCGTCGCTTCCACTGCCAGAAATCCCAACAATTCGCCTTCGGAAACAATCGGCGCAGCCAACAGAGAGCGAGCGCGGATTTGCTGCATCAACCGCCCAGTCAGCTCAGTTTTCAGAGAACTGTGAGATTCACCGATCCAAACCATTTGTTCTGCAGTCAAAGCCTGATAAAATTCGCCCAAGTCTTGCACCGTGATCCCCGAAGCCGGTCGCTGGGGGCCCAAACCCGGAGACACTTGGCGGTTGCTGACTCTGCGCCAAAAATAGCGCCGCTCTGCCTCGAACCAATAAACATTAGTCCGCGCCGGCTCGATAAATTCATGGGCCTGTTCTACTACCGCTTGCAAGTATTGATCGAGCGATCGCAATTCCCGCAACTGCGAAATCAGCGCTAATAGAGACTCATCCGGGTGTTTGACTTGTTCTCGCTGCCAATCTTTTTCTATTTGATAAAGAGCAGTTGCCAGCGCTCCAAATACGATCGCCAACTGCGTTTTTTCCTCCGACTTTGGCGACGCTCCCCACTGGTCTGTCCCCAGCAAAATCACGCCGTAGCAGCGGTCTTTGTAGCGCAACGGAAACAGAGTCGTGCCTTGAACGTTGAAAGTTTGAGCTGCCTTGCGCCATTCTCCCGCTCTATTTTCCGATCGCAAATCCGGGACTCCCACCGGGCGCAGTTGAATCACCACTTGTTCGAGCAAATCCCCCGGATTCAGGGCAAACCGCTGTTTGAGAAAAGACAAGTCGCCGTTAGGAGTCATGCCGCCTTTCCCGAACAATCGGTGAGCTTGTCGATCGTACAATCCGATCCAAATCAACCGCCAATCAAATTCCGCTTGCAAGTAACCCAGAGTGGTTTCCAGCAACACTTCCACATTCTCCTCTTCTCGCAGAGTTTGGAGAACGCGCTCCAGGCGCGCCATTTGTTCGTCTAAATCCTTCGATCTTTGCTCATGCCCCATTTTCCAACTTCCCCACACCTTTGTCCAATTTCAAATTACCAACTTAAAAAAATTAAAAATTAAAATTAAAAACAATCAACCTATAATATAATCGTCTCAATTATGATTCAATCTCAAACATTAGATAAAGTCGATGGAAGTTGAAGTAAAAATCTTCGCTTCGTTGTCGTCGGCTCCTGAATATTTTTATTTCCCTTCTAATTTCTCATTTGTCAAGTTCCCCAGGACAAGTCATTGGATATATATCAATCTAGCGTGCGCCCGTTGTTGTTTTCCGTATTGAAAACCGACGCCGAGTGGCTGCACAACCGCACTCTCCAAATTCTCGAACTCGCAGCCAGAACCCAGTCAAACCCAGCAACCAGCCAAATGCTCTGGCGATTGCAAAAATCTTTGGGAGTGCAAGATTCTCGCCTCGAACAATCGAAGTGGGGAATAAGCTTCAAAAACCCTGTCGGTTTGGCCGCCGGATTTGATAAAAACGGCCAAGCAGCAGACATTTGGGCAAATTTTGGCTTTGGCTTTGCCGAAATGGGTACAGTCACCAGCCAAGCGCAGCCGGGAAACCCCAAACCTCGCTTGTTTCGCTTAGAGGCTGACAGCGCAGCCCTCAACCGCATGGGCTTTAACAATCAAGGAGCCGCAGCAATGGCCGCCCGGTTTGAGGCTTCCCAGAAACAGTCAAAATCCGAGGCCTCGCGTTCCATGCCTCAGTCACCTTACCCGATCGGCATCAATCTCGGTAAATCTAAAATAACACCGTTAGAGCAGGCAGCAGCCGATTATTTGGAGAGTTTTAAGCTGCTCAAAGATTGGGGGGATTATTTTGTAGTCAACGTTTCATCTCCAAATACGCCTGGATTGCGATCGCTCCAAGATGCTGCGGGGCTTAGCACAATTTTGGAAATTTTGCAACAAGAAAACCGGGGAATCAAGCCAATTTTAGTCAAAATTGCGCCGGATTTGGAGATGGAGGATATCGCATCAATCCTCGACATCGCCAAAACCTACCAACTAGCAGGAATTATCGCCACAAACACCACCATCCGGCGCGACGGATTAAAAACCCAAATATTGCCAGAAACAGGCAAACCCATCACCGAAGAAGCCGGCGGAATTAGCGGCATACCAGTGCGGGGGCGATCGACAGAAATCATCCGATTTATCTGGCAATATACAAAAGGCGAACTACCCATAATAGGAGTTGGCGGCATTTTCACCGCCCAAGATGCTTGGGAAAAAATCGCCGCCGGCGCGAGTTTAATTCAAGTCTACACAGGTTGGGTTTACGAAGGCCCTTGGATGGTGCGCCGAATTTTGGAAGGTTTGCTGCAAAAATTAGATGAAAAAGGATTTAATTCAATTTGCGAAGCCGTTGGTTGCGAAAATATTAAATAATTCCTCCTTACCAGGAAGAACCTGGTAATGCACCAGAGGCGAGGCTAGGCCTCTATTTGCCGGATACAATATCAATTTTATCCATCTTATTAAAATCAGGAAAATAATTATGAGCGCACAAGAAATAGGAGTTCCCAGAAACACCATGTCAGGTAGCTTGTTGCTGGCTAAAAACTTAGGTTTTGAACCTAAAACAGTCATAGATGTCGGCGCGGCATTGGGAACTTTTAACCTCTACGAAACCTTTCCGAATTCGCGACATTTACTAATTGAACCCATCGCAGAAAATGAACCTTATCTCGCCAAAATTTGCCGGAAACTCCCAAGTGCAGAATATATTATTGCTGCAGCCACCAAAAAATCGGGAGTTTTCACCCTGAATGTCAGTCCATCTATGTTGCATTCTTCAATTTCAGAAAATCGCGTTACCGACAGCAGCAATCCTTATTTGAGAAACATACCTGCAATTACGCTGGACGGAATATGCAGAGAAAGAAATTTACCAGGCCCGTATTTAATTAAAGTCGATGTAGACGGACAGGAATTAGATGTTTTAGCGGGAGCAACGGAAATTTTGCAGCAGACTGAATATGTAATTGTTGAAGTTACTTTATTTGGTCAAATGTATGATGTCATGAGTTTTATGAAGTCCCAAGGATTCGCAGCTTACGATATTGTTGATTTGGGATATCGTCCGATTGATGCAGCTTTGTGGCAAGTTGACATGGCTTTTGTCAAAGAATCTGGTCGCTTTAGAAGAGATAGTCATTACGCGACAGGAGAGCAGGATATTGAACAAGTTAACTCATATCTCAAAGCTTATCGGGAAAGTTTCATCAAGCATATTGAAACTAATTACAGCGATGCTGTAGAGCCGGAACCGCAGGTGAGTCAAGCTGTTTTGAGCGATGAATATGTAATCATTTAACTCAAGTTTCTCGGAATGGGGAATTATAGAGCAATCCTAAATCATTTTCAATAACTGGTTGAGAGGCTAAGAGCCTAGGAATCGATGTCACTATTGAAGAGTCTCGCCTGCGAAAATGGAGGCAGAGCCTCCGGATCTGCGTTACCAGGCAGAGCCTGGTAACGAGTAGATAGCCAACAGTCAACAGTCAGTAGGGGCGGTGCCCCCGTGCCCGCCCTCTTAACAGCCAACAGTCAACAGTCAACAGCCAACAGTCAACAGTCAACAGTCAACAGCTTACAAACTTAAAAAAGGTATATTGACTACTTCTCCGGCAATTTCTCCTAATTGTACTTTTAGCCCAGGGCCGCCTGCTTTTGTGCGAATGTAAGCAAGACCAAAAAAACCAGATTCTGTTTGGACAAAACTGGTGAGTTTGCCGACTTTTTCGGCTCCGATTGTGATGATTGTTCCGGGTGCAACTGCGCCGCTCAATTCCACGCCCCAAAGTTCCTGTTTTACTCCTTTGTAGGTGTTCAATCTGGCAATTGTTTCTTGACCGATGTAGCAACCTTTGTCGTAGGAAATGGTGTTTGACAAACGGGCTTCTAGGGGGTTGTAATCGTCGGTGAGTTCAAAATCGGGGGCGGGGCGGCCTTGTTCGATTCGCAGTTGTTCCCACACGCGATCGCCCATCGGTACGGCCCCAGCTTTGACTAATGCTTTCCACAAGTGGGCTGCATCGCTGGCTGGCGCAATTAATGTGTATCCGGGAGTGGCTAAACCGCTACCAACAGCAACTCGAACACCTCCTCGATCTCCCTCTTCGTAAGGGGGAGAAAGAAGGGAATTTTTGATCGTTTTGTGAGTAGCGTAGGGTTGATTTTCCAGTTCGCTAACTCCGAGTTTTTCTAATAGTTGAGTGCTTTCCGGGCCTAGGAGGCTGAAAGCGATTGTTGTATCGGTTAAATCTGTTAATTCTACGCGATCCATTGGGAAAATGTAGCGATCGAGCAATTCGAGGAGTTGGCGGCGGCGGTTGGCTGAAACTAGCAGCAGTACAGCATCTTCTGTAGCATAGGCGGTGGCGAGGTCGATCGTCCGGGCGGTGGATGTGAGGAAAACGGTGTCGCAACCTTGACCGGGTTTGAGTATGTTAAAGTTATTGGTGCTTTGATTGTGCAGGAACCGCAGGCGATCGCTATCTGAGATTTGAATGCGTCCCCAGTGAGTGCGATCGTACAAAGCCACACCTTGTTTCGTTGCTGCGATGGCGGCGCCGTCGTTACCAAAACTGACTGGGACTGTTTCTGCGGTTGTTAATTCTGCAAATGTAGCGCCGGCTGCGGCTTGAATGTCGTGCAATTCTTGAATCATAAGATTTTGTTGGCTGTTGACTGTTAACTGTTGGCTGTTGGCTGTTGGCTGTTGGCTGTTAACTGTTGACTGTTAACTGTTGACTGTTAACTGTTGACTAATGACTAATGACTACTGACTAATGACTAATGACTAATGACTAATGACTACTGACTACTGACTACTGACTACTGACTACTAACTACTGACTACTGACTACTGACTACTGACTCAAATTAGCGAAGATTTCTTGTATTAATTGGCTGGCTTTGGTATCAAGACGATTCCAATCTACATCGCCAGTGTCTTCTTCAATCAAGCTAGTATCAATTACAACTTCTTGGCTTTGCATTGGAGTGTGGGCTGGCGGGTAGTTGACAAAGCAGATTTGATAGCAAAGTTCCCAAATATCGACGGATTTTTGCTCGCCTTGATGCTCTAAAATTAGTTGATAGCCGGGAATTGGAACCGCCACGTTTTGATAAGTTCCCGTCCAGGGGGACTCCTCTAATTGTTTGCGGATGTTGTCGAGGACTCGAATCATGGCGGGCTGCATGAGAAGTTCAGCTTGCTTCCAGGCGATCGGGCTAGTTATTTTAGGCTTCATATACATGATTCTAAAAAGGAAAATCTATGAATTAATTTTCCTGCATAGAGTACCTATTTGCGGGACATCTGCCACAAAATGTTAAATTTAGTCGTCACCAAATTCAAAAGTCAACCGTCAACAGCAACAGTTAAAGCCGTTCTCGGCTTAACGGCTAAAAACGGCTGAAATTGTTGATATTGAGTTATTGGATGGGCGATGTAGGATTTGAACCTACGGCATCCTGCGTGTAAAGCAGGCGCTCTACCACTGAGCTAATCGCCCAATTGCGCTTACAGGGATTTATCATATCACAGTATCCCAGAAAGATCAACTAAAAAAATCATAAACTTTCAATGCCCTCTGGCCGCACGCACGATCAAATCACTCTATGGAGTTTGCCCTTGGTGGCAGCCCTCACCTTTGGCCATACTCTGAGCAGCAACCTGACTTTGCTCGTTTCTGGCAGCTTTTTATTCGGCGGGCTGATGTTTGGCCCCGACTTGGATATCTACTCCTGCCAGTATCAGCGCTGGGGATGGTTCAAGCCGATTTGGCTCCCCTACCAAAAAAGCTTGCGCCACCGCTCTTTTTTGTCCCACGGGCCTCTAATCGGCACTGCTTTGCGAATCTTGTATCTCGCGATTTGGATCGCGGTTTTCGGAGTGTTGGGATTGGTAATTGCTGAAAAAATTGGAAATTTAGCCGGGAATTGGCAGGATTCGGTTTTGGGTTGGGGTCGATCGATCTCAGAACACTACATCGAAATTTTAGCAGTTTACATCGGTCTCGAATTGGGCGCGATGAGCCACTATTTGAGCGATTGGGGCGGCTCCGCTTACAAAAGATTCAAAAAGAAAGGCTTGAGCGGGTTGCGCCCTCCTAAGACAATTAAAAGGCGAAACATCAAAGCTCCCCGCCGCACATCTAGCAAATCTAACAGGTAAATTTTAATGTCTAATTCCCACAGTAGATCGCTCGCTGCACTCGAAAACTTGATAGAAGTTGTGGCGGCGTTGCGATCGCCCGACGGCGGATGTCCTTGGGATTTAGCCCAAACTCCCGAAACCCTAATTCCTCACATCATCGAAGAAGCCTATGAAACCGCCGACGCGATTCGCAAAGGAGAGAAAGATGCGATCGTCGAAGAATTGGGCGACTTGCTATTGCAGGTAATTCTGCAAGCTCAAATTGCCAGCGAATCCCATCAATTTACCTTCGCCGAAATCGCTGGGGGAATTACCGAAAAACTGATTCGGCGACATCCCCACGTTTTCGGGGATGTAGAAGTCAAAAGCGTGGATGAAGTTAACGAAAACTGGGAAAAAATCAAAGCTGCAGAAAAAGGCACAAATTCGGAAAAGCCACCAACCTTAGCCTCAAAAATGAGCCGTTATGCCAGCACTTTGCCTCCCATCGCTGCCGCCGCAAAAATCTCTCAAAAAGCTGCGGAAGTGAGTTTTGATTGGGACAATGTAGACGGCGTTTGGGATAAGTTTCATGAAGAAATGGCGGAATTTGAACACGCTCTCAAACACGAGGATAAGGCAGCACAGGAGTCGGAGTTGGGAGATATTATGTTTGTGTTGATTCAATTGGCTCGCTGGTACAATTTAGATGCGTCGGCTGCTTTGCACGGAACGAGCGATCGCTTCGTGCAGCGGTTTGCTAAAGTTGAGGCTGCGTGCGATCGACCTTTGTCGGATTATCCGCCCGAAGAGTTAGATGCTTTGTGGCAGCAAGCTAAGGCAATGCTGGCGAAACAAAAGGGCGAGGGGTAATCAATCGCCGCAGATAAACACAGATCAAATGACATCAGCGTTCATCCGCTAATATCTGCGGTTCAAAACTCCCCATCTCAATAATTTGGTTGCATCAGTTCAGATGTCAGCAATCAACTACTCGTAAAGCTTTGCGTCATTGTACGGCGGATGTTCGCACGCAATGTAAAGCGCGTTTGTGGGTTCTAGCGCTTCCGCTGTCACCGGATCGATCGGCTTGAGGACAAAGCATAGCAGAGAGAGCGATCGCCAATCCAAATTATCCAGCTTCCCGCGTTCGTAGCGGTTGAATGTGGCGGCACTAATACCCACATCTTTGGGTACGGGTTGATTTGTAGCTGTGAACAGCGCCTCTTCATATCCCTTGGTTTTAAATTCTGTTTCGCTGACAGACCAGCCTGTTGTCTGTCTTGCTGCTTTCAGAAGTTTGCCCAATCTACCGCGTCCTGTATCCGTAAATCGCACAGGGCGCAGTTTTTCCCGATCGACGACAGCCTTAAAGTCAAGAAATCCCGGCATTTTACAGATCCAACTTAATGCGGCAAGGGGTCGCCCGTTATAGCGCTTCGCTTAACGGGTGGGGAATTACCGCCAGCAAGTAAACGCGCAGCACGATTTAATTTGGTACTGATTGTTGTTCAACGTATTTTTTTAGCTGTTCAATCGTAACACCACCACAACTAGCTACAAAATAGGAGCCAGTCCAGAACACAGGTTTATAGTAGAAATTGCTGAGATGTTCCGAAAATTTTTTACGGATTAACCGACTAGATACAGTCTTAAGATTACCGATTAATTTACTCAACTGAACTTGTGGCGGATATTGAATCAGAAGATGCACATGGTCTGATTCACCATTAAACTCGATAATACTTGATTCCCACTTGTCACAGGTATCCTTAAAGATTTGCTCTAGTCTATACAGCAAATCTTTCGTAATCACCTTACGCCTATACTTAGTGACAAAAACTGTATGAGCGTTAAGTAAGTAAACAGACCTACAGCCTTTTTCGTATAAGGGGGTTGACATAATGCGTTAAACGATTTAGGATCCTGACATGATGATAACGTACCAGTACCGAATTAAGCCTAACTCCGAACAAATTGCCATCATGGACAATTGGTTAGAGTTGTTGAGTCGGCACTGGAATTATGCGTTAGGGCAAAGGTTGGACTGGCTACATCGTACTCGTTGCCGGATTGACCGATGCTCAATTTCGAGAGAGTCAATTGGCGAAATACCTGAAACCGTCAATTATTACACTCAGCAATCAGCACTTAAGGAAACCAAAAAATTATTTCCTGAGTACAAAGATATTTATGCTGAAGTTCAGCAAATTAATATTCAAAGATTAGAAAAAGCTTGGTGGCGTTGGCTAACACCGGATAAAACCCTTAAACGTGCGGGTAGACCACGCTTTAAAAAGAAAGGTGAATTACGTTCGTTTTGTTTTTCTAGAGTCAATCACCCAAAAGCAGCTTGTTTTTTAACAGGAACTACATTAGGAATTCCCAGAATTGGAAAAATACCAGTAATTGTACATCGTCCTATCAATCAAGGATTTACACTCAAAACGGCAACCATTGTTAAAAAAGCCGATGGTTGGTATGTTTGCTTAAGCATAGAAGATGGCAGTATACCAACACTAATGCCAATAGATACCATAAAAACAGCAGTTGGCATTGATGTCGGTTTAGAAAAATTTTTAGCGATGTCAGACGGTAAAATTGTCCCGATTCAACAAACAAGAAGAAAAGCTCAAAATCATTTAGGTAGACAACAAAGGAAGTTAGCGAATCAACAAAAAGGCTCCGCAAACTATCAAAAGCAAGCTAATAAGGTCGCCAAAATTCATCAACGAATTCAAAGACAGCGAAAAGATTTTAATTATAAAACAGCACACTTCCTGGTAAGGCAATATGACTTAATTGCAGTTGAAGACCTGAATATAAAAGGACTTGCTCGTACTCACTGGGGTAAATCAATTTTAGATGCAGCTTGGGGAAGTTTCATTACGATACTGGAAGCAGTGGCGGTAATACGCGGCGTTCGTGTTGTTAAAGTTAACCCGAATAATACATCTCAAGATTGCTCAGGGTGTGGAGTTAAAGTTAAAAAAGATTTATCAATTAGGTGGCATTCTTGCCCTCATTGCCATACTGAATTAGACCGTGATATTAATGCGGCAATAAATATTTTAAAGAGAGCAATTGAGGATTTTAAAGCGGTGGGACTCATCGTTTCTGCTTGTGGAGGCTTAGAGATTACTCGGCCATTGAAACAAGAAGCAAAGGAAATGTTAGCTGGGTTTCAGTTAGCATAATTCTTGTGAAGCCCCCATTATACCGCTTCGGTTAACGGGGGAGAACGTCACACTTGCCCCACCCTTTCGCAACTTTCACAGCTCAAAACTTCGATTCAGTACGACACCCGGAAATTTAACAAACAATACCTTCAAAAAACTATTGACTTTTTAAATCAAATGTGTATTGAAAGACAAGACGTTCTCGAAATGTGGGAAAGCTCAAACAGCATTGCTTCGTAGCAGAAATCAGGCAGATTCCCTAACAATAGCAACCGCGCCCAACGGTGAAGACGGTGTTAATTGCTCAAACCATTGCGTTCGATTCTTTCTTCCTTCTTCCATCTTCCGACGGACTTACATCCGTTACATCCGTTACATCCGTTACATCCCGTACATTGATCGTTGCCGAACTTCCTTCTTCCTTCTTCCTTTTTCAAAAACAAAAGCGAAACATTTGCGAGCAATTGCGAGATAAAATCACCCCAAAAATCACCCGCAAACGATCCGCTACATCGATCGCGATTTCGATCGGCAAAGCAATTAAGACATCGCTTGAGCGATATAATCAAAATAAGGAGCAGCTTCCTTAGCATCATCTTGATTTAGCAAAGCCAAAGCAGCTTCCTTCAAACAGCGGATAGCTTCCACCATGCCAGGAACAGGAACGCCCAGAGAATTGTACATTTCCCGAACGCCAATCAAACCAATACTTTCGATCGGCTCCTTGTCACCCGCTAAGATACCGTAGGTAATCAGGCGCAAGTACCAGCCGTAGTCGCGCAGACACAAAGCCCGTTCGCGCTGGCCGTAAGCATTACCACCGGGAGAGATAAAATCAGGGCGTTTTTTCCAGAGTTTTTTGCTAGCTTCTTCAACAATTTTTTTCTCACTGTCAGACAGCGCAGTAGCAATACGCACCCGCTGTTCTCCCGTCTTAAAAAAATCATTGATGCTTTGGAGTTCGCCGGTACTGGGATAACGAAGTTCGTCATCGGCTTGGAGAATTAATTGGCTAACTACGCTCATTGTTATTCAAATTTGAGGATATTTGAGAAAAACATTCATTGACATTCCCATCTTTTTAAGATGAGATTCCTACTCAGGATACTTACCTTGCTGCTAACATTTATCAATCTTAGAAGTAGGCGGTAAATCTCAGTAAGCGTTATGCTTAGTGACTAAGCCAGTTTCCTTGTGTCCCAAGGTACTGTGGGAAAAATTCAAAAACTGCGATTGAGAGTTTGAATGCCGGCAGACATTTAGACTGTTTGACGAGTTTTGGCTGCTTGGCCCTAATAGCATATCGCACAGGTTCGATCGAGGGCAATCTACCGGCGTTACAGCAGCCGGGGCTCGGAAGCAGGAATACACTCTGCAATTGAGCTTGAGTGCGATGGCTTACTTCAATCTGAGACAGCGATCGTGCGTTACTATCTGAAATTTTACCACGACTGCTTCTAACGGCTTCCAAAACTACTCAGGTATTTGTTAATGACCAAATCTAAATTTTCCACGCGCAACTCGACGAAAGTGGCCAACCCTTGTCAGCAAGGTCAACTGGTTGAGATAGAAATTACCGACTTGACAGACACCGGCGACGGCGTTGGCCGCTTTGGCGAACTCGTGGTGTTTGTGCCCGATACCGTGACGGGCGATCGCATCCTAGCGCGCCTCGTGCAAGTCAAATCCACCTATGCTACAGGTAAGCTGGACACACTTCTGGAAGCATCCGAACACCGAATCCGAGCCAACTGCATTGTCGCAGATAAGTGCGGCGGCTGTCAGTGGCAGCACGTAGACTACGAATACCAGCTTGCAGCCAAGCAAAATCAAATTATTCAAGCCTTAGAACGGATTGGCGGATTTAGCAATCTGCAAGTCGATGAAATATTAACGGGAAAAATCGAAGGATTTCCCCAATTTTTGGGATACCGCAACAAAGCAACTTATCCGGTAGCAATTTCTGCCACAGGTCAAGTGCAAGCAGGTTACTATCAAAAAAGTACCCACAAATTAGTCAATCTCAATCAGTGTCCGGTGCAAGACCCGCGCCTCAATCCGTTATTAAAAGAAGTCAAAGAAGACATACACTGGAGAGATTGGCCAGTCTACGACGAAAAGAAACATACAGGAGAACTGCGTCATTTGTCCTTGCGAATCGGACGGCGCACCGGGGAAATGCTGCTAACTTTAATAGTTCGCACGGGAGACTTGCCGGGAATTGAAGCACAAGCGGCTGAGTGGCTGAAACACTATCCTCAACTTGTAGGTGTTTGTTTGAATGTGAATTCAGCTCAAACTAATGTAATTTTTGGTGCGGAAACTCGCTGTATTGCCGGTCAGTCCGATCTGCGAGAAAAATTTGCTGGTTTGAACTTTCAACTAAGGGCAGATACTTTTTTTCAGGTAAATACTGAGGCTGCCGAAGGGCTGTTGCAGGTGATTGTCGGGGAATTGAATTTGCAGGGAAATGAGGTTTTGGTTGACGCTTACTGCGGCATTGGGACTTTTACTTTACCGCTGGCCAAACAAGTCAAAATAGCGATCGGTTTAGAAGTGCAACCTGCTGCGATCGAGCAAGCTAAGCTAAATGCTGAATTAAATGATGTGAAAAATGTCGATTTTCAGGTGGGAACTGTAGAGAGTTTGCTGCCTGCTTTGGGATTGATACCGGATATTGTGTTATTAGATCCGCCGCGTAAAGGGTGCGATCGCGCGGTGTTGGAAACAATTAAGGAAATCAAGCCAAATCGGATTGTGTATGTTAGCTGCAAGCCTGCTACTTTGGCTCGCGACCTGAAGATTTTGTGCGAAAATGGGGATTATAAGTTAGCACGGGTGCAGCCGGCGGATTTCTTTCCTCAGACTTCTCATGTGGAGTGTGCGGCGTTTTTGGTGAGGTGAATTAAAGGGCGATCGTTGTTTAGTTAAATTCAATCATCGGCATCGGTGAACAGGGCTGACAAATCTCGATAACCACTGACTACTCGAAAAATCTCTACATCCTGTCCGATCGGCATATAGAGGATGAGATAGTTGTCTGTGGAGAGACTGCGAAGCAAGGGTAAAATTTCGTCTCTTTGTCGTCCAATATTGGGAAATTGAGCAATTTTGGCGAATTTAGCGTCAAGATTGCTTAAAAAGCGATCGGCTCGATCGAGTCCCGATCGACTAGCGATGTAGTCTGCAATTTGCTCAATGTCTTGAATTGCGGGTTGGGTGAGGCTTGCATTGTGGACTCATGCTTCTGAGGAAGTGTAACGCGAACGCAAATTAGCTCGAATTTGTGCCATTGCGGTTGCACCGTCTACGACTTCACCGTGTTGGGATGCAAGATGTCCAATCAGTGCGTCTTGTTGGAGTTCTTGCAGTCGTCCTTGATAAATGTCTTGCTGTTGTTCGAGTAGTTTAATGGCTGCGAGGATAACGTCGATCGCGCTGTTGTATTTGCCGCTGGTGAGTTGGCGCTGCACTAGGGCTTCGGCTTCAGGTGGCAAAACAATTTGCATGGTGTTTGAGATGAGGGGTGTTTATTCTATTGTAGGCGATTCTCTATAGGATAGCGGCGCTTTACGCCCTTCAGTTAGATTGGTTTGTTGAGGTGCGATCGCTTTGTTTAATTCTTTTGATTTTTGCTGACTGTTATAATACTATTTGTGCTAATGTCCTGTAGAGATAGATCCAAAAAGCAATGACATCAGCTTTAATTTATCCTCATATCGAGAAAGTAGCGGGTCAACCCGCACGGTTGCACCGGATACCCCGCGTGCGGGTTGCTCAGATTGTCATGGATTATCTAGCTTACGGTTGGTCAGTGGAAGAGATGTGCCGCCAGCATTCTTATTTGATGCAGTCAGAGGCTCATGCAGCAATGGCTTATTACTTCGACTTTCAAGTTGAAATTGAGCAGGAGATTCGGACGGAATGGGAGCAGGTACAACAGGACAAATCTCTGCTTTCGCCTTCACCATTTTTCGTAAGAATGCGAGCTAAGGGGTTGTTGTAAGTGGCATTGGAACTCATTGCTTTAGCCTCGGAATCTGATGAATGGATGAATGCTGTTGAGTATATTCCTTTTTAGTCAGTTGTACTCTCGATCTGGCGATCGGCTACAATCAAACAAGATTGATCGCCCTTCAGTTATATTGGTTGATTGAGGTGCGATCGCACACTATGGCTCCCCTTCATTCAATTCGCTCAAAACTTGGCGTTGCTGAATCAAGGTATGAATGCCCCGGTCATAGGAATATCGTCAAATTTCAAGTAATGTATTAATAACTTAATAGAATGCTTGAGCATTTCCTCACATTTAGAATAACAAAGAGTCTTGCGATGTAGCCTAGCTAGATAATGTCTTAGTCTTGTATTTTCCCCTTCTACTCGTGTCATATAAGTCTTACTAATAATCTGATCGCCATCAGGGATAAACATGGGATATACAGACCATCCATCTGTTACATAAAAATAGCATTTCCATGCACTTACTTTGTCCCATAATGGTTCAAACGTCTTAGCGCTATGATCCCCTAATACCCATCCTAAAATTCCTGGTTTAAAGTGGTCAACGGCTGTCCACAGCCATATTTTGTCTGTTTTTTTTTTCACATAAGTTTGTAATTCATCGAGTTCACCAACTTCTGGAATGACTTCAGGGTCATAAACATCTGGTAACAGTTTGCCGACTTGTTTTACCCAATTCATTACGGTGGTATGATGAACTCCTTTAACTCGTTCTATCCCTCGTAACCCCATACCATTGACGTACATTTTTAGGCAGTCACGTTTGATGCTCTCGCTATAGCCTCGCTGGGGTGCATACTCATTAATGAATTGACGACCACATTCGACACAAATGTGGTTTTGTTTTCCTTTTTTTTTGCCGTTTTTACGGATATGGGTTGATTTACATTCGCTTGCATTGCATAAATTATTCCTCCTGTTCATACTATAACTCAGCAACGCCCGAATTTTGAGCGCACCCAGCCAAATGTAGAGTCCTGGAATCAAAGTATCTAAACTGTAGGCGATGGATCGCATTTGAATATCGGGGGAATTAATCGGTTTTAAATACTATGGCTTTTCAGGTTTGGAAATGGACATGGCACTGATTCCTGTGCGGTATGGTTAAGTAATTTTAATTGTCAAGATTATTTAGGCAACTGCGAGTTCATAATCCAGAACTAAAATTTCATCTTCTTTCAAAATAGCCCTAGCGTATTCACGAGATTGGTTATTAGAATATTCTACTAAATACTGGCATTTTTTCCCCGTAGCATACACTTCTTGGTAATCTTGAATCTCTTTAAGATTAGCACAAATAGTCACAGTCACAGGAAATTGTAAGGTGCGTCAGACATTAATTATTTCGATTTCAACAAGTTTTTCGGATCTGACGCACCCTACGAACAGTATTTCGATCGCCCTAACCACCAACTAACTACCAACTAAATACAAACGAGCTCCAGTCCGGGCTGAATCGCGGGGAGTCCAGAAGTATAGAATAGAGGTTGCAGAACCGGCACACCGCCCGATCGCTCGCCGCCAGCAATTTGTTACCCTAAAAATAGAATCAAACCTCCCTCAACTCCCTGTCATGAACAACGCCTCTCCCCTAATTCAAACCGTCACACCCGAACGCTGGGCCGGGTTTAGTATGGACTTTATCGGGGCGGGTTACACGGGGCTGTTGGTCAAAAACGG
This sequence comes from Microcoleus sp. B4-D4, assembly GCF_036705185.1. Classification (NCBI taxonomy): domain Bacteria; kingdom Bacillati; phylum Cyanobacteriota; class Cyanophyceae; order Oscillatoriales; family Microcoleaceae; genus Microcoleus; species Microcoleus sp. B4-D4. The sequence goes on along the minus strand of NZ_JAUBTX010000002.1, from coordinate 9,925 downwards.
CCGCGCCGTGCGTACCCTGAAATCCGGGCGGCATTTCAGCTTCGCCCTTCCCCTGCTGGAACAGTGTCAAATTGTCATCGTAGACACCAAACTCCGCAATTTGGATGTACAGTCGCACGGAGATTTTTTGTCTAAGGATAGATTTTTAATTGATGCGACTCTGACGGTTATTTATCAAGTTATAGATCCGAAACGAGTAGCTTTAGAATTGTCCGATCCTCTAGCTGTTTTAGCAAGTGCAGTTAAGGATTGTATGGGATTAGCGATCGGGCAAATTCCCCTACAACAGCTTATCACCCAAGGCCGGCTCTTGCTGCGCCAAAATTTGCTCGATCGCGTCCAAGATTTTTATACCCTAGGTTTTAACTTAGAAGACGTGCGAATTGGCGATGTCAGCTTTCCCGAAACCAACGGAGTTATTCGCCAAGTTGAGGGAATGAGTGCTCGACAAGAAGCAGAAAATGCCGCCGCCCTGCAAATGAGAATTGCCGAAGCGGGCCGCCCGATCGCGCCTCAAGCGCCAGTACAGCAGTTAAACTTAATTTCAGGTCATTCTCCCGCGAGTCTTCCAGCTTCTGACACAGCAGCAGCATTCGATCGCGATTTGCAACAACTGACAGAACAACTCGCCCAAAACAGTCTCCCACCTGCGAGAAATTCACCTTCACTTGCACCGACGGTACTCGCCAGCAGCGATCGCAAAAACACCGCATATTTAATCTACAAGTTTTCTGGACAGGCGATCGGTTTAACGGCCAATCCTTTTACAATTGGACGCGAACCAACTAACACTTTAGTATTGCAAGATCCGCAAAGTTCGCGCTACCACGCCCAGATTCGCAGGGCCACTGACGAAGTTGGCAAACAGCGATATCAACTTGTCGATAGCGGCAGTTCCAACGGCACTTTTGTGGGCGGACAGAGGCTGGCTGCTAACGACCCTTTTTGGTTAGCCAACGGTTGCGAAATTGCGATCGGCGACCAAAAATGGGTGTTTCAAGATTCGTGATTGAAAGATATGAAGATTTTTTTAAACAGCAGATCAACACAGATAAATCCCATCAGCGTTCATCTGTGTTTATCTGTTAACATCTGCAGTTTAAAAATCCCAATCTAAGTAACTTGCTTTAATCACGATATACAAGTAATAGATTCCGAATCTACCGTCAACAATAGAACTCTTGCAAAAATCCAAAGCACCCCACCCCAACCCTCCCCTTATTAAGGGGAGGGAGCAAGATTATTCTTGTTTCTCCCCGCGGAAGGGGGGACTAAGGGGGGTCAATTTGACTTTTGCAAGAGGTCTAATATGAAGATTTGTTTAAACAGCAGATCGACGCAGATCAACACAGATTAATTCCATCGCCTTTCATCTGTCAGGTTTCTGTAGGGGCGTTGTCAAGAGTCCCCGCCTTTGGGACACAGATTGACAAATTGTCCCTCCCCAATTCCCTATACTCCCAGGTAGAAGTCTCTTCCCAATCTTAGGGGGGATATCTCCACAAGCGTTTCGAGCGATAATTTGTCAAGATTGAAAATATAACGAGAGGACAACCCCATGAACTTTTCTATACAATCTGTTTACAACTGGTATCGCGACACGCTCCGCAACCCCAAGTACCGCTGGTGGATTATTCTGGGAACGTTGGCATATCTAGTCAGCCCGATCGACATTGCGCCCGATTTTCTCCCCGTAATCGGACAAATTGACGACTTGGCGATCGCAGTATTGCTGATTTCGGAAGTCTCGCAAATGGCTACCGACTATTTTAAATCCCGCCAAACAGAGACAGCATCAGCCTCCCAAGCCACCGGCAGCCCCTCGGACACTACAGCGAGTACCGTTGATGTAGATGCAGTTTCCGTTCAATAGTTGACAAAAACAATCGATCGCTACAACCCCGATTTCTGTGAGAAGTCGGGGTTTTTGTTTTTTCAATGCCAACTGCTCGGATCGTGCTCCAAAGCTGGTACTTTTAACTATGATCCATCTGTGTTAACAACAAATTTTTATAAATGAAGTTTAGCGAAATAGTAGAGAAACTTAATTTAGCCAACAACCACAGCCTCAAATCCTCCAGCGCGGACGATCGAGAAATTACAGGCCCCGCCCCAGTCGATGAAGCTGCACCCGGTACTATCAGTTATATAGAAGGAGCTAAATTTGCCGCTCATACAGCCACTACAAACGCTTCCGCCTTAATTTTACCCTTAGACGAAAACCTGCAAGCTCAATGCAGCGATCGCAACATTGCTTGGATAGCCGCAGCAGATCCGCGATTGTTATTTGCTCAAACGATCGCCCTTTTCTATCAACCGTTTCGCCCACCATCCGAAATTCATCCCTCAGCCGTCGTTCACCCCAGCGCAGAAATCGGTGAAAATGTCAGTATCGGGCCCCACAGCGTAATTCAAGCAAAAGTCAAAATTGGCAGCAACGCTTGCATTCACCCAAATGTCGTAATTTACCCGGATGCGGAAATAGGCGAAAACACTGTTTTACACGCTAACTGCGTGATTCACGAACGTACTCGCATCGGGGCAAATTGCGTGATTCACAGCGGTGCGGCGATCGGTTCCGAAGGTTTTGGGTTCGTGCCGACAGCCTCCGGGTGGGTGAAAATGGAGCAGTCTGGCTGCACCGTATTAGAAGAGGGTGTTGAGGTTGGCTGCAACAGCACGATCGACAGGCCCGCCGTCGGAGAAACCCGCATCGGCCAGAATACAAAAATCGACAACTTAGTACAGGTAGGTCACGGCTGTCAAGTCGGGAAAAATTGCGCGTTTGCCGCTCACGTTGGCATGGCTGGCGGGGTGAAAATTGGCAACAATGTAATTTTGGCAGGTCAAGTTGGCATTGCCAATCAAGCTAAAATCGGAGATGGGGCGATCGCCACAGCCAAAGCCGGAATTCACAACGACGTACCCGCAGGCGCGATCGTCACCGGCACTCCAGCAATTCCCCACAAACTATTTCTCAAAGCCACAGCTATTTACAACCGCCTTCCAGAAATGTACCAGTCTCTAAGGCAAATTCAGCGCAAGATCGATCGGTAGTCAGTTGGCAGTTGGCAGTTGACAGTTGGCAGTTGGCAGTAGTTAGTAGTTAGTAGTCAGTAGTCAGTAGTTAGTAGTTAGTAGTTAGTAGTCAGTAGTCAGTAGTCAGTAGTTGTTGGGAATTTGTCAGTAGTTGTTGGGAATTTGTCAGTAGTTGTTGGGAATTTGTCAGTAGTTGTTGGTTACTTGCTACGAATTCCCAATTGCCAATTCTCAATTCCCAATAACAACTAACAAATAACAACTAACAAATAACAATTCCCAATAACAACTAACAATCAACAATCAACAATCAACAATCAACAATCAACAGTCAACAGTCAACAGTGAACAGTATTATAGTTGCAACCCATTAAATGTGGAATAGTATCAACAACCTGCGACTGATGTCGCCGTCAATACCAGCAATTATCAAAATAATCTTGTTTTTCTCAACTTGGATTGCTGTGTGGCTACCCGTAGCGATCGTACTGGCGATCGCCCTCAAATGGCATCCGCCCCAACCTTTGGGAAACAAAAAACTACCTTTACTCGCTTCCCTATACCTGATTGTACCCTTCATTTTGTGGGCGACAAGTTGGATCGAAAACACAACTTTTGCTAGTTGGGGTTGGGATTGGCAACCCGCAGTTGTGATGTCATTACTGGGGGGATTAGGATTAGGAATAATCAGCTTAGTAATTTTATTCGGTCTACAATTAACCGCAGGCTGGATCGAGTTAAAAAAAGGTGAAATTTCCACCGAAACAGGCGAAAAAAACATTAATTTCTGGGCATTAATCATTAATCCTGCTAGTCTGCTGACTCTGTTATTAGGACTGTGGATTAGCGCCACAGAAGAGTTAATCTTTCGCGGCTGCTTGCAAACAATCCTCCAGCAAGATTACTCAATATTAATAGCAGGTGCGATCGCCAGTTTCATATTCGCGATCGCCCACCTCATTTGGGCCGCCAAAGAAACCCTACCGCAACTGCCGGGATTGTGGCTGATGGGCATGGTTTTAACCTTAGCCCGCATCGCCGACAATGGCAGTTTAGGATTGGCGATCGGCATTCACGCAGCTTGGATTTGGGGTATAACTACCGTAGATACAGAAGGCGCAATTAAACCAACTTCTAAGGTACCGGAATGGATTACAGGAATAGCAGCAAAACCCCTAGCCGGTGCAGCCGGAATTCTGTTATTGCTAGCAACAGCAGCCGTAATTTTGTTAATTAAAAATTAAAACCTAATATCCCCAACCCCTTTAAAATTACCTATTCTCTTCCTCTGCGCCCTCTGCGCCCTCTGCGGTAAAAAAAAGATTACATTCAATAAAAAAACAAAACATAGATAACACAGCCATTAATCAGCAGTTAAAAATCAGACATTAATTCAAATGTCGATCGATAGTCACAATCGAAATTGGATTCAGCGCCTCAAAACGAGTCAAACTGCCCGCAGAAATAGAACGCGACAACTGCACCTGCAGAATTCGGTAACTCCAGTGCGGTTCCCGGCGCACCCGATCGCCAATCCAGCTCAAAACAGTAGCAATATCCTCAAAAACATCCAAAGCTAGGACGATCGAGCCTCCAGCGAGCAGCCGCAGGGCGCAAACGCCCAAAATTTTGGTCAGCCCTTCACCGCAGCAGCCAATAAAAATCCGGTGCGGCGGGCGCAAGCGGTGCAAAATTTCCGGTGCCCTGCCATGAATCGAAAGCACGTTTTGCAGCTCAAAACGACTACAATTAAGTTCGATCGCAGAAGTACCAGAAACCGTTTGTTCGATCGCGTATACCTCAGACTGCGGGAATAATCGAGCAATCTCGATCGACACAGAACCGTTACCAGCACCCACATCCCAGACAACTTGTTCCGGCCGCAAAGCCAACTGTGCCAGCACCAACACCCGCACCTCCCGTTCCACCGTCAAACCAAGCCTGTCACCGCCACCGATAAAAGCTGCATCGGGAATCCCCAACAAAGGCAAACTTGCCAAATCCAAAGCTTCTGCTGGCGGGAACACCCTCTGCATTACAACCACGCTCAGAAGTGAAAAAGACTCTCGCAGCAAAGCTTCTAGAGAATACAAGCCAACCTTCTCCTCTGGAGAACCCAAATTTTCGCAAACCCAAAACTGATAGCGTGCCGGCAAATCTAGAGCTTTCACCAAATTTGCTAAAGCCGCCGGAGTGAGAGTTTCGTCCGCGAGCACGGCAATTTTTTCCACACCTAACTTGAGTTTTGCCGTCAATTCCTCAAAATAACGTCCCTGGGAGGCCACAAAATGAGCATCCTGCCACGGGATTTGCAAGCGGTTGAAGGCCAGTTGCACCGAGCTCACATGGGGGTGAAATGTCAATTTATCTGGCGGAATTTGGGAAATTAGTAACTTTCCCCAGCCGTGGAACATGGGGTCGCCGGCTACTAAAATGACGATCGAACCTCGGCCTCTTTCCACAGTTTCCGCATCCGCCTCTAACTGCGGTACTTCCGCCAGCCAGCGCCGAATTTCCAGAATTGCTTCGGTTGAATCTTCCAACACCCAGCGCTCTCGGCCGCGATCGGGAAAATAGCTCAAATGTCGATCGCTCCCTACCAGCAGAGCGGCCGTTTCTACAACCTGCCGCGCCGATTCGCTCAGCCCAGCAGCTCCATCTAAACCAATACCAACAACGTGTACAGTCACTATTTAAGCAAAAAGTAAAAAACCAGAATTACTGATTTTTCCGGGTTTATCATAAATTTTTTGCTTGATTTTGTTACCAAGCCAGAATAATTAAAGCATTTAATATCGCCTTTCTCAGAAAGATGAGGCACTATCCGGCATCGGGCATCGGGCCTAAAAGCATCGGGCATCGGGCATCGGGCCTAAAAGCATACCTCACTTTTGTGAGAACCGCTATAGGCAGTATCCTGACCCTTGAAACAGAGGAGATGCCAGAGGCGGAGAAGGGGAGAATGGAGAGTGGGGAGAATGGAGAGTGGGGAGAATTTTCCTTGATTGAGTCCTCTGAATTCTGACTTGTATCCGTTAAATTCCCTACCTAGCTCGTTGCCGAACTTCCCTCTTCCCTCTTCCCTCTTCCCTCTTCCTGATGACGTTGGACGGAAAGCTCGGGGGGGGGACAGCACTAATGACTGATGACTAATGACTAATGACTACTGACTACTGACTAATGACTGATGACTAATGACTGATGACTAATGACTAATGACTACTGACTACTGACTAATGACTGATGACTAATGACTAATGACTAATGACTAATGACTTCCTTAAAATTCAAAAACAGGCCAATCCGGTTGCCGCACGTAGCTAGTCATGTCGTCAAACTTCCGCAGTTCGGCTCGGTGCACGCACAGTTCTTGTGGCGTGTCAAGCCATTGGTCATTTAACTCAGACATCACGGCGACCAAACGATCGCGGTCTAAATTCGGCCCGGTGTCCCCAAAATAAGCCAGAGTAATGTGTGCCGTCAAATGATATTGCTGTTCAATTCCTAAAGCAATTAAATCGGGATTTTGATAGATCGATCGCCGAAACTCTAGAATTTGCTTGTAAGAGTTTTCGTCAGTCGGTGCCAAACAAACACCCACAGCCCTAGTCATCACCATCAACCCCAGCACAGTCCAGCGAATCTCCGGGCCTCCCGCCAAGGGTTTGCAGGTGGCAAAACACTCTTTCATTCGATCGCGCAGTTGCTCTTCAAATTCTGGATTGTTCTCAGAAGCATCTTGAAAAGCGCTGCTCCAAATCAGATCTGCCACGGTTAAATGGAAGCTATCAGGAGGCAGTGCTACGATCGCACCGTCCGCGATTTCCTGCAATAGCCGTTGTTGGACTGACTGCAAATTACTATAAAGAGCAGTATTTTCTGCATCTTCCCCCGCAGGTGGCGTAATCACCGAATAACCCGGAAAAGGTACAGGATTTCTGTGACCGGCTTCATCAGGCTTAAATTTTGGAGATTCCTGGATGTGTTCCATCTGGGACTTATAGGAGTCCAGCAGCGTCATTCGCGCCACCCGGTTTACGTAAGCTTGATAAGTATCATCCAATCTTGATTTCCTCGCGGTGAAATACTCCCACACCAAATTTTATATTATGGTGCGGGCTTCCAACAGTCGGATTCAGGATATGTTGGACAAGCCGACGATCGTGCGACTCAAATTTTTTCCTGTACAGAGCTTTAAATATGCAGTTTTACCTATTTTGGGGGGAAGACGACTTTGCGATCGCGCAAGCAGTCACAAAATTGCGCCAAACAGTCCTCGACCCCAACTGGGCTAGTTTTAACTATGACAAGATAATTGCCGATCGGCCCGAAGCAGTGATCGAAGGACTCGATCGAGCCTTAACACCCCCCTTCGGTAGCGGCAGCCGTTTTGTCTGGCTGACAAATACGACTCTCACCCAGCAGTGTTCTCCAGAACTCTTGGCCCAATTGGAACGGACGCTGCCGGTGATTCCCCCTACAACAGTGTTGCTGCTGACATCCGTCAAAAAACCCGACAGCCGGCTCAAATCTACCAAGCTACTCAACAAGTCCGGCGAATTTCGCGAATTTTCACCGATTCCGCCTTGGAATGACAAGGAATTAGCCCAGCGGGCGCGCCAAGTTGCCGGCGAAATGAATGTCAAATTGACCGCCACGGCGATCGAACTTTTGGCCGAATCCATCGGTAGCGATACCCGTCAGCTATACAGCGAATTGGAAAAATTACGACTCTTTGCCGGCAACCGCAGCCAACCTCTCAACCCGGAGGAAGTAGCCGCATTAGTGCACTGTCACGCCCAGAATACCTTCCAACTAGCCGATGCAATTCGCGAGGGCAATACGGGAGGTGCTTTGGAGTTATTGGCGGGCTTAGCGGCCAAAAACGAGCCTGGTTTGAGGATTGTGGCAGGCTTGACTGGTAAGTTTCGGATTTGGCTGTGGGTAAAGGCAATGATCCAAGCGGGCGAGGGCGACGATAAAATTGCTCGATCTCTAGACCTTGGCAATCCCAAACGCATATACTATTTTCGTCAAGAAGTCAAGAACGCCAGCTTAGAAAAACTGCAAAAAAGTTTGCCGTTGCTCCTAGAATTAGAAGCTTCTTTAAAACGGGGCCGGGAAGAAATCTCAACTCTGCAAACCAAAGTTATAGAACTTTCTAGCTTGTTTCGCTGATGTCCTCTGCTGGCAGCAGGAGCAGCCCGAAGCGTCGATTTGAGATTGATTTGAAACTTCGGCGCGAGACGTTCGGTTCGGCTGCTCTCACCGCGCGAACCCGTTGCCACCTCTACTGCCGAACCGTCCAAGTTTCTCAAATTTTGGGAGTCTGCCAGGAGTGCAGGAAAATTATAACCGTTTTTGGGCGAGATTACTGTAAATTTTTACAACAAATTTTGCTCGCGCCTGTGTGCTTGATGCCCGATCGCAGGTCAAAAGGTTTTGAATAGATACGAGAAATAGTCTCAGAATGCCACACTAGAAGCTAATGTGGTAAATAAATATTGTCCGCGGCCTAACGCCGATCGGTTAATAATATTATTTGCCGGCTCTCCAACCCCCCCCCAAAAAAAAAAGAGCGCTACCCATGACACAACAAAACCTGCAGGAACTTCTCAAGCAGGGCGATCCAGATACGATCGCATCTAGCATCAACCGTACACTCCAACCCAAAGGCATCAAAGCCGACGTGACGCGGGACAACGGCTGCCTCCACATAATTTTGGAGTCCAGCAAAGTACCGAGTCAAATGGCATTGGTCGATTTCATCCGCAACGGGATGACGAATTTGGGAGTCGAATCAATTCATACTGTCAAGGTTTACGGACGTCGAACAGGTGACGGCTCGGCTGCGTGGGAAGATGAAATAAATCTGATGCCCGAAGAGTCGCTTTACCCCTCCGAGAGTGGAATACCTGATGATTCTATAGGTTTAGATGATGTCGAACCCGAAGACGAAGACTATTATCAAGAATCAGAATTCGATCGAGATGACGGCGACGAAGACGAAGACGAAGACGAACACGAAGATATAGCCACGCCTGCGAAAAAACAATTCCCCAAATGGGTAATACCTGTGGGTATCTTAGTGCCTGTGGTGGCGATCGCAGGGCTTTACTTCACGGGAAATTTGCCCTTCGGCGGCTCGAACCCAGAACCAAGCGTCCCCGAAGCTGCTTCCCCCTCCCCCAAAGCCTCATCTGGCGCATCAAAAACCCCCACCGCACCCTCTCCAAACGCATCTGGCGCAACTCCAAAGCCAGTCTCTCCTGTACCCAAAGCCTCTCCCACAGCAGCGCCCGCCAGCCCAGCTCCGACATCTCCAGCGCCCAAGGCAGCTTCTCCTGCACCAAAAGCCGTCGCGCCTAAGCCAGATCCTTGGAGAGAAGGCGTTAACAACGCTCAGAAGGCGGCTGTGTTGGCCCAGACGGCTCAGTCTCAAAATGAGTGGATTGCAGTAGCAAGCGAGTGGCAGAAAGCGGTTGGGCTGATGAGAGCCGTGCCGTCAACTAGCCCGAACTATCAAAAGGCTCAGCAAAAAGCGACAGAGTATCAGGCTAATCTGATTGTGGCCAACCGCAGGGCGGCGGCAGCGCCTTAAGCTTTTCTGTTTCAAGATGCACTCGTTGGGTGGGGGATTTCTTGGGATGATGTGAAAGCCCAAAATTAGACTGGGTATGGGGAGACGGGGATACCGCTAAAGGTATCAATGGCTAGGAGCATCTTAGTTGGGCAAAAAGCATTTTTTGATTGATGTGATCGCACATCAAATGCCAAACACCAGATGCTCCTCAATGGCTTTACTGGATGTGAACTACCAGACGCTGATGCGTAGCATACAGCACTGGCTTCCTGATTCATTGGGATGTGCTGTTGCTATCCGTTG